>CAVRJJ010000001.1:0-405478 GCA_963721685.1 uncultured bacterium
AAAAAGAATTATTTCACTCACTTACTTAAATAAAGCTAAGTTAGATGTTGCTGCCTTTGCTGGGCTTAAGTTTTATTCCCACCCTAAACTTAATGAATATATATAATACGGTGCAGATTATCAGAATATATATGGGAAAACCATACGCTGCATACGTCCAGTTATCAATAATGAGCAGTGTAATTATTGCGCTCAAAGCACCGTTTCGATAGACATTCGTACTCTCTGTGTCGGGAAACTTATACGCTTTAATTAGCGTGGGTATGCCTGCAATGAGGTCGGCAAGGATGCTGAATGTTATAGCTATATTGCCGGTGCCTGTAATGAGCCAAAGTATCAAGGCAAGAACAGCAATAGAGCCGCACAGAATATCGAGCTTTGTGATATTCCAATAAGCTTTTTTATTTACAAACGAAGCTAAGAAAATAATGAGTGGACCAAAGCCAAACATAAAGGTCATTAAAGCGGGCAGTCCCACCCCTTCGGATAATGATGCGAAGAAAGCAATCATAGGTGCAAGCGCCCACAATAGCCATGTAACTCTGTTCGGCTTTGTCTTGCCTTTAACAGTATCCCTGGCGTAGCCAATACTACCGACAAGATTGAGCATGACACTTATGTAAATAAATCTTGGATCTAGCATGGAGTAATCATACGCTGCTATTCATGTCTTTAGGAATATTAAATTGTCGCTGTACAACGCCAAGTAATAAAACAACCACAATAGAATTGAACAGGGCAAGATAAATTGGATACAATGCGATATCTAGATCCCATGAGTTTATCGCAAATAAGTTAACGATAGTAGCTGAGGCACCAATAATCCAAGCAAGCCGGCTTTCACTATTCGGATCTACATACGTTTTCTTAAAGGTTGGAATAAAGCCTAGCCCATCGATAAAAATATTGATAAACAAAGCAGTCTGAGGTGAATCAGTTAGCTTCCATGCTATCAGCCCAACGGCTGCGCCAATTAAGCATACTATATCTAACTTAGCATACCCTCCTACTCCGTACTTCAATGACAGTAGAAAGATAAGAATCGGCATGATAGCGTAAATAATTGGGATCCAAATGGTATCGGTCGCTCCTGAGGAATGGTAACTAGCAAGGATACTTACACCTAAAACAGACCATATCAACCAACTAGCGCGGCTAGGTTTAGTGCGTCCCTTAAGTACACTCCAGACATACGGAGCGAAGGCTAGTACTGCCACTACGCCCGCAATTTTACCGATCATTTCTGTAAGATCCATAAATTAAGCTTAACAGACAGAAAGTTTAAGCTATTCCCCCTTGTATTTATTGTCATAATATGATATTATATCAAAATCCGTTAACCTCGTCCTATAGGAGAGAACCATGCCCAACCGCCGCTGGATGTTGATGGACGTCACTGACCTGCCGCCTGGGGTGGATCTTCCGACCTTGGATGCCGAGATCCGCTTCTTCGACGGCGACATTGATGACCTGATGGGTTCTACTGGCTGGCTCACGAGCGATGACCTCAGGGTTTTCCGTGACAACGCGGCTGACCGTCAACACCGAGACCGAGTCGATTGCACGTGCGAGCATCATCGATCTCAACCTTCAGGTCTCGGCCTTGGCGTGCTGGGTGCCGGACAACACGGCCGAGTACGTTAGGATCCTCCAGGCCTGGGCGATCAGCCTGGAAGAAACGGTAGCCGTGTAGGCGCACCAAGTTCGGACAGGCTCTCAAATCGGAGAGCCTGTCACAGCCCCGCGAGGTTTAACCCGCGGGGCTAAATCATGCCTTGACCGCACACATAAACTGTTCGGATAGCGTCCCATAGCTCCAGCCATTGCAGTTATGCTTAATGCTATAATGCACGAATGAGTAAGGCATTAGTACTATTTCTTGTAATATCAGGCGTCATCCTTGTAAGATTTGTTGGATATTGGCCATTATTATTTATTATTGTAGGAGTGGCTGGAAGTATTTATGCAAATATGCAATCAGGCAACACCCGCGCAGCTTGGTGGCTTATCTCAATTTGGGGGATGTGCTTTATCTCGGTAATTATGGAGTCAAGTATCAAAGGTTTTGACAGCATCAGTTGGATGTTTGGAGCCATAGGATTTGCTATAGCTGGAATTATTGCTTTAGCCATTCTCACACCCAGCAGGAAATAGGGGTCAGCTAAACATAATTTGTTCGGATAACGTCCCATAGCCCCAGCCATAAAAAGTGTCAACGTAATGCCGGGCATTTTTTATGTAGGACAAGGAGGATGAGGACCGTACCACGTAGTCGAGGTTCGATTGCAAGGAGATCACTCAGGTGCTTGCACCGAGTAATTGACGAAGCAATACAAAGTAATTCTACCGCCCCTGCATTGTTAAGTTCATTTGGACATTTAAGGTTGGTGATGACATATGCTAAGTGTGTTGGTGAAATGTCCGTTGCTAAAAAAGCAGGCTTAGGCTAAAATCCCCAAAACTAAGTAAGGAGGAAATTGATGCAAGATAACTTGCTAGTCTCGGTATATGACACAGAACACTTTGTGCAGTTTTACCCTGATGAGAAGATTTTGATTAAAAACCTCCTAAGCTTTATTGGAGGTGGGGTCGCATCTGGAGATCCTTGTGCAGTGATTGCTACAAAAAAGCACATTAACTCGATGGAGAGCGGACTTATTAAGTGCGGCTTGGATATAGATAAGGCTAAGAATGCTGGACGGCTTAAGTTGCTCGATGCAGCGGAAACGTTAGATGCCTTTATGCGCAATGGTATGCCTAATAAAGAATTATTCTATAAGGTCATTGGTTCTTTGCTCAGCGAACTATCTCAGCCTGGTAAGACGATACGAGCATTTGGTGAAATGGTGGCACTATTATCGGAACAGGGCAATTACAAGGGCGTTATCGAACTTGAAAAACTTTGGAACGAAATTGCGAATGATTACCATTTCACTCTTTTTTGTGCCTACCCTGCGCATCAGGCGGAAAATTTAAAACAATCCCAGATTCTAGAAAATTTAGATAATGTTTGTAAAACACACAGTAGAGCTTTATTGCCGCAGGAACTTGTTCTCACGAGCGTATCGCAATCCTAGATTTTTCCTCTGCGCACACAGTGCGCGCTAGTTATTGTACAATCTTTCAATCTCTTAAGGAGTCATTACCTTTTAGAGCGTCACATTTGCCTCGTTATTTAATAAGCTATGCCTGCAGCTAAAATCTAAACCGTCATGCCCAGCCATAAGCACTTTGATGGTATAATGCCGACATGAGAAAAGTTCTTACAATCATTCAGCATCAGAGTGGCATCAGCACACTTAAAGTATTTGGAATAGTTGCTCTAGCCGTTATTGCAGTAATGCTGGTTGGTTGGGGTATGAGCCACGCCAATAAAGTTGCTCTTGATAAAGAAGTTGCCAAGACCCCCCCGCCACATAGTTGCACTGAGCAAAATAAAGAATTTACAAAAGGGGGAATAGATACAATACCAACTTGGACAGTTTCATATGGATGTACTGGCAACTACAAAGACATATATAATGTATTAAAAAGTAACGCGAAAGCAAATGGAATCGTCGTAGGGTACGATAACTCAATCATTGCGAAAGATGGTACGCTTAACGGCATTGCATTATGCCTGGTGAATAAAAAATTTCAATACTATTATAGCTACATCAACGAATCCGGAAACATATTGGCGAATGGCTCACCCGCAAAATCGATATTGTTTCTGAGGTTAACATACTCTGCTAGTTCCAAGTGCTAAGCGGCTCGAACCCTACAACCTCAGAATCGGGAAAGATGTATGAGGATTGGCATAACTTTCCCGATGTCTATCCCAACGCAGTAACATGGCATTAATCAGATTCGAAAATCCAATCACAGCCCGCCCAAAGAAATTTTTCTTACTCGCTTAAGTAGGGCTAAGCTAAATACTACTGCCTTTGCTGGGCTTAATTCGTATCTCTACTCTAAACTTAATGAATGCATATAATACGCTGCAGATTATCAGAATATATATAAGTTTGATGATGCGTCAAACATTGTTTTCACTTATTATTAATCTTATGGAAGAAGACTAGTTTATAGCCGTCCGGGTCAATAAGTACAAATTCTCGATGACCCCAAGGGAAGTCTCTAGGTTCGCTTGAAGGATGCAAGCCGCTTGCTAAAACAGTTTGATAGAAATCATCTATGTCATCAACTGCGACATGAGTATATTGACCTGCACCTTTTCGGGAAACCTCAACATCATCTTTGAATTCTTCGGTAATGACCTTATTCTCAAGTAGAAATTCTATCCAAAACCAATTCAAGTAAGCTGTAGCCGACACGCCTGGATTACTTTTCTTAAAATCAAAGCCGAGCGTCTCATAAAATTTGGTTGTTTTCTCAAGGTCTTTAACAAGACAAATAATACCGGAAATGCTTTTCATACTCATATCCTGATTATACTCCTGCGTAATTTGTTCGGATAACGGCCCATAGCCCCAGCCATTGCTCTTATGCTTAAAATTCCGAATGGGGGTTTCAGGCGCCCCTTATGATTTGGGGCCGCCTAACGGTGATGCGATTAATAACTTACACCGGAGTAGGCTGAAACAGACTTAGCTTTGTGGAGCTAAAAGATTTCGTTAAAACCCGTATCGGTTTTCTGAGAATTTATAAATATCCTGGACGATATTTTTTACTTCCCACTCTGCTATTTCGTCGGAAGTATTAGGTCTATATGTGCCAGGTGGTTTGTAATAAATATTTTCACACATTAGACCGCCTATAATTACGATAGGATGGGTATAGATTATTTCCCTTATCGCGGCAGCGCCAAAGCGGTTAATATTAAACTGGCACATTCCTACTACCTGATGGTCACGAAACAGCTCTTCATTCAAACGACTTTCGTAGTCCAATAAGTGTTCTGTTTCAGTGTGGCTAGAGTTTAGCTGCCAAGTCATCTCAGCACATCCTCGAACAGCCCGAAAACCATTTGACGTAGCTTGGCGTGAAGCTTCTTGGAATAACTTGATTGCAGCATTCGGTTTGAAGGTGCCACTTTCTAAATAAGATCCGTCCTTTGTGCCTAATACTAACTGCTCGCTTTGCAGGCTATATTCAATATCCACACCTGAGCGTTCTAAAGCCTGTAGGACATCCTCCGGTGGATTGTCATCGGTAATATAGATACATTGATCGTGGTCTCGCAACCCCGCCTCTATGAAAGCAACTGCACTAGCCAAACCTTCATGGCTGTCACGGTAAAGCAAGCAGACATGGTCATGCACACCTACATCCTTTATTGTCTGAAGGAAGCGCTGATTTGGTCTAGGAATTTTTTTTAGCATGTCTTGCATAAGTTTATTCTAGCCAATTCCGGCAGGCTTAATATTGCTGGATTAGACAAAAAGATAAATTTCAGGCACAAAATTTTTAGCCATTACTACAGTACATTTTTACGTGGCTTAAGCCAGACGTTCTTTATGCCACGCCTACCGAGCCGGCTCCGCTAACATAATTTGTTCGGATAACGACCCATAGCCCCAGCCATTGCGCGTATGCTTATGATTGATATAGTGTCAGTATGAAAAAGTCGTTTACAATCACAATCTCTGCATTGCTCATATGTATCTTAAGTGCGGTAATTGCATCTAGTGATCGTATCGTCGGAACTGGATGGGACTCGCTTGGCAGGGCAGTCTGGATAACGCTCCTTGTTACAATTCCTTCCTTTGCAATATTCTGTGCTTTTGGGATTTTGTCATTAATTACTTATTTTAAAGCCCGTAAGCGTTCAAAAATCCAACCATAGCCCTAACCATACAGGCTTATTTAAAAGATATTTGTTGATTTACAATAAATTAATATCGTATAATACGATTATTAACGAGAAATAAACAATGGGGCACGTACATATCAAGTCTCAACTCGCTCAAGCCGCCGCAATAGTTGGCGTGTCGCTCACTCTTGGTCTATTGTTCGACTTGTTCTTCTTCGAACATCTACCCGGCCTATCCTTTCCCGTGTACGTTGCTGTCGTTGCGGGCGGAATAATGGGCCTCGCCCATTATTTGCAGCAAAAACCAAGCAAAGCCGTGTGGTGGCTGATGCTTCCACTTATTGGTTTTGCCGCCATGGTAGCCGTTCGCTCGAGCGAGATGCTGACACTTATGAATATTGGCGCGTGCTTGTTGCTTCTATTGTTAATTGCCAAAGTGGCCTTCCGCCGCCGTCTCACTGATTTGCGCGTTAAGGACTATAGCAGTATCCCGCTTACCCCATTGCAGTTTTTGAAGCCGGCGAGGCATACTATTGGGCAGATTGTAGCAACGCATAAGGCTCTGAAAATTCAGCCCAAGACGGCTCAGATCGTAAAGGGTATCGCAATTACTGTTCCGGTTCTTGTCGTGTTTTTGCTTTTATTCGCGTCGGCCGACCTTATCATCCAAAAGCACCTCAATGATTTGGTAAGCATTCAAATTGACCCCGAGATAACCGCAAGGCTTATTTTGATTTTGCTGGCTACGCTTGGCTTTATAGGTGGATACTCATATTTGTTCAGTGTCACTAAACCAGAAGAAAATCCATTAGAAGCTCCGTTAAAGCCGCTTATTGGCAAGGTTGAAAGCACCATACTTCTCGTTTCAGTAAATACGCTATTTTTCGCGTTTATTCTCGTACAGCTCGCGTACCTGTTTGGGGGAACGGGGAATATCTCCGCGCAAGGTTTCACTTACGCCGAATATGCGCGCAAAGGTTTTTTTGAACTTTTAGCTGTCGTGGTTATGGCGTTTGGTTTACTATGGTCAGCCGAGAAGTACATTGAAAGGGGCAAACGCGGCCACTCAATGTTGTTTAAAGTGCTAAGTATCGGCTTAGTACTGCAGGTTATGCTAATTATGGGGTCGGCTTTCAGGCGGCTGTATTTATATGAGCAAGCGTATGGTTTTACAGCACCGCGTCTTTACAGCCACGCCTTTACAATTCTCCTTGCAGTCATATTTCTCATTCTGGCATACAAGATAATTCGGTCGGCTTCCGACCGAGCCTTCGCCTTTCCAGCGTTGCTGGCAGTTATCGCGTTCCTAGCGGTCATGAACACCATAAATCCCGATGCCTTTATAGCGCGGCAAAACCTTGAGCGCTATCAGCATACAGGCAAAATCGACGCTCAATACTTAGGTCGGCTATCTGATGACGCGGTGCCGGTGCTGGTTGAGCAGTATTTATCACTTCGTCCCGATGACACCAAGGCCCTAGGCGAGCAGTTGAACCGTCGCCGGTTTAATCGTCAGTCCGAGGCCGATGTCAGCTGGCAGTCATGGAATTTGTCCCGGTCTTCGGCCGACGACGCTCTTATAGGCGAGGCTTCTCGACTTCAAGAGTATCCCATAAAACAATAATAATCTATTGCAAAACAATATAACGTATGTTAAATTTCAAGCAATAATAAGTAAGCAAGGTTAATTCGATGAATAGAGGGTCAACCATCTTCTTAAAGGGTGCTGTTATTCTGATTGGGCTTGTAGTGCTGGGTTTGTGCGTTATCGCGTTGCCCGCGGGAATACGCTCCGATAACACGGGTTATTATGCCCCTATCTTGTGGGGTATGTACGTACCGGCAATACCGTTTTTCTTTGCCCTCCACCAAGCGTTTAAGCTGCTAAGCTTTATCGATAAAAACAATGCTTTTTCTCAAATTTCGGTAGATGCTTTGAAAAATATAAAATTCTGCGCGCTTACCATCAGCGCGTTGTTTGCGGCGGGAATGCCATACATATTTTACGCGGCGGATAGAGATGACGCTCCGGGAGTTGCGTTGATAGGGTTTGTGATTATTGGTGCTTCCTTTGTAATCGCGACCTTCGCGGCCGTGCTGCAAAAGCTGTTGCAAAATGTTATAGACATAAAGTCGGAAAATGATTTAACGGTATGAGGCTAATGTA
This sequence comes from uncultured bacterium, assembly GCA_963721685.1. Taxonomy (GTDB): domain Bacteria; phylum Patescibacteriota; class Saccharimonadia; order UBA4664; family SCTI01; genus JASLFZ01. The sequence continues at coordinate 7,923 of CAVRJJ010000001.1, forward strand.
ATGGCAATTATAATTAATATTGATGTAATGTTGGCCAGGCGCAAAATGAGCGTTACCGAGCTAACAGAAAAAGTTGGCATAACCATGGCCAATCTTTCTATTCTAAAAAACGGCAGGGCGAAAGCTGTTCGATTTTCAACCCTTGGAGCAATTTGTGAAGCTTTAGGTTGCCAGCCTGGAGATATTTTAGAGTACCAAAGCGATAGTCAACGTATAGCAGAGAGGAAGTAGCATCTGTCTTTTTTAGCTGTGTTTTTTCTTCATTTCAATATAAGATTCTTTAATAAATTTTTCTAATACCGTCTTGTTAACATCACTTAGTTTATTGATGTAAAGACACCCTTTGCTTGTTTTGTGCTTGCCTAAGTCTTGTAATAAATCGGTATATACATCGAATCCAAGCATAATATATAAGGTTAAGTTCTGCTTCCGCGGGGAAAAAGCGGTAAGGGGCCAGTCGCCCTCTTGTCTGCTTCTTTCGGACTTGTAATGGTATTGACCAAACCCGATAATGCTTGAGCCCCACATTTTGGGCTTTTCGCCGGTAATGCGAGCAAACATTTCCAATAGCATAAAGCTATCATTCTTCTTGGTTTCACCAACAACCGAGTTAATAAAGTTAGTTACGCTGGCATTATTGGCCGTGGTTTTAATGGTACTCATAGCGTTATTGTAACAAACTTATAAGTGCGCCCGCGGATCAAAACAACGTTGCGGAGAACGCCTTGGTAATGATATGAATAAGCAGGATTATTGAGGTCCTGTGTTAGCTGGCATGGGCCAAGCGGCGGGTAAAGAATTATCTTGATAACCCAGTGTTAGCGTTGATCTCAAAATAGTTTGCAAGGTTTGTATTTTCATACTGCTTTAAAGTAGAAATTGTCTCGATTATTTTTTTAGCTTGGGTGTTCCTGGGGTCGGTAATACTGTAATTGCTTGCTGCCAAACTGGTTTGAAGTACCAGCAATGTGCCGGGTTTAACTACCCCAAAGTATATGGAGTATGAGTACGCATCGCCATTGGCTGAATTTTGATTTGTATAAATTATTGCTCCATCTTCAGTTTTAGCAATGGGTACGCACTCAAAATTATTTTGTGTTCCTCGCTCTTTTTCAAAAAACCACTCGAACTCACACATATTGCGGGTAGGGTCAAACCGCGTCTTGTACGCCAGGCTGTCTTTAAAACCTCTGAATTTTGTTTGTATAGGGGTAGTATCAAGCGTAACTTCGTAAGCATCAGACTTATATAAAACGCCCCTCAGCACCGGCTTTCCTTCTGGAGTATTTTTTTCAATGTAGTTTAGTCCGGTGGTGTACACGGGTGGGATAGTTTTAATAAGCTCCGCGTTCGCCTGGGCATTAAGCTTATTGTTTATCCGAGTTTTCGTTATTTCACTTACGGAAAAAATAATAGCTGCCATTAACATGAACGACAGACCAAACCCACCTATTACTTTGAATAAAAGTTTATTTTTCTTGAAGCCAGCAATAAGCAGAAAAACGAAGAGTGCGAAGGGCGCGACTATGAAAAGGAGTATTCCTAATAAAATTGCTTCTCCGAGTCCGTCGCTACTGTACATAGTGAAGCCATTTTGTCACACCTTTGAAATTGAAAGAAGTAGATTATTGCCTGGCCGATATCGGCCCACTTCTGTTTTTGCTATGATCTAACCATGAAACACATTGGCGTGGCCGGTATAACAGTCCCAGGGTCCCTGCCGTTCATTGATACAACCCGGCTATTGGCAAAGAAAGCTTTCGAAGAGGCGATTAGGCCGTAATGGGTCAGATTATTCTTTTGCGGATTGCTCACGGTCTGTTCGCCGGCTACTTTTTAGCATGCCTTCTCTATCTTTATTTCGCGGCCATCGCGGGGGTATTTGACTACCTATTGGTCGTTGCAGCCATTAGCTTAGCAGCTGAGGGTATTTTCATCTTCGTCTTCAACAAAGGTGATTGCCCATTAATCCATGTCCAACGTAAAATAGGTGATGATAAACCGTTTTTTGAACTTTTTTTCCCGCCTGCCCTGGCTAAGCAAGCGCTTCCTCTTTTTGCAAAATTTACTTGGCTCGCGGTGGCCTTATTGCTAGTAAGGTTCGTCTTTCGGTAATTCTTCGTAGGTTATATAAGCCCCTTTAAATTATCGAGAATGGTCGGGCGGTATATTACAATGATCGTATGGTATATGTAGCCTTGCTTCGAGGCATTAATGTTGGGGGAAAAAATAAAGTTGAGATGAAGCGGCTCAAGCAAACCTTTGAGCGGCTGGGGTTGCGTGACGTTGCAACCTACATTAACTCCGGTAATGTGATATTCAGCGACGATCTTCGTAAGCCACAGGATCTTTCTGGCACTATTGAGAAGGCGATCGAAAAGGATTTTGGTTTTGCGGTAGAGGTGCTTATACGAAGCAAAGATGATCTCAGCGCCATTGCTGATACCCTGCCAGATACGTGGGTAAATGATCAAACCATGAAATGCGATGTTATGTTCCTGTGGGAGGAAGTGGCTAGCCCCAAAGTGCTCAATGGTCTAAGTATTAAGCCGGAAATTGAGGATGTTAAATACACATCGGGAGCCATCATTTGGCGTGTAGATAAGAAAAACGTTACCAAAAGCGGCATGATGAAACTTGTTGGCACGCAACTATATAAAAAAATGACCATTCGAAACTGTAATACAGTCCGCAAGCTTTTAAGTCTTATGAATTAATTAAAAATGCATAAATTTTGCTTTTTGGGGTTCACAGACATAAGCATTTTATGTAGTATCGAATGTATGCGAAGTGGGGGACAGTCACTATTAGACCGAGTTGGACTCATGGCGGCGGTTGCTATGCCGGTGATGACGCTGCCACAGTTTATCAATGTACTACAGGGACACACGCAAGGGTTGTCGTTACTGACTTGGTCTCTTTATACTGTGGTGTCATTTGTATTCGCGTTAATCGGATTTAAGTACCGCGAAAAAATCCTTATAGTCGCATACGTTCCAATGTTTATTATTGAGGTTGGCATTACCGGCGGATTGATTCTTGCATAACCTCCAAGTTTGATATGATCTACGCATGAATAGGCGGTTTAATGAGAAGAATAACTAAATACGAATTGGCAGCCTTTATTACCGGGTTTTCCTTGCTTGCCTATGAACTGGCGGCCGCGCGGATTTTGGCGCCCAGTATTGGCAGTTCAACCTATGTTTGGACGAGTGTTATTGGTGTTATAATCGCGGCCCTTTCGCTAGGTTACGCGGTTGGTGGAATGCTTGCCGATAAACGGGTTAAACAGTCTGACATTTCTTGGCTTTTATTACTGGCAGCCGGTACCGTTATTACAACCTACGCGCTTTCCGACACCGTCCTTTCGTGGGTTACGAACGGCATCAAGGACCCACGCCTCCAGGGGTTGCTGGTGGCAACACTCTTGTTTACGCCAACCAGCTTTATTCTGGGAATTATCAGCCCTTATCTGGCCAGATTGCGAACGGTGTCGCTTGAAACCACGGGAACTTCTGTTGCCTTCTTAAGCGCCGCCAATGCCATAGGCGGCATTATTGGCACATTTAGTGTCGGGTTCATCTTTTTTGGCTATATTGGGTCGAAAGAAACCTTTATGATCACCGCGCTTTTCCTGGTGCTTTCAAGTCTCTTTTTTGCGCCTTATCGACAAATAATAAAGCGCGGGGGGATAGGGCTGTTCATCGTGTTATTCATTTTTCTTTGGTTCCCCCAGAGCAGCGCCGAGGCGGAGGTAGCTGATATCGATACCGCTTCTGCACGGTATAAGATTTATGATGTGGCGTATGATAACGCCCCTACCCGGCTCTTAGTTTCGGGACCCAACGCCGCCCAGTCGGGTGTCCGCCTCGATGGCTCTAACGAGTTGGTATTTTTCTACACCCGTCAAATGGCGGCCCTAGTGGATACGGCCCCTAAAAAGGACCGTATCCTTATTCTGGGGGGAGGCGCGTTCACCATGCCCCGTTACTTTGCTGAAAAATATCCGGATTCACAGATTGATGTGGCTGAAATAGACCCGAAGCTTCCAGGCATAGCCAAGCAGTACTTCAACTATTCAAACCCCGGTAATGTCCATATATACGGGGAAGACGCGCGGGCTTACCTTAATACCAATAAAATAAAATACGACATTATCTTGGTAGATGTTTACAGTGACAGTTCAATCCCCTTTTCTGTCGCCACTCAAGAATACACGGAAAGGCTAAAGCAGAGCCTTCAGCCGCAAGGGCTGGTTATTTCCAATGTGATTGGTTCCGATACTCAAGCGTGCCGTCCGCAGCTAAGGGCTATCCACGCCTCTTACGCGCATAGCTTCTTGAGCTACCGGCTTTATCCTGACCACGACCTGTCGCTTCAGACCAAGCAGAATCTTATTTTTGCCTATTCTAACCAAGCTTTAAGTGATAGGAGCGGATTAGTATACGACCTCAGCGGAGGGATGGATTTAACTGATAATTTCGCCCCCCTTGAGCGGTTAAAGTTAGAGTGCCAAAAAAGCGAAATATAATTTTGGCTGAATCTTTATGGGTGGTATAGTTTAAGCATGAGCGAAAAGAAGTTAATTCATCAACCCGGCAAAATGTTATTTGTTGCTTCTTTTATCGTCCTAACGGCACTCGTTCTCTTTAACACAGTTCTGGCGTTGGAATTATTGAAGCTAAGCCGCAATGATAACCAAATGCCTAATATTATAGTAAAAGCGATTGAAAACCTTAACCAACCTATCGTGATTGAGCCGCTTTCCGGAAGAGCCTATATTCCTTCCGCTAAACTTGTGCTCCCTCCAAACAATGATTTGGCTGAAGTTGTATACCGACATTCACCGGGAGAGACTGGGTTTACCGAAGGAGTAACATTATCAACTGTTAGTGATATTGGCCAAGCCAGCGCGGCGGTATTAGGAAGCCCGGACCACAACGCGGTGTTTGCTGGAATTCCTAAGCTGCAAGCCTGCGCCCGTGCAGTTCATGTGAAGTTTGGGACAGAAAGTCTTGATACGACGATAAAGCCGGCTGGTACCAAAACGCTGAGCAATAAAAAGGTGGTCCATTTTTATACGGAACCGCTATGTCCTAACCCAGAATTATTAGAGTACGCCAAGCAAATTAATAGCTATTAAGTCTGTTTCTGTTGTGATCGCTTGACCCCCTTCATCGCTGGAGGTTAAGATAAAACAATATGAAAAAGACTTTACCAAGCCAACAAGCCATCGTTGTAAAAAATCTGCGTATGTCTTATGGCAAGCTTAAGGTGCTTGATGGGATTAATTTCACCGTAGAGCACGGTAAAATCCTCGCGTTATTGGGCCCAAATGGTGCCGGTAAAACTACTACCATTCGGATTCTGAGCACTCTGCTTCTTCCCGATGGCGGCGAAGCTAGCATTAATGGTTATGACGTTACAAAGCATTCCGGTGACGTCCGCGCCAATATCGGCCTAACCGGCCAGTTCGCGGCCGTAGATGAATACCTTACCGGCGAAGAAAATATGCACATGATGGGGCGTTTGTACCGTTTAAGCATGAGTGACACAAAACGCCGTACCAACGATTTGATGAAGCAGTTTGATTTGGTTGAGGCGTCAAAACGTCCGGTTAAAACCTATTCCGGGGGTATGAAGCGCCGGATTGACTTAGCCATGAGCTTGATCGCAAATCCGCCAATTATCTTTCTGGACGAGCCAACCACCGGCCTGGACCCCCGCAGCCGTTTAACCATGTGGGACATTATTAAGCGACTAGCTAAAGACGGTACAACCATCCTCTTAACCACCCAGTACATGGATGAAGCCGACCATCTGGCCGATAGTATTGTCGTAATCGATGAAGGCAAGGTTATTGCTAAAGGCACGGCAGACACCCTTAAGGCTCAGGTGGGGGCCGACCGTTTGGAGATTGTTATTGGTAAGAAAAGTAGCTTTGAAAAAGCCGTCGCGATTATTGGTAAAAAAGATGGCAAGTCACTTCAATCTGATGCCGAAAGGCGTGTGGTGAGCATTGCCAGCGGCGGCGGCGTTAAAAAGCTGAAAGAAGTTTTGCAGATGCTTGAAGATGCCCGCATCGAGGTGGAAAGCGTTTCGCTGCATCGCCCAACGCTGGATGATGTCTTCCTAACCTTAACGGGCCACGCGGCGATTCAAGAGCCGGCCGATAAAGCGAAAGGTAAGAAATAATGTATTGGCTTCTTAGCGATTCTTGGATTATGACCAAGCGGAGCATCCTGCATATCATTCGCAGCCTTGACCAGGTGTTGTCGTTAGTACTGTTTCCAATCATGTTCATGCTGTTGAACCGCTACGTCTTAGGCGGCGCGATTGATACCGGCAAAGTTAGTTATCCAAATTACTTGTTTGCGGGGATTTTAGTTCAAACCTTAGCCTTTGGCGCTAACTACACCACTATCAATTTGGCGGTGGATATGAAAGAGGGGATTGTTGACCGCTTCAAATCCTTGCCAATGGCTAGCAGTGCCCTCTTGCTTGGCCATATAACGTCCGACATGTTTCGCAACATCATTTCAGGGTTAATCATGATCGCGGTAGGTTTCGCGGTTGGCTTTCGTCCAAACGCCAGTCCTTATGAATGGCTCTTGGTCTTTCTCCTTGCGATGCTGTTTTCCTTGGCTATTTCATGGTTGTCGGCAATTCTAGGCTTGCTGGTAAAAAGCCTGGAGGCGGCCCAGTGGGTGGGTTTTGTCCTTATTTTCCCTTTAACCTTTATCTCCAGCGCTTTCGTAGAGACTAAAACAATGCCAGAGGCTTTAAGGATATTTGCGGACAACCAACCACTTACCCATGTAATTGACACTATGCGGTCTTTATTGGTCGGCACGCCGCTTGATAATTCTGGATGGCTTTCAGTGGTTTGGTGTGTGGCTATCATTATGGTAAGCATGCCACTAGCGGTATGGATGTTCCGCCGTAAAACTGCCCAGTAAATAGCTGAGAACGCTACTGACCTGCTCCTGATTGAAGGGCTTGGCTGTTTTTGTGGTTTAGTGTTTCAAGGATACTATTTCTCGATTAATTTTTTATTAAAAGTGCTTTAAAATAGTATCCTACAACCACTATTTTGATGAAACAATAATTATCTTCGGTCTAATGGTGGTGATAGTCATGCATCAGCGCGTGGCCTTTACCTTTTTTAAGCAGGTAACGGTTTACTGGGTAGGCAGCCCAGAAGGCTATGAATAGGGCAAAGGCTAGGCTTAGCCAAAAGGTTGGGTTTGCTAGTCCGCCACCCATCGCCCCGGGAACAATGGCCATAATGGCATTATCAACAATTTCCATGGTAGCGATTGAGAGGGTGTCGACCGCTAAAGCGATTTTCATGGTGGCGCGTAGCGACAATCCCGCCCGCAACAAGGGGAGCGAGGTAAGCGAATAGCCAAAAAGGAAGGCCAACCCAACCGCCAACGCGATGGTAGGGGTGGTGCCAAGCCCTAAGGCCTCACCGATTACTAACCCCAGTACTTCACCAATGGCGCAACCGGTTAGGCAGTGCAGGGTGGCGCTTAAGGCCATTTTATTTAAAGATTTTTGTTGCATACCTTAATTGTATCGCAACAAAGAGTTAGTCGCGCATCAGCCAGGCAAGTGCTTCTTCGCGGTTATCAAAGAGCTTAGTGTTGTCACCCTTTCCCATAGCCATGATGATGGCGTTGGTGACCGCGGCATGACCCACATGATGCATGGCGATTCGGTCGTAATCGGTTTCTTCAAGGAATTTGAGCGCGGCCTTATCGGAGCCCAGCGAATAGCCAGTTTGTTGGGTCATATCAAAAAGTCCCCGCAGCGGTTTATCCTGGTTTTTCATCGTAGCAATTAACGGCTGCACCTTATCGTATACGTCTTTAAAGGTCTCACCGGTTTGGTGGCCAATAAATATAACTTCAATGTATCCAGCGGGATTAAGAAAAATTTTATTCTGCATAACCTTAATGATGGCTCAACCAAGATCTTTTGTAAATCTTCGGACTACTCAAAATAGCGGATTGTTCCAAAGGGGATCTTGTCTTTCATCGGGTTTTTAGAAAGGGCTACCGAGGCTGGCTGGACTACCAATTCGCCATAGCGGTCGTTAATGGCATTAATGGCATCTTCCAAATGTTCGCGCTGGACCTGGGTATCGCCGAAGAGGGTAGGTTGGTGGTTGCCGCGGTAAGGCTCCAGACCGTAGCTGCTCATATCAAAGCCATTAACCACCAGCCCCTGCGGGCCGGAGAGAAACAGCTCCATAGCGCGCTGATGGAGCTGGTCACCCCGGCGGACGGCGGCGGGCCACATATTGCGTCCATGCCACCGCCGCGGATGGTCGTAGTCGGCTTCGCTGCCGCGGGGCTGACCATAGCGGAGATAGAGGCTTAAGCCCCGGGCGGCCAAATTATTGCGTTTTAAGCGGCGGCTGATTTTTACCGCCGCCTTGTGAAAGAGTAGCGAGAGCTCTTCTACCTCATCGGTGCGGTGCTCCAAAACGTAGTTGCGCCCCACGCTGCGGATACCGTATTGACGCTCGGTTTCATACCCACGCAGCTTTAAGTACCAGTGATGGCCGTTGATGCCGCCAAACACCTGGCGAAACAGTACCCAGTAGGGTGCGCGGTAGAAATCCACCGAGCTATAAATACCCGCTTGGTTTAGCCGCCGCTCCATCCGCCGTTTAATATAGGGCAGTTTAACCAGCGGCAGCATGCTAAATAAGGCTTCTTGCTCGCCGGGGTTGATGGTGAGCAAGCCGTCGGGCTTATGGAACTCGGCGGCTACCTTGGCTAGCCAGCGGTTTTGGGCAATGCCAATATTCACCGTCATGTAATCGCCGACATCTTCCTTAATCCGCTGCTTAATCTCCCGAGCAATATCTTCCAGACTGCGTCCTTTTAAAATAGAGTCCATGCCCGCAAAATCAATAACGCCCTCATCGACACTTTTCATGTAGGCGGCGGGGGAGTAGCTGGCAAAAATAGCCTTCATTTTATGGTGCACGTGGGTGTACTTGTCGGGGTCGCTTTCCAGCATAGTGAAATCAGGAACAATCGCGCGAGCCTCGTGCCAGCGGGTGCCAATCCCAATGCCCGCTACTTTGGCTTCATGCGAGGCGGTGATGCAAATAGCGTAATCGTTTAAACGGTTAGTAACGCCTACCGGCCGGCCGCGTAACAAGGGATTGGCCTGCTGCTCAGTCATCGCAAAAGCGCTGTTGAGGTCGATGTGCATAATTTTGGGGGCGACGGGGTTGGGTTCAATGGTCATAATAGACCTCGGCTAGGTTCCAAGTAAGCGTTTCAGTGTCAAGCTCAAGCTTAAACTTGGCCGTGTCGCACAATAATTCAAATATATGATAAAACTTCTTGCCGCGGCGGGCGGGATAATGGATGCCAAACTGAGTGACCTTATAGCGGTGCCCGCGCCAATCTACCAGATACGGTAGCACCACGCTAGCCCGCTTGGTATGGTCAAACCCGGCTAGCACCCTAACTGGCTCATTAATCTCTTCGGTCATGGCATCTCCTAGCTTCAATACTATACCGAACAAAGACCGAACACAAGCTATGAAGAGTACGCTATACTTATCGCATGGAACTGCTTGACCTGATTTTGCATATTGACGAACATCTGCGTAACGCTGTCGAGCAATATGGCACATTAAGTTACTTGGTGTTATTTGGGGTTATTTTTATTGAAACCGGGTTAGTAATTATGCCGTTCCTCCCCGGAGATTCGCTGCTATTCGCGGCGGGCGCTTTAGCCGGAGCCGGTTCACTGAGCATATGGGTTCTTTTGCCAGTGTTGTTAACAGCGGCGATTGTAGGCGACACGGTTAATTATTGGATTGGCAGTAAGACCGGTGAAGTGGTTTTTACCCGGAAGAATTCACGTATTTTTAGGCCGGCTTATTTAAAGAAAACTCACGACTTTTATGAAAAATATGGCGGGAAAACCATTATTATTGCCCGCTTTGTCCCGATTGTGCGGACATTCGCGCCGTTTGTGGCTGGGGTCGGCAGTATGCGCTATCGGGACTTTCTGGTTTATAATGTAATAGGAGCTTTCCTATGGGTTATTAGCTTAACACTGGCTGGCTTCTTTTTTGGGAAAATTCCTTTCATTCAGCGTAATTTTGAGCTGGTCGTATTGCTCATTATTGCGATTTCAATCTTACCGGGTGTGATTGAGTATATAAAGCATAAACGGACTAAATAACTATACATGCAAGATATCCCGAAAATTCAAAAGTACATACGAGCGGCTAATTATTTATCGGTGGCCCAAATTTACTTGCAGGACAACTGCTTACTTGAGCGCCCTCTGCGTTCCGGCGATATTAAGCCTAAACTGTTTGGCCATTGGGGCACTTGTCCCGGCATTAACTTCTCTTACGCCCACGCTAATTATTTAATGAAAAAGCATGGGCAAGAAGCGGTCTATGTGCTAGGCCCCGGACATGGGATGCCGGCCCTACAGGCAAACCTATTCATAGAAGGGACATTGCAGAAATATTATTCCGAAGCCACCCATGATAAAGCTGGCGTAACCTACATTAGTAAAATGTTTAGTTGGCCTTATGGCTTCTCCAGTCATTGCAGCCCCGAAACACCAGGATTGATTTTGGAGGGGGGTGAACTGGGCTACTCCTTGGCGTCGGCTTACGGCGCGGTGCTGGATAACCCCGGCCTGTTAGCGGTTTGCCTCATAGGTGACGGTGAGGCAGAAACCGGTGCTATTGCCGCCGCCTGGCACACCAATAAGCTGATTGACCCCGCTACTAACGGCGCTGTTTTGCCAATTATGCACTTAAATGGACTTAAGATTTCCGGTCCGACTATTTTTGGCCGGATGAATGACAAAGATTTGCTTGATCTATTTAACGGTTACGGCTACGAGCCCTTTATTGTGGAAGGTAATGACGACGAGATTGATGCCCGTATGATGGAAACCCTGGAAACCTGCTACGAGCGGATTACCGCTATCCAAAAGCAAGCCCGCGAAGGAGATAATGAATTTACACCCCGTTTCCCCATGATTATCCTTAAAAGTCCGAAAGGGTGGACTACCGTAAAAGAGTTGCGGGGACAGCCGATTGAAGGCACCATTCGGGCCCATCAGGTAGTTATGCCGACGGTGGCGGGGGATGAAGAAGAGCTGCAGGTGCTTGAAACCTGGCTTAAATCCTACCGGTTTGATGAACTATTTGATAAGACGACTGGATTTATAAGCGACATACTCGAAGTAGTGCCGCCCGACGAGCTGCGGATGGGTGATAGCCCCCATATGTTTGGGGCGCGCTACCAGCCGCTCAAGCTGCCAAGTGCCGAAGATTTAGCCAAACCGCTTAACACTCCCGGCGTTTTGCAGTCTAACGCTATGCGTATGGCAGGGAGTTATCTAAAACATTTATTTGCCGACAATCAAGAATCACGTAACCTGCGGCTGATGTCTCCTGATGAAACATACTCTAACCGGCTGGATGAGGTGTTCGAAGTTACATCGCGCGGCTTCGTTTGGCCTCATCAGCCAGGTGATAAAGATTTGGCACGGGATGGCCGGGTGATGGAAATGCTTTCGGAACACACCATGCATGGCTTGGCCCAAGGGTACGTCTTAACTGGGCGTCACGCCGTTTTCACCACTTATGAAGCGTTTGCCCAAATCTTTTCCAGCATGGCCCACATGTACCAAAAATTCTTGAAATATGTACGGTTGATGCCGTGGCGCCAGGACATTCCCTCGATAAACTACCTTTTGACCTCCACGGCTTGGCGGCAAGAGCATAACGGCTACTCCCATCAAAACCCCAGCTTTGTTTCGGGAATGCTGGAAAAGCATAATGACTTCATAAAAGCTTATTTTCCGGTTGACGACAACAGCATGCTGGCGGTGATGGAAGAGGCCATGGGTTCAAAAAACCAAATGAACATTATTACCGCGGGAAAAACGCCCGAGCCTCGGTGGCTAAGTTATGAGCAAGCCAAAAACGCGCTGGTAGATGGGTTAAGTGTCTGGGAGTTTGCCAGCGATAAAAACCCTCATATCGTAATGGTAGGAATTGGCGATTACGTTACTAAGGAGGTCCTGGCGGCTATCGAGCTCATTAAGCAGGACGCGCCGGAAATTCGCATCCGCTGCGTTAATATGGTGCGGTTGCAGGCTGCCTGTTCGTGCGATGACGCGTTCCATCCCCAAATACCTTCAGCCGAAAAATATTTTACGGTAGATAAGCCCGTGATTGTAAACTTTCACGGCTATCCGGAAACGCTTAAAAGTATGCTTTTTAATGTAAAAAACCCCCAGCGTTTTTCCGTGCATGGTTATATTGAGGAGGGCGGGACGACCACGGCGTTTGATATGCAGGTGAGAAATCGCACCAGCCGCTACCATTTAGCGCTTGAGGCAATTGAAACAGCGTTGAAAGAAGAGATTATCAATGAAGGCAAATATCAGCAGTTGACTGAAAAATATCAGAAAGCCCTAGATGACCACCACGCTTACATTACTACCATAGGCGCTGATCCGATTGATCTTGAAAACTGGCAGTGGTCCGGCAAGCCGCCCTTGATTGTAAATACTTCCGCCCAAGAACGGGTGAAAACCCTCAAGGAAGCCCGCACCATTGCCTTTATTGGCTTATCGGATGACACCAGCCGTCATAGCCATAAAGTTGCCCGGTACTTTCAGGAAAAAGGATATCGGATTATTCCTATCAATCCCAATATTGATGAGGCATTAGGCGAGAAGGCCTATAAGAGCCTAATGGACGTGCCGGCTACCCTGCATATTGATATCGTTGATATTTTCCGTAAGCCAACTGAAGTAATCCCCCATATGGAAGAAATTATGGAGCGGGGAGGTATTAGAACGGTCTGGCTGGCCGAAGGCGCCAACAGCCATGAGGCGGAAGTCTTTGCCGAGGATTATGGTCTATATTTGGTGACCAACTACTGCATTATGGATGTTGATATAAGCGGCGAAAATGCTCCGGAGAAAGCTCACGTATGAACAATCAAGTGAAAGTCATTGCTAAAGATTTAGTCGTTAACCAAACCTCCAACTTAAAAAACTACGACCAGGAATACCAAAATTTTTCCTGGGATACGGCGGCGGCAGAAGAGGTTAGTTTGTTCCCCGATGGGACCCTCAATATTGCCTATAATTGCGTTGACCGCCACGCCGAAGGAAAGCGCAAAGATAAGGTGGCGTTACGCTACGAAGGCGCTAATGGTGAAAAAGAAGACTACAGTTTTCTGCAATTAAAAGAATTAAGCAATAAGTTTGCCAATGTCCTAACTTCCCAGGGGGTTGGCAAGGGTGAACGGGTATTTATTTTCCTGCCGCCAGGGCCGGAGCGCTATGTTGCCTTTTTAGGCACCTTAAAGCTGGGAGCGGTGGTAGGGACAATGTTTGCCGCGTTTCAAGAAATGGCGTTATTAGATCGCTTGGGTGATAGTGGGGCTAAGGTTGTGGTGACCGACGCGGACCTCTACCCGCGTATTAAGAATATTCAAGATAAGCTTCCACATTTAAAGCATATTATTATCGTCGGGCGCGGATCGGATGAAAAATTTCAGGCCGAGAATATCATTTCTTATGAGTCCGAAATGGAGAAGGCAGACAGCGGCTTTGATGTAGCCCATATGCAGAAAGATGATTTTGCCTACATGCTCTATACCTCTGGTACGACCGGCAAGCCTAAAGGCGTGGTACATGCCCATTTTGATATTCTTCAAGCCATCGTTACTACCAAGTATGTGCTCGATATCCAAGAGGATGATATCTATTGGTGCACGGCAGACCTAGGCTGGGTAACCGGTGTTGTATATGGCGTTATCGGTATTTGGGGCTTAGGCGGAACCTCGGTTGTTTACGGTGGCCGCTTTAGTCCGGAAAACTGGTATAACGTTTTACAATCGCATAAGGTGAGTGTTTGGTATTCCGCGCCAACGGCTATCCGTATGCTGATGGGGTCGCCGGTTGACCCGAAAAACTACGAGCTGGGGTCGCTTCGACATTTATGTAGTGTCGGCGAACCCCTTAATCCGGAAGCAATTTGGTGGGGGCTAACGGCGTTTGGTTTGCCCTTCCACGACACTTGGTGGCAAACCGAAACCGGCGGCATTAGTATTACCAATTACGCCGCGCTTGATATTAGGCCGGGCTCAATGGGCAAGCCCTTGCCCGGCATAGAGGCGGCGATTATTGATGACGACGGAAATCCGGTGCCCGACGGGGAAGAGGGTAATTTGGCACTTAAAGCCTCAACCGTCTCTTCGCTGATGAAGACGATATGGCACAACCAAGAGAAATTCGATTCATACTTTAAGAATGAGTGGTACCTGTCCGGTGATGCCGCGATGAAGGATAAGGACGGTTATTTCTGGTTTTTTGGCCGGGTAGATGACGTCATTATGACTGCCGGTGAACGAATTGGACCATTTGAGGTGGAAAGCGCGCTTGTTAGCTACCCAGACGTTATTGAGGCGGGCGTTATTGGCAAGCCCGACGAGGTGCGCGGTGAAATTATCAAAGCGTTTGTGGTGGTTAAGCCTGGCGTTGAGCAAAGCGATGAGTTGAAGGAGAAATTGCGGCTCCATGTGAAAAAGCATTTGGCCGGCCACGCTTATCCGCGCGAAATTAGTTTTATTGATAAGCTGCCTAAAACCCGCTCCGGAAAAATTATGCGCCGGGTATTAAAAGCCCAGGAGCTGGGTTTGCCAATCGGCGACACCTCAACCCTCGAGAACTTTTAGCGAGCGTTAGGCGCTTTTGCGCAGCCATATTTTGGCATCTTTGAGGTTCGAGAAGTAGTGCGTATTAGGTTGGGCAATAGTCTTAAGCAAAAGATTAATCCCGGTTCGAAGCGCCGCCGACCCATCACCAACCATAGCAGCCCGGTCATAGTCGAGAATACGCCCTAAAATAGCAACCGCCCGCACTGCCGGCATATCGGCTTTTCCAATTTTGCTGACATCATCAAGCAGTAATACTTTTTTCCCAGCTTGGCGCAGTTTAACAATTTCGTCGGTCAGCTCGCGGCCCATGGCTTCAACCGTAGCGCCGGTTTGGTCGCCAACGACATTAATTCGCAAGATACCGTCTTTAAAATAGATCTGATTTTCTGAATTAACGGTATCTGGCATATCTCTCAAGGATAAGGGATTGCGCAAGGGCAGTAAAGCTATTTGGGTAGAAGGGATTCTTGTTGATTGAGGGCTGATCGGCTTGCGGTAGGAAAAAATGCTTGACGATAATTTCCATTGCGGTTATGCTTAGGCTAATTAACACAAAACACAAGGAGCTGACAGTGAGAAACATATCTTTTAGTACGTGGCGCGAGAAGCGGTGGGTTAATATCCTCATCGCGTTAAGTATTGGCCTATTAAGTTTATCAAGTTTCTCTTCAGCCTTTGCCGCCGGCAATTTAACCCAAGCTAGCGCCACACTAAGCGATCCTCGGCCCGAAGCTACAGCAGCCAGCGTAACCTATGGGATCAGCTGGCAGACGGCAACCACTGCCACATTGCGCTGTTTTACCTATCGCTGGAGCACTTCGGCGAACGCCGGCCAGGGTGTCACCCCTACAGGGTTTTCTAACGCGGCAGCCACAAATGGTACTTTTACAAACTTAACGGCAGCAAACTGGACTATTGATAATACTACCTCCGGTACCGTTGAAAATACCTACGCCACAGGAGCATCGGTTCCAGCGGGTACTCAAATAACCACACCAATTCAATCACTGACAAACCCGACGGCACCCGCAGGCGGAACCTACTATATTGAAATCAACACTTACAGCGATGCCGGATGTGGAACCCTGGTAGATAGTACGGTAATTGGATTCGTTACGGTTCCCGGGGTATTGGTAAGTGCAGTCGTTGATTCAACCCTTAGCTTTACCGTAGCTGGTGTCCCTGTTTCAACAGTCTACAAGGGTGGCCTATCAACTGCTGACCGTTGTACCGATACTGCCACTGCGGTAACCTTTGGTAGTCCCAGCCAGCCACTGGCGCTTGATACTAACTATGACTGCGCCCAAACCTTAACCACCAGCACCAACTCCAACGGCGGGTATCAGGTAACCGTGCAGGGCAAGCAAACCTCAGGAGATTTCCTGCACCTACTAAGCAATCCAACTCAAACTATTACTAACTGGACTGGCACCAACGCTTCTCCTACCGCTACCCCACTCAGTGGATCCAGCGAAGTGTTTGGGTATACAACATCCGATAGCGTTCTTTCACCAACATCCAACCGCTTTACCGTTACCGACAATTTGTTTGCCGGCCTAACTACAACTCCGGCAGAGGTTGCATACAATGCCACGGCAATCGCCAATGACTCTGCGAATGTGGGGTACCGCCTGCGCTTCACCGGTGTGACAGAAGCTGGTACTTATCAAGGAACCCTCGTTTACACCTGCACCCCTGTATTCTAAGCACAAGCGTATTGACCAGGTGTAGCCTATCTGGTAATGTGGTTATGACAGTTAATTAAAAACAAAAACCTACAATCTATGAAAAGTGGCCGCCCTACATTCAAAGCTCGCGCTCATGCCGTAATAGCTCTAGCCTTTGCCATAGGCGCGAGCAAGGTACTGTGGATGGCTACCGTTGCCTACGCCGGCTCCTTGTCAACTGCCAGCATCCAACTATCTGATCCCCGCCCGGCCCAAAGCGGGACAACCTATACCTTAAACTTTACCGTTGGCAGCTCAACATTGCTAAAATCGTTCAGGGCTCAAATGTGCACCACGCAGTCGGGAGGATGCACTACGCCGGCTGGTTTTTCGGCAGCATCGGCCACCCTTGCCAACCAACCAACAGGATTTGGTGACTCCAGCGGATGGAGCAGTGACCCAGTTACGGGGTCACTGCAAATGGTAAAAGCCGGAAATACAGCCACCCCCAGTGGCAACCAGGAAATTAGTTTTAGCAGCGTCACCAACCCGGCCAATGAAGCGACGTACTTTATGCGTCTCACCACCTATTCTGACGCGAACTATACCGATTCAGTAGATAGCGGCGTGGTTGCATTAGTGATTGTCCCGGGGATCACCGTTAGCGCTACGGTAGACCCCACCCTTAACTTCGCGGTTACGGGATTGCCTGTCTCGACAATCTACAAGGGCGCTTTGAGTACAGCTGACCGCTGCATAAATAGCGCGACCTCGATTACCTTTGGATCACCGCTGCAGCCGCTAGCGCCCAACACCGACTACGACTGCGGCCAGTCGCTGACTACTAGTACCAATGGTATAGGCGGATATCAGGTGACCGTCCACACCGTTGACCCTGGCAGTACAATGAAAAACGGCCCGTCCTCAATCCCGGACTGGATGGGGACGAATGCCAGCCCGGCAGCCACTCCTGCAGGCAGTAACGAGCTTTTCGCATATACCACCAATGATTCCAGTTTGAGCGGTACCGCGAACCGTTTTTCAAACAGCGACAACCTCTTTGCCGGTTTAAGCAATACGCCGGCCGAGGTTGCCTACAATACATCAACCATTGCAAATGACACCGTTAACGTCGCCTACCGGTTAAGGTTCACTTTTTTATCCGCGGCAGGCACATATACGGGGAAAGTAGTTTACACGTGCACCGCAACCTTCTAGAATAGATAGCATAACCATTATGGAACTATGATCCGAAACATTGCTCGTCTTTTAACCGCGGTTATTGCAGTTGGTGGTCTCGCGCTTTTTCATCAGGCGGAAGCCGCGGTCTCGCAGGGCCTGACGGTATCACCCCCAACCTACGAACTCACCGCCAATCCAGGGGACGTGTTAAGCAACACTATCCGAATCACTAATGAGTCGGATAACGCGGTTACCCTACAGGTAAGCGCCCAAGACTTTACGGTGGGAGGTGTCGAAGGCTCAGTTTCGGTACTAGATGATATAAAAGACCCCAACGCTTTCGCGAAGTGGTTTCGTTTCCCCACCACCCAGGTCCAGTTAGCGCCAAAACAATCAGCCCTCGTGCCGTTTACCATCCAGGTTCCGCGCCAAGCGGAGCCGGGAGGCCACTTCGCAAGCGTCCTCTTTAACCCAGTGGTAAGCGCTAACGCGACTTCTACTGGTGCCCGGGTAATCCAACGGGTTGGCTCTCTAATACTAATGCGTGTTAGCGGCGATGTGAAAGAACAGGGAAGTATAAAATCGTTTGAGCCTAAAACCTTTAAAGGGTCGTGGCAAACGGTAACCGCCTCTGACGGCAAAACCAAAATCTATCTAGCTAGCGCTGAAGATTTGCGTAGCGAGCAGAAACGCCGTTTCTTTAGTAAGGGGCCGATTGCCTTTGATGTCCTCTTTAAAAATTCCGGGAACGTCCATTTTAAGCCTGCTGGGACCGTTACTATTTATAATATTTTTGGTAAAAAGGTTGACCAGCTTGCCCTTAACCCCCGGAATGTGTTTCCCGGCGGGGAGCGGCGAATTACCGTGATATGGCCGAAAACCGACCTATGGGGTGGGTATTACCGGGCGCAGGTGGCAGCTGTATATGGGTCACAGAACAAAATTGTGACCGCTGAAGCCAAGTTTTTCGCGTTCCCGCTGATTCCGCTCCTGATAGGCCTAGCTGCCCTGATTTTGATCGTCGTACTGCGTCGTCGCTTGATTAACGCAGCTCGAGTGCTCATTAGAGGGCGCTAATGTCCACGTGGGGGAGGATGCTACCCTTCGTTCTGCTGACAGGCCTGCTCTTTCACCTGGGCACCCCTGCTCCTTTGCACGCGGTCGCCGCGGAGTCTGAGCTTGGCGCAGAGCTCCCCATCCAAACTGGGGGCATTCGTTTCCTGGGAGAAGCATCACCGGGAGCGCTGGTGACCTTTGAGCGTAATGGCGCCGTTATTGGCACTCAGGCAGCCCTAAGTGATAGCTCCTTTGACGCGACTTTTACTACCGAACCACTAGGCAGCGCTACCTACAGTATTAAGGCAACCGACCTTCATAGCCGCGATACCGCGGAAATAAGCTCAATTGCCACGATATTACCGGCCTTTACCACCACGCTCAGCGGCTACCTGCTGCCGACTACTTTTAGCGTGAGCTTCAATCCCATAAAACGCCCGCGGGCCCAGGTGATTGACGGGACTGCCCGTCATAATTCGGTGGTAACAACGTTGTGGAGCGGCTCAAAGTATAGCGACACCTTTACTACCCAGGCCACAACCGGAGCCAACGGCGACTGGACAGGAAGTTCGAACCAGACCCTCCATCTTGGAACCTATACTACTAGCGCCGTGGTGCAAGCACCTGGTGGGGCCCTAAGCCCTCAAACCCCCGACGCAAGCTTCCAGGTGGTATTATCGGCCGACCTGAATAATGACACAAAGGTAAACCTGACAGACTTCTCAATTTTAATGTTTTTCTACCTTCAGACGAATATCAATAAGCCTGCCGATATTAATGACGACACGAAGACTAATCTAACGGATTTCTCAATAATGCTGTTCTTTTGGACAGGATAAAGGTATTATAAACATAAGCGTTTTTAAACATACAAGGTTATGGACCAAAACGAAACAAAAATAAAAACTGCATCAGCGCCATTGCGAATTATCAGCTTACTTTTAGTGGTGGCTGTTCTAGGCATTGGCACGCTGGCCTTTTTTCTTACCAGGGCAGCTCCCCCTAAGGCAAGTATTGGGACTTCCGGTGTAATTACCGAAGATAAGCATCAAGTAAGAGTGCCAATTATAATCGATACGGCAAACCAAACGATGAACGCGGCTGAGATTCACCTTACCTTTGATCCCCGACAAGTTGAGGTAGTTGGGGTCGGCAAGGAGAAGTCCTTGATAAAGCTCTGGATAACCGACCAACCGAGCTTTTCCAACGCCGCAGGGACTATTAGCTTTGCCGGAGGTGTTATGAACCCTGGCTTTAAGGGAAAGGGCCAAGTGGGGACGGTGACGCTGCGATCCAAGGACCCTCTTTCAACCGAGCTACGCTTCGCTAACGGAACCCAAATTCTTTTGAATGATGGCAAAGGAACGGCCGTCCCGCTCGAATTAGCGCCCATAAAGGTGACAATCCCGTGAAACACCTTGTTTACATGCTTCAGGCAGCCGTCTTGGCCGCTTCAGGTGTTTTAATCGCAGCTTCTCATCAACCGGTGCAGGCAGCCGGCGGTGCCAGCTTCTACGCCGCTCCTGAAAGAACAAGCTATCAAGTTGGGGATGTGGTTAGGGTCGCTGTTCTCATTAACTCCGCCGGGCAGGCCGTTAACGCCGGTGAAGCGACCGTTACCTGGAGCCCGGGCCTCCAATACTCCTTTGTGTCAACCGCTAGCTCAATTTTTACCACCTGGACCAGCGGGGGCGGAGCCGGGCCGGTGGGGTCGGCCGGCTCAGTTTATTTTTCCGGCGGCTTATCCAACCCCGGCTACAATGGCACCGCGGGCCGCGTGGTTACGGTTATTTTCAACGCTACGCAGCCAGGAACCTTTAATGTCAATATTGCCGGTTCGCAAATTCTAGCCAATGACGGAATGGGAACTAACATTTTATGCTGTTCAACCGGCACAAGTTTTACCGTGGGCGCCAAGGCTCCTCCACAGCCGCTGATTTCGGTGTTTTCCAAAACCCACCCCAATCAAAGCCAGTGGTATAAAACCCATATCGTAAACCTCAACTGGTACGCAACAACCGCTATAGGGAACTACTCCTATAAGTTTGATAAAAGCCCTACCGGCAATCCAACCGCGCCCAATAACGCTACCATCCAAACATCACAATCACTCAATGACGGCTTATGGTATTTTCACCTCAAAGGGGCGAACGCTTCGGGAAGCGCTACCATCCACTTTGCAATTCGGATAGACTCGACAGCTCCGACGGCTTTTACGGTTACGCCCGATGCGACCAATGACCCGTCAAACCCCTCACCTAAGTTCAATTTCAGCGCGACCGACACAACCTCTGGGATTGCCCACTATACTGCCAGTATTGATGGCGGCGCGGCGTTCCCGCTCGCTTCAGGCGGGGCTATCCCTAAGCAAAAACCGGGAGAACACGTTATCGCGGTAACTGCCCATGACCGAGCTGGCAATACCACCGAGGCAAGCGCTAAGTTTAAGATCAGCGGCATAAAGCCACCAGCCATTCTTGGTGGTCCAATATCGCTGGTGGTAAATAAACCCATGAAGTTTGTCGGGCAATCATCGGCTACCGATACTATCCACGTTTATTTGAACGGGAAACAAATAGAAGAATTTGTGGCTCGGACCAAGCAGGTTGCCAAAACGAAAAGCAAAGGGGGCGGAGGATTCCCCGATGGCATTACCTGGGAGTACACCTACCACCCGGAACCAATTCCCGACACCTACAAAATTTATTTCAGCCGCACCACCACGCTTGGAGCCGAAAGCGAACCCAGTAAAGAACGCTCCGTCACCATTACCGCTACCGCTGCTCAAAAGCCGGAGAAAAAGCCCTTTGTGGTGGATACGGGACTCTTAATTCTGCTGCTGATTATCCTGCTGATTATCCTGGATGTCATTTTCTTCACGGCTTGGCGTTATTACGCTCATCTTCTTCATCGGACAAAAGGCAGGCCCGTGCCCGATCCGCTTCATGAAGCCTTAAAAGCGGTAGCGACATGGCGCCCTTTCGGTTGGTTGATAAGAGGGACGATCAAAGCTGAGCGCGGTTTTATCCAATTGGGGCCCGCAAAGCACACCTTACCCAACTCCAACAAGCACTAACATTATCTAAGAGATTCTCCAGATTATTTGGGGCATTTTGGCAAACCGCCGATGTATTCAGCCTTACTCCCGAGTACACTGGCGGTAAAGGGGAATTGCTATGAACCAGATGCGTATAACCAAAATAAAACCGCTGACATTAGCGTTATTTGAAGGGACATTGGGTCTGGCGCTTGGTGTGGTTTTGGCAGTCGCGGTATTTTTTGAAAGCGCCGCGCTTCAAACGTCTCTTACGAGCAATCTCTTGCAAGGCTTAATTTTTGGCCTAAGTGTTAGTTTATTAACACTTTTGCTTGTTCCGGCAGTGTATTTTGCCATTGGTTTCGTTGTGGGATACCTTCACGCTTGGTTGTTTAACGCGGTCGCTAGAGGCATTAAAGCTGCAGATGTCAGTATGGTAGATGAACCCGTTGCTTCTCCCGCTAGCCCTCTTACTGCGCGGCAGCGATCGCTTGGTTTTGGAGAGCGTCTTCCAGGGCGTCCTCATCAAACTAGTACCATAAGAGGGCGAAATCGTGGCGGCCAAATACGGTAAAAAAGCTCAAGAAAAAGTGGCCGAAAACTTGCATGATGAATAAGCATGAGAGGAAGCTTAAGAACCGTAAACAGGCAATCGCCGCTGGCTTAAATCAAGCCAGGCAAGCCGGAGGGAAAGTGCCGAGCAAGAACAGCAAATAGCCTGTGAGGTTGTTGACATATAGTTGTTTGTATGATAGAGTTTAAAAATTCTATTAAATAATATATGTGGAGATATGTCAATGACTAACCAAGGTGGACTGGGTGGCGGCGTTACGTCATCTATTACTGGAACTATCGCTGGCGTTGGTGGTGGAGCGGTTTTACTGCCCCAGACTGGTGGAAGCTTTGTGCTGACAGCCCTCGTTATTGGGGCCATCGCGCTTACCGCTATGCTTGCGAGTATGTTGGTTTCTAAAACGTTACGCAAAACGATTAGTTAGTTTCGCGTAACACAATTACACCTGGCAGCATGACTTTAATATTGTCGTGGATCTTCTCTATGCCTTTGGGCTCTTTATCTTTTCAGTAAGTATGCTCAATCTAATAAGGATTAGCGTATTTTCAATCCTCGCGGATTGGTATGACCTGAAGCGCCACCGTTTGCGGAAAAAAAGCGCTTATCGCCCTTTTATCTCAGTTATTATTCCAGCCCACAACGAGCGGGCGGTTTTAGAGCGCTGTCTTACATCTGTGTATAAAAGTAATTATTCTCGTTTTGAAGTAATTGTAGTCGATGACGGTTCAACTGATACAACAGCTTGTTTTGGGCATTATTTGCGCCGCAAACACGATTTTAAGAATTTACGAATCATACGAAATGTAAAAAATGGTGGCAAGGCTTCGGCGATCAATTACGGGGTCATGAGATATGCAAAGGGTAACATTATGGTCGCCATGGACGCTGACTGCGAGTTAGATCCTCAGGCACTCGCGCTTGGAGTGCAGTATTTCAGGAACCGGGAAATAAATGCAGTGGCGTCGAATGTGAAAGTTATGAGAGGGGCAGGGGTTCTCGGGGTTACCCAGCTGCTCGAATACATGCTGGCATATCGCTTAAAAAAAGCCCATAGTGTTTTGAACATTGAATACTTGGCGGGTTGCACGTCTTTCTTCCGCATATCGGCGGTAAAGAGAGCAGGGTTTTATGATGAAGATACCATTGCCGAAGATTTTGATTTCAGCTTGAAACTGATTCGAAATGTTAAGGGTAAGATTTACTACGCGGACGACGTTATTTGTTACACCGAAGGGGTGATATCAACTAAGGATCTGTATAGGCAAAGGTATCGATGGCGCTTTGGTAGTTTTCAAGCTTTTTATAAGAACAAAAATATGTTCTTCAACCGCAAGGAAGGGCTAAATAAATTTTTAACTTTTGCCCTGCTACCGTGGCTTCTGTTTTGCGAGCTGCTATTTTTATTTGAACCATTACTGGTGGGCAGTATGCTTTTTTACGCGTTTCTCTACCACTCTCTGGTGGGAATTGAGTATGGGTTTGCGCTTTACGCCTCGCTTACATCCATTGCCATTTTAGCCGATGACTTCATTACCCTGCGGGATAAAATTAAGCTCCTGCTTATTGCACCCTTTGCCTACATATTATTTATGATTATTAATTATGTGGGTTACGCTAGCTTGGTGAAAAGTCTTGTGAAGAGTCGAGGAATTATAAACCCAGCTCGTTCAGCCGCGGGCTGGATCTCGCCAGCTAGGTCAGTTAAGTAATCTTAGGTATGTGCTCACTTAATTTGAATGCTTTGGGCTAATCACCTAAATGCCGCTACAATATCTCTATGGCAACCAAACCTACCATCATTAGTGACGCGGCGATTGCAAAGGCTACCGGCGAACCTTGGGCTCACTGGTTCGAGGTCTTAACAAAGAATCACGCTGAAGAGATGCCGCATAAGGAAATTGCCCGCTGGTTGAGCGAGGAGAAAGGTGTGCCGCCCTGGTGGTGTCAAATGTTAACGGTTCGGTTTGAACAAGAGATTGGCCGGCGCAAGCCTGGGGAGATTGCAAACGGGCAGTATAGCGTTGGCGTTTCAGTGACCCGGGCGGGCTCCATTGATGAGGTTTTGGCTTGGTGGATGGAAAGGGTTGCGTTACTATCGGCGTTTAACGGAGTGGACTGGGTGGGCGAACCCAAGCAAACTAAGACAGACAAATGGCGTTACTGGAAGGTTAAGCTGGCTGACGGTTCGCCGGTGCTGGTTAACATTTATGAAAAAGCGCCCGGTAAAAGCGGAGTTCAAGTGGCGCAAGAAAAGTTAAAAGATGCCGAAGCGGTTGAACGCTGGCGTTCTTATTGGAAAGACTTTTTACAGCGATGAAATCATTCGCGATTGAACAAAAGATCGTACCACTAGCCAACCAGTACTATGTATTTGAGCTGGACGCGACAGGGGAAAAAGGCAGGCTGCTCGCCTTTGCCCATCAAAAACGGTTTGCCTGGAAAGAAAAATTTACCTTTTATACTGATGAGTCAAAAAACAGTGTCTTAATGGAAGTTCAAGCCCGCCAAGCTATCGATTTTGGTGCACGTTATGATGTAAGCGACGCCGCCGGCACCGCGCTAGGGGTAGTGGGTAAAGTGTTCGGTGCCTCAGTCTTACGCAGTACCTGGAATGTGTTTGCTCCCAACAAAGAGGAGGTCCCACTGGTGACAGCACGTGAGCGCAGCCAAGCGCTGGCAATTATTCGCCGGGTGTGGGAATTGTTGCCTATTATTGGTGAAATCCCTTTTTTCGTAAAATACCATTTTGACTTTATTGATATGCAAACTAAAGCTGTGGAAGGTAGCTACCAGAAAACCACGACCGTTCGTGACCATTACCGGCTTACTGCCGAGGATAACCTTTTAGGGAAAGTTGATTGGCGGGTCTTGGTGTCGCTAGGAATTATGATGGACGCTCTGCAGGGCCGCTAACCACCGGCGCGTTGCTGTTTCATCGTTTTTCATTGCAACGAGCAAGTTATCTACCGAGTCAAAAGTTTGGTTGGGCCGATGGTGGTGTTTTAGTATGACCTTTATGGGAAGGTCATAATAATCTTCATCGGGTATATCAAGCAAGTAGGATTCAAGGCGACGCTCGGTGTTGCCCATGGTGGTGGGGACGCCCAAGAAAATAATGGAGGGGTGGTTACGGAAATTTTTCAGGTTAGTAAACCCAAAGTAAACGCCATCGGCCAACTCAGTAGCGGTATGGAAGTTAGCGGTTGGGTACCCAAGCTTGCGGCCATTGCCGTGAAAGCGGGTTACGGTACCGCTAAACGTGCGCGGAAGATTTTGTTGAGCCATAACCTAAGTATAGTGCATCAAGGGTATTAATCCTGGGATAATACCAGTACCGAGTACGGGCCAAGGTTAACAGCACCGGTATCTTTTGTTACTTCAACCTCCGGTGTGGGCGTGTTGTTGAAGTCCGGGCTATATCCTTGCCAGTCACTGTTAAACCGCGTCTTCCAAACTCCTTTTTGAGGAAATTTTGTGATGTAGCCGTTACGTTGCTCATTGGAGAAGTTGACCACAATAACCACATCGTCGCCTGGCCCACCCTGGTTCCAGCGGTGATAGGCCAGGACTTTGGTGCGCTCATCAAAGTGTTGGGTGTCGATGCCCCTGCCCATTAAGCCGGCTGTTTGCTGGTTGGAGTTACGGCGTAATACGATTAAATCTTTATAGAGCTGAACGATGCCATGAAAAGCTTCAGTCTTATGCCAGTCCAGCGCCTGCCAGTGGTTAAACCATCCGGTTTCCATGAACTCCTGGCCTTGAAAGAACATTGGTCTGCCGGGGGCGGTTAAGACCACAGCCGCCGCTAAAGCTGAACGCCGCCGAGCAAACAAGTTGTCGGCCGCTCCCGGGGCAATTTCTTCATTGAGGCGCTGATGTCCATTGGCGGCGGCATCATGGGACTCGCTATAGATTACCCTTTGGAATATATCTCCATTATAGTTTTTGGTTAACACGTCCTGGATGCTTTGAATGTGTCGGTCGCTATCATGGTCGGGGTTAAGGATACTGCGCAAGACGCTGGGAAATGAGGTTTCCCATTGAGCCGAAAAGCCGGCCCCTCCTGCTTCAACCGGCTTCGTTACCCATTCATTGGCAGAAATATCTTCAGCTATCATAGTTGCGGCCGGTTTTACCTCGCGGGCTGCGGTATTGAGCTCCTGGAGGATCCGCCAACCGTCGGGAAGGTCGGTGGAAGGATCATCGTTTGTACCCTTGGCATTACGGATGGCGAAAACGGCGTCAACGCGTAAGCCATCAACGTGGCAGTCCCGCAGCCACATGCGGACATTGTCGGTAATATACTGCCTGACCTCCGGCCGACCATAATCAAGCCGGGGACCCCATGGCGTGTCTCCGCGCCAGTCATTATAAAAGTAAATGCCGCCTTTGCCGTCCTGACTCCACCCGTCGAACTGCCATAGGTCCATACCCGGATAGGGGCTCAAATGGTTGTAAACCACGTCCACCACCACAGCAATACCCCGCCGGTGGGCGGCTTTTATGAATTCCAAAAACGCTTGCCGTCCACCATAAGCCGCGTCAATGGCAAAAAGGTGGTCGGGATCATAGCCCCACCAGCGGTCGATGGTGGTGTTGCTCACCGGCATAAGTTCAATGACGTTTATTCCCAAGTCGGCCAGGTAATCAAGCTTGGCGGCGGCGGTTTCAAATGTCCCGGGGGTAGCCGAGTCGGTTCGGTGAAAGGTTCCAATATGTAGCTCATAAATAACCTGCTCATTAGCAGGGGCAATGGTAAACTCATCATTCTCCCAGTCAAAATGAGGGTCGGTAATAAGCGACGCGTCTCCAGAGGCGGTAAGCTGGAGAGCTCTCGGGTCGTTACGCTGCAGTTCGCGGTCGCCATTGCGAATGATGTAGTGGTATTCTTGGCCGACTTTAGCGTGTCCTACTTTGGCTACCCAGTATCCGTCATCCTCACGGGTTAAGGGGTCGGACGTGCCCGACCAGTCATTAAAGCTACCGGCAATCGCGACGCTTGAGGCAAAGGGAGCCCACACGCGAAAAAGTACGCCGTCATCATGGACGGTAGCTCCCACCTCAGCTTTGATTGTTTCACCCATGCACTGACCCTTACTTACCTTCTATTATGCTTACGCTGTGAAGCAAATGCAATCAGTTTAGTATCGGTAATGTTCCGGTTTAAAGGGGCCGGTTTCGGGTAGCGCCAAATAGTCTGCTTGGTCGGAATTCAATTTGGTCAAGGTGCCTCCCAGTGCTTCAAGGTGAAGCCGGGCGACTTTTTCATCCAGTTCCTTGGGTAAGACATGGACACCAATCTTATAGGATTTTGCGTAGAGCTCGATTTGGGCCAGCACTTGGTTGGTGAAGGAAGCGCTCATGACAAAAGAGGGATGGCCGGTGGCACAAGCCAAATTAACCAAGCGGCCTTCAGCTAAAAGAACTATGCGGTGGCCATCCGGAAAAGTGTACACGTCAACCTGAGGCTTAATTTCCTGTTTTTTGATGCCTGCAAAAGCTTCCAGCTCCGCCACCTGGATCTCTACATCAAAGTGTCCAATATTGCAGACAATCGCGGCATCCTTCATCAGCTTCATATGCTCAAGGGTGATAACGTCTTTACAACCGGTGGTCGTGACGAAAATGTCACCTCCCCTTACAGCCGCATCCATTGTAACTACCTCGTAACCTTCCATCATGGCCTGAAGCGCGCAGATGGGGTCAATTTCCGTTACTAACACCCGGCATCCGTAAGAAGCCAGCGACTGGGCTGAGCCTTTGCCTACGTCACCGTAGCCGGCGACTACCGCGACTTTGCCGGCCAGCATAATGTCGGTAGCCCGCTTAATACCGTCAACCAACGATTCGCGGCATCCGTACTTATTATCAAACTTACTTTTGGTGACGCTGTCATTAACGTTTATTGCGGGCAATTTTAATTTACCTTTTTCCAGCAGTTGATACAGGTGGTGTACCCCGGTTGTCGTTTCTTCGGAAACACCCTTTATGCCAGCAATCAGCTCGGGATGCTTATCATGAACCCAAGACGTTAAATCGCCCCCGTCATCCAGCAGCAAATTGGGTCCTTCCCCACTGGCAAAGGCTAAGGTTTGTTCAATGCACCACCAATACTCCTTTTCGGTTTCACCCTTCCATGCAAAGACAGGCACGCCCGTCGCGGCAATGGCCGCGGCAGCTTGGTCTTGGGTACTGAAAATATTGCAAGATGCCCAGCGGACTTCAGCTCCGAGAGCGGTTAAGGTTTCAATTAAAACAGCGGTTTGGATAGTCATATGAAGACTTCCGGCGATACGGGCACCCTTGAGAGGATGGCTTGACCCATACTCGGCCCGCAAACTCATAAGGCCCGGCATCTCCTTTTCTGCAAGGGTGATTTCCCGGCGACCCCATTTGGCCAAGCTAATATCGGCAACTTTATAGTCGGTTGTAGCGGTTGTTTTGGTCATGGTGTTTCTCCTAAAGTAACGCTTGCATATTTGGTAGTGACTGCTTGTAGCTCTCTTGGTAGCGCGTTGCTACTTGCTCAAACGTAAAGTCATGGTTTTGCGTGCCGGTCTGTTCAATCGCGTAGGCGGCACAAGTGGCCCCCAGTTGACCGCACGTTTGCAGATCCCAGCCGCGGCTATAGCCGTGTATGAATCCAGCGCGGTAGCAGTCACCGGCACCGGTGGGGTCAACGACTTGGGTGGCTTTTACTATATTGATAGTGATAGGTTTTTCCACCGAGGCACCCTCAATTACCGACCCATTTTTACCAAAGGTGGTAACTACAACGGGCACTGAGGATTTAATGGTTTCGGCGCTGAGGCTTAGCCGGGCGGCTAAGGTGGCCATTTCGTATTCATTTACTATTAATATTTCCGCCCCTTCAATACCGGCCTTCATATCGGCAACGGGCAGGTTGGTAACCTGTTGGCCAACGTCGTAACAGAGGCGGATATGCCATTTTTTACACTCCTCCACCTGGCGCGCCATAGAGGCTGGATCGTGGGCTGAAACCACCATGAGCGGCTCGCCATTTTTCCAGGATTCAAGACTTAAGTCTCCGCTGTCTGCCATGGCACCGGGGTAAAACCCGGCTACCTGGTTTTCATCACTGTCGGTAATAACCGTGTAGGTAGCGGTGGATAAACCGCTATGATGGACGGCGGTAATGTTTACTCCGCGGTGGGCTAGTTTCTCCATATAGGCAGTCGCGTCTTTGCCGACCGATCCCAGCAAGATTGGAGAATTGCCCAGCAAAGCTAGGGTGTAGGCAATATTTGCTCCAATTCCGCCCTGGCTATCATGCAGGCTATCAAGCAACACAGAAACAGATAGGCTTCCAAGCTTTTCCGGATGAATAATGTCCTGATAGCGCCCGGAGAAGCTCATAATACGGTCAATTGCAATTGAGCCAGAAACGATAATTAGCTTAGGTTTTTCCACTCCGATATGGTAACAATCCTGGAGCTGCAATACAAATTATGTAGCCCGTGCTAAAGTAGAATGAGAATCAAGACTTTCGTCTGAAAAATTGTATGACCAAAGAAAATTTTAAAACCATATTGATTCCCTCGCCCTGGCAAATCGCGGCATGTATGCTCGTTAGCATCTTGATTATAGTTGCGGTTTATTGGAATACCCTGATTGATATAATCGCTAAAAACAGCTCCACGTCAGCGAGTACTCTGGCAGACAGCCTGGCCTCCTATTTATCCTCTTTTAGTACCCTCCCTTTTACGGGTAATATATTTATTATTTTATTTTGGGGGGTATTGGCGGTTGCCGTTTACTGCACAGGCTTAATCCTTGCCAATGTTTTAATTGATATGCGCAATAGCGTAGTTGTCACAACTAAATTCACCAAGCCAGCAGGTGCCAGCAAAGGAGTAAGCCGATTTCTGGTTCAGTTGGGCGCGGCGCTTGCCTTGGTGGGTTTACTGGTCGTCTGCGGGACTATTGTGTTTCCGTTTTTCATTCAAATGGTTGGGTCGGCTCTTTTGGCCGGATTTAGCCTTTCCGCACTAGCCTCGGCTGTTGTTGGTATTTGCGGGAACGCGGCAGCGCTCTATCTGATTTGGTCGCTGGCCCAAGTTGTTTTTAAGCTTTTATAATGGCTATGGACGTTAGTCACATATCTTAGAATACCGTATAATAAATCCCATGCAGCCATTAGCACTATCAGCTGAAGGACAGCGGCTGATCCAAGCTTTGACCATTGCCAACAAAGCCAACCTTACCCCGGAACATGATAAGGTCCACATTTCCGGTGTTGGCGGGCAGCTCTACTTTGCCTATGAACAATTGCGGAACGCTGCTGAGTATGGTGAGCGTCATTTACTTGTAAGAAGGGCGATTGAGCGCTTTTTGTATCGTAACTGGCACCTGCAGAGCCGTCAACAATCGGTTGAGCTACCCATTGAACTGGTTTCTGAATTGACCCATGCCAGGTACTTGGAAAATGACAGTATTCCCCGCAGTTCCGTGCAGACTATTGACGCGATTATCCAGCGCTACACCAAGCTAGCCGAAGCCATACAGCATCATCACAAAATTTCCGGTGAAAAGCTTAAAGTCTGGATTTTTCAATCGGCTTCGGTTGAAATTGAGCATCAGCTCGTTCCGCATGCCCAAACTGACGCTTTTATTGATTTTGTTTATAATCATTATAAACAACACATTGACCCAAAGCTTTTTGACGGAGTAAATGAGCATACCAAAGAAGTGGCTCTTTACTGCGCGGTGCAACGGACATTATTTAAATCCGATATTGCCACCACCCGATATTACGCGCTTACCGCCCGCCTTCATCAAAATGGCGCGGATACGTTGGCCTACTTCATCAACTTAAATCAGGCAGTCGACCGCCTTTATCAGGCACCCCTTACAAATCGGGTAGGGCGTTTAATAAACCGCTCGGGGGGGTCAATGCGGATTCTGCGTGAGGTGGTTATGTCGACGAGCGCCCCTGAGCAGTTACTGTCCAAACATGACGAACTGATGTCCCGGATTGCCCATGAAGCCGGGCAGCAGTATAAACTGACACGCAAGCGGCTAAATGAGGGGATTGTTAGGAGCGTAATATTTATCTTTATAACCAAAGTTTTGCTTGGGCTATCATTGGAAGTTCCGTACGACCTTTTAGTGATTGGCGCAGTAGCCTGGACCCCGCTAATTATAAATACCCTGTTCCCGCCCCTCTACATGGCAACCATCGGCTGGGGAATTAGAACACCAGGAAGACGCAATACCGAAATTATTCAGTCTAAGCTTAGCCGTATTCTCTTCCATACCGACGATCCGCCCATACGATATCGCATACGCAAGCGCGTAACATCATCTGGCTTAAACTCTGCCTTTAACTTTGTTTACGCGGTCGCCTTCCTCCTTTCATTTGGCGTACTCATATATGCCCTGAGCCGGATTGGATTTAATGTAGTAAATGGCGCAATTTTCTTTGTCTTTCTTTCAATTGTAAGCTTCTTTGGCTTTCGCTTGCTTGAATCAGCCCGCGAGCTTGAAGTGGTTGACCAGCGCAAAAGCTTGTTAAGCGTGGCCCTAGACTTCTTTTACACACCATTCATCAGGGTGGGTCACTGGTTAACCGATAAATACTCGCGGTTGAACATCATTACCTTTGTGATGGATCTGGCGATTGAACTTCCCCTTAAGACGAGTCTGCGGGTTGTGCGCCAATGGGCTGGGTTTATTCGGGACAAACAGGAAGAGCTCTAAGATAATTAGGGTTGAAGTGTCTTTGAAATTTTAAAAGTAAAAGTACTGCCCGCGCCCGGTTTGGATTTAACCCCAACCTGGCCATCGAGGAGATCGGCAATTGTTTTTACAATATAGAGCCCTAGTCCGGTTCCGGCCATTTTAATGCTAAACGCGTTATTGATACGTGAAAACTTTATAAATAGCCGTCTCAGGTCCCGGTCATCGATGCCGACCCCGTTGTCCTGTACAACCAAGATAATATGTTCGACAGTATCACTTAGGCTCACCTTGATAGCCCCTTTGTCGGGTGTATATTTGCTGGCATTGGTGAGAAGGTTTTCCATGGCCGTGCGCAGACATCTCCGGTCGGTTATGGCCGTTATTTCGTCGTCGGCAATAGCTACTTCCATGCTCTGATTATGTTCGTTGAGTCTGGGTTGGAGTTCAGTAAGGACTTCATGGAGCAGGGGAGCCACTTTAACCGGCTCAGGAAGTAATTTAAGCCGCTTTGATTCAAGTTCGGCTACGCAGAGCAGCCCTTCAATAATACGTAACTGGCTTTCATTACTGATATTAAGCAGTTCCAAGTACTTCCGCTGCTTAGCGGTAAGCTTACCGGCATAATTTCCCAGCAACATGCTGGTAAAATTTTTGATAGCGGTAGGGTGGGTTCTTAACTGATGGGAAGCTAAAGCAATAAAAACTTCTTTGGTTTGTTCAAGCTCGACGTCGCGGCGGACTGCCCTCAGCAGGAAAAGCAATCCACCCATAAGGACAATCGCTTCAATTCCTCCTACTACTAGCAAATAGGTTGACCAGGACTGGGGCGACGGTTGATAAAAACTCTTAATAAGCAGCAGGAGGACACTGGCAACAACTCCGGCAACCAGTACGCCAATACCAAGGCTGAGGAGCAGTTCAATCTGCAACCGACGGCTCAGCTTGGAGTATGACAGCAATTTCATATTATTAGCTTAACTGAGAATTGCTAAGGCTTCCAGATGTAGGGTCCCGGGATAAAAATCAAAGCCGGTTATCGTGTCGCACTGGAAAGTGGGTTGAAGCAGGGCAATATCTCTTGCTTGGGTCACAGGATTGCAGGATAGGTAGATCAATTGTTTGGGGCGGGCTTCCAGCAGCCACCGAATAACCCGAGGATGCAGCCCGGCCCTCGGCGGGTCAAGGATTACGCACTCAATGTCGCGCAGGCGAGCATTGTCCATGAATTCCGCGGCTATCGTTTCCGCGCTATAGTGAGCGACACCATTAGCCCGGGCATTACGTTCAGCAAACTCTACGGCTTCGGGCGTGGTTTCAATGCCGTGCACCGCCACACCACGGCTTGCTATGGGCAGGCCAATCGCGCCCACGCCGCTATAGAGTTCCACGAGGTTGTTCGTTGCTGGGGTGATAGCCTGAACAATGGAATTTAGGGCTTTTTCAAAAACAGCGGTGTTGGACTGAAAAAACGCGTTGTAGGGGTAAGCTATTTCAAGGCCAGCTAGTTTATCTGTTATGTAACTATCGCCTGACTGATAGGTAATAGGTCCGGGAGCTCCCGATCCTTGGAGTGGGGAAGTTACCAAGAAGTTTCCCAATGCTGCGGTGTTGATATCGCTCCAATTGGCTTTTGATTTGGTTGTTAAGATAGTTAACA
This sequence comes from uncultured bacterium, assembly GCA_963721685.1. GTDB lineage: Bacteria > Patescibacteriota > Saccharimonadia > UBA4664 > SCTI01 > JASLFZ01. Next base: position 41,542 of record CAVRJJ010000001.1, read on the forward strand.
GCTGGTTGGTGGCCCGGGCATGGCGCAATGTAATGGTCGCTTGTTCGATTTCAAACCCACGGGTGTTTAGCTGATCAACTAAATCCTGGGCCGCCCGGTTCATCTCTTCGCTGCCAAGTAGGCAGCCAGCTGGAAGGGGGATGAAGTTGTCCCAAGACCCTCGGGCATGAAAAGCCAGCTGCAGTTTTCCCTCGATTGATGTAACGGTAAAATCCAGACGATTGCGATAACCCAGCTGAATTTGAGCCGGTACAAAGTCTTGCGCCGCAACCGTTAAGAGGTGCTGGGCATAGGCTTCTTTTAACATACCCTCCTTTAGCTCAAGCTGGTAGCTGTAAACCACACCTTGCCAAGGAGAGCAAACCAGACAATGGTCTTCAGCCGGTAAGGAACGTTGGGATGAAGGCTCGATAATTTCACGCAAGGTAGCTTCGGCATAGGACCGCCGCTGTTTTTGAATCGCGACGCGTGCAAGCTCCCCCGGAAGAGGGCCTACGGCAAATACCGCCCTCCCATCCGCCAGATAGCCCATAGCTTTCCCGCCGGGTACAATCTTCTCAAACTTTACCAGTTGGCTCATTCAACCATTATAACCGGAACGTACCGGCGACTCTGGTACTATGGAGTGACCTATGGCTTTTTCCTTTTCCATTCATCAAACCGATGGCGCAGCTAGGCGGGGAACAATCACTACTCCGCACGGACCGATTGAAACGCCGGCATTTATTCCGGTGGGCACCCAAGCGGCGGTTAAGACGCTTGATGCTCGTGACCTTGAGCGACTGAAGCTTCCGGCGGTATTAGCCAACACCTATCATCTTTATCTCCGACCCGGCACCGAAATAGTCCAACGCCACGGGGGGATACAGGGCTTTATGAAATGGGACGGCCCAAGTTTTACTGACAGCGGGGGGTTTCAGGTGTTTTCGCTGGGATATGGCTTGACTCATGGGGTCGGCAAAATGAGTAATATGTTTCCTAAAGAGAACCAAGCTATCCAAGCCAAAGTGTTGCCGCGGACTAGGCTGATGAAGGTTGACGATGATGGCGTGAGCTTTCGGTCACATATTGATGGGTCGCTTCATCGTTTTACCGCGGAGTCATCGATTGAGCTTCAGCAACAGATTGGAGCCGATATTATTTTAGCGTTCGATGAGTGTACTTCACCACTGCACGATCAGCGCTACACGGCGCGGGCACTCAACCGCACTCACGCCTGGGCCGAACGGAGCCTTAGGGCTTGGACGAACCGCTCGCAGCAAGCCCTCTTTGGGATTGTGCAAGGGGGCGCGTATAAAGAACTGCGGCTTGCAAGCGCCCAATTTATAAATAACTTAGATTTTGCCGGGTACGCAATAGGCGGATCGTTAGGTAATAGCAAAACTGATATGTATAACATTTTGGAATGGACAACTCCGCTATTAGCACCCGATAAGCCTCGCCATTTACTGGGGATTGGGGAAATTGAAGATTTATTTGCCGGCTCGGCGCGTGGCATGGACACATTTGACTGCGTTGGGCCTACCCGGGTTGCCCGCAATGCCGGTATTTATATTTCACCGTCAGCCGGGGGAGCGATAGCCAATAAATTCCGGATAAATATATCAGCGGCGCAATATGCCAGCGATCTTGCGCCGCTCGATCCCGCCTGTGACTGTGAGGTATGCCAACGTTATACCCGGGCCTATGTCCGCCACTTATTTAATTCCCACGAACTGTTAGCCATGCGATTGGCAACTATCCATAACCTGCACTTTGTTTTAAAGGTTATGAAAGAGATAAGGGAGGCTATTGAACGACAAGAGCTCCTTCAGCTGGCGAAACGCTGGGGGGTGGCAAGCAAGTTACCGCACTAAGCGTGGTAGAGTAACAATATGGCTAGAAAGCAGCATCAGCGGCGCTACATTTTACAAACGATTCAACCGGGGCTGGTAGGATTGATGGATGGTTCGGTTTCAACCTTGGCCCCCATTTTTGCCGCTGCATTCGCTACCCAAGATCCGCATGTTGCTTTCCTCGTTGGCTTGTCGGCCTCAACGGGAGCCGGCATTAGCATGGCCTTTGCCGAAGCGCTTTCAGACGACGGCAAAATATCTGAACGCGGATCGCCCTGGCGGCGCGGGCTCATTATGGGTGTAATGACTTTTTTAGGCGGTATTTTCCACACTTTGCCTTTTTTGATTTCAAATATCCACGTCGCCTTGGTTGCGGCTTACGCGGTAGTTGGCGTGGAGTTGGTAGCCATTGCCTATATTCGCTACCGGTATTTTAATATGAGTTTTTGGTTTTCGTGCCTCCAGGTAATTGTGGGCGGGGGGCTGGTATTTACGGCGGGGGTATTAATAGGCGAGTCGTAGTTTAAGCACCCGGATGTAGCTCAAGCAGCTCATGGATAATTCCCATTATTTCAGTTGCGCGTTCTTGGTTAACGGGTAGAATGGTTTTTCCATAGGTTTCAACCAAACTATTGTCTCGTCTGACGATAAGGTGAATAAACCGCCCCTGCTGCTTGTCGTTGACGGTTATCTCGTGCTTCCATTCAAAATCCGCCGGAGTGTCTTGGATGGTGCTATTAACTTCGATACGACCGCCTTTTTTGCCCAGTTGGTGGGTCGAACAAAAGTACACAGTTTGACCCGGTAAGTCATAATATTCGCCTGTCACTTCGATGGCGGGGTGGGTATCGGAAAACTGCTCGGCAAACTGAATTAAAGGAGTGGAAATCATGCTTCTAGCTAGTATAGCAAACTATGTCAGGGAAGCACGAGCGTTTTAAGGCTTGTCAAAGCCAAAAATAAATGGTATTGTGCCTGACTGTATATGAATATCGCTAGTTTCAGCCGAAACCATCCCCAATCTTACCGCCGGTTACTGGTTATTTCCTGCATAACTATGACAGCCTCCGGGCTTTATTCTGCCGCTAATGGCAACACCCCGAAGATTCTGGCAATGGGCCAATTGGCCCGGCCGCTTCCCCACCAAGAGCTTGTTACAGGAGAAAATAATCAACTGGCGAGCAAGCAGACTGACCCATCCCATGGGTTAACCCGTCTTCCTGGCAAGGACGGTAGCGGAACGGTTCCCCAAACAGCAACGCTGGCTTCCTCGTCCGCCGCGCCACTCAATGATATGCGCGTGCTTGGAAGGATGATGAGCGCCGCCCGTTTTGGCGACGGCCATTGGCCGGCTTTAAATAACTTGTGGACTCGTGAGTCGAATTGGAATCCCACTGCTCGCAATGCCTCCAGCGGAGCTTGCGGAATCCCGCAGGCCCTTCCTTGTTCGAAAATTCCCGATATGAGCCCCAGCGGCCAAATTATTTGGGGATTAACCTATATTGAGCGGCGTTATGGTACCCCAACTTCCGCTTGGCAGCACTGGCAGCGCCACCACTGGTATTAGCTTTAGGTGTCTAGCTGACGGTTAAGTAGGCTGCGTTGGCTGCGACGATAGTACCAAGCGGCAAGTAGGATTGCACTTGCGCCCGCCAGTCCGTTTAAAGCTGTGCCGGTTTGAGGCAAGGCCGCGGCTACCGGAGCGGGCGCTGGAGCTGGAGCTGGAGTCGGAGGAGGGGCGTGCGCTGGCGTCGGCGCCGGAGTTGCAACGGGGTTAACCACTACGGTTTGAGTTTGAGCTTGGACTTGGACTTGAGACACGGGAGCGGGATCAGGTGCCGGGGTTGGTGTGGGTGTCGGTTGTGGCCGATGTTTCACTGTCGTGGTCGGGGCTGGTGGGGTAGCCACAGGGGTAGCGGTTACGACATTGCCACAATCCTTAATGATGGCAAAGGCGAACTTATTGTTTCGAAGGTGAACCAGGGCAGGCAGTTCTGAGCTTTGAAATGAAACAGAGGTTGGCCGCTTCCATAATCCGCTGGAAACTTTCACCGAACCGGGTATCTGTGAATGTCCATAGCTGTAAGCGCCGGTGGCGATGGTTTCGCCTCTAACAATCACGTGGCCCCCTTTAGTGACCACGCCATTTACCGTGTTGTCCGATAGAATTCTGCCCGGTGTTACATCGTAAAATTTAAAAGTCCGGGTAAGTTGGGCACCGCTGCGTACGCCATCGCCATTAGTTAAAGCGGCGGCGCATTCGGCTCTGCTAAAGCAACCACCATGAATCATGGCATTAGGGCTGGTGTCGCCAGCAGCGTGAATTGGTGAAAAAGTTACGATAACGACGAGAAACGACGCGATTGCGGGCGCGAGCTTTGTGCGAATTTTCATGGTCCCCTTTGTGAATGTAGCGCTTATTTAGCAGTTACGGCTTTAAGATTATGAAGGCTGCGCTTTAATAACCCCTCGGCTGTATTGCGGTATAATTCAGCTCGTTTACGATAGCTTGATGCTTGGTCGTATAGATGGGTGAGTCGGGCCGCACGCTTTTCTTCTGGTGTTTTTGGCCCGATCAGCCGACCTACGCGATATACCGCTGCTACAGCGAGCAGTCCTAGATACAGCTTATTTGTATTGGTTGGTTCAGCCTTACGCTGATCCTTGGCTTTACTGAGTCCCTCGGTTATATAATGAACGGTTCCCAGCAAAAGTAAAGTGTGGGCTATAGTATCAACGGTACGAAGTGGCTTCATTTAGTATTCCTCTCACGTTAATGTTCGCCTCCAGTATGGACGAATCTCCATATGATGAGTATGTGAGAACTTACAAAAGAATTAGCTTCTTCTCGGTAAGACTACTTCTTGGGCGGGGTCATATTCGTTTGGTTTAGCATCAATGCAACTCTCAAGCAGCTTTTTTATGTCTTCCTTATTGAAATTTTTTCCAATAAAAACCAGTTTTGTGGTAGGCGTTTGCGTCCCCCAATCCTCCCATGTAAGCTCAGCCCGCTTGCCAACCAGCTGAAAGATATATTTTCGGCGGTGACCTTTTTTCCCTAAATCCACCATGCCTTTTGCCCGGTATACCGATACGGGAATCTGATGGTTTACAAACTCTTGGAACGTAAGGGGGTCTAGTGGTTTGTCGGTTGCAAAACTAAAGCTTGTATATTCCGTATGGAGGTGGTCATGTTTGCTATGGTCGGCGGAGGGGTAGGTATCGGCCAGGGAGTTCGTATTTTGATCAAGCAGCAGCCTCACGTCAACCTCGCCTTTAACGGATGTAAACATTCGGGCCCGCGGATTAATACCCTGCACCAAGTCGCTAATCTGGGTAACTTTTTCAGAAGGGATAAGGTCGGTTTTGTTTATTATTACAAAATCACTGTATTCAATTTGCTGCAATGCCGTGGAGTGGGCTTCGGCATTTTTTTCAAGGTTTTCGGCATCGATCACCGCTACGATGCTATCAAGCCTGGTAAGCCTGCCAGCCGCCTCACGCAGCGTGCGGGCCAAGTCAGCCGGCTCGGCTAATCCACTGGCTTCAATAATAATGTAATCAATAGGACTGCCGGGGTAAGCAAATTGTCCAATGGCAGCGTCTAATTCCAGTCCCTCCATGGAGCAGCACATGCAACCGTTCGTTAATTCCAGTGTCGTCTCTGTTTGGCCGGCAATGAGGCTGGCATCAATATTAATTGCGCCATAATCGTTAACAACCACTCCAATTTTTAAACCCTGGTTATGCTGCAAAATATAATTAAGCAAGGTGGTCTTGCCAGCACCGAGAAAGCCAGTTATAGCGGTAATAGGGATTTTTGATGGTTGGGCCATAAGACTAGTATAACGGGAACATCGCGGTATTGTTGTAATAGCGCTTATGCTTTAAACTGCAACTATAAAAGGATTTTTATGACAACCGTACTTTTAGTTGAAGACGATAATGCCATTAGGGCTGCCTATAACTACGCGCTTACCAAAGCCGGGATCAAGGTTACCGAGGCAACCGACGGGGTGCAGGCGGCATCTTACGTCGAACAGTTGCGACCTGACGTGGTATTGTTGGATATGCTGATGCCGGGTATGTCGGGCTTGGATTTTTTACGCCACACCGAAATTACCAGCCGCTTTCCCGATACCAAAGTAATAGCGGTCAGCAATATTGATACTCCCAGAGTTGTCAAAGAAGCAAAGGAACTTGGTGCCGTGCAGTATGTGATCAAGGTTGAAACTACCCCAAAGGAGATCGTTGCACTTGTAAAGAAGCTGGCAAAAGCGGCGGAACACTAAAGCACAGCAAGTTTGGTATTATAATTAAGTACTATGACGCACGCACTCCACGACTTCCGCATCGAAAATGAAAATTTAATTCTATTATCGTTTAGTAACGGAACGTCTGCCCGTGTCTGCCGCGATGATCTTGAGCGCTATCTATCGAAACCGGATCTGGCTAAAGTTAATAAGGCGATGAGCCAGCGGCGTAAATTTATGAAACGGGTACTTCCACCAACCGCGGTATTCCTGCTTTCAGCCAGTATTTTGGCGACTTGGTGCGCATGATGCGCGCCAGCTTATGAACCAGTGGAAGCCGGCTGAATCACCCGCTCCCCAGAGCATAGTTGCACCCCAACCAGAGCCTTGGGTTCAAAATTTCACCCAGCCAAAAAACCAACTTTCTTCCCCTCAGCTGCCAGTCCATCGGATGAATAAGGCCCCCGCGGCCGCGTCCCCAGCCCCCGTCGCTGCTCCCGGCCAATTAAAGCCCAGTCCGGCCGCAAGCCCAGCCGAGATGAAAAAAAATCTTAAGAACGGAACAAATAATAGTGGGCCCCATCCAGCAATTCTGCACACGCCGGAAAAATTTAAAATCAATGTTTACATCCGATAAGCTTCTGCGCTCAGCCCAGACTCTGTATACTAAATAACCAAAGGAGTCTGAGTGCTGTGTCTAGCGATCGTCATACCATTACGGTGTATACAACAAAGCAATGCGTCTACTGCCAAGCGGAAAAACAGTACTTAGATGAAAACAATATCGTGTTTAAGGAAATTCGGGTTGATGATGATGCGGCCGAGGCAGAAAAAATGATACAGCGGAGCGGTCAAATGGGCGTACCCTATACCGTTATTACCAACCAGGTAACCGGAAATGAGCTGGAAGTTGTGGGGTTTGACCGAGCACGTTTAACTAATATGATAGGGGCTGCATGACTGAAATGACCGACATATATGACATTGTAGTTGTGGGCGCCGGGCCCACCGGCTTAGCGGCTGCACTATATACCTCGCGAGAGGACCTCAAGACCTTGGTTATTGACGGTGGTGCGGTTGGGGGCATGATTGCTACTACCGAAGTGGTGGACAACTACCCAGGTTTTCCGGAAGGAATCGGGGGGCTTGCCTTAGCCGAAGCTATGAAGAAGCAAGCTGAACGCTTTGGTTCGGAGGTGAAGACCGGCATTTGGGCGAAGAGCCTTAAGAAAACCCCGGAACATATTGAACTTGAAACCGACAAAGGCACTCTTAAGGCTCGCAGCGTACTGATAGCGACCGGGTCGCTCTACCGCCATTTGGAAGTTCCAGGGGAGAAAGAGCTGGAAGGTAAGGGCGTGCATTACTGCGCTACTTGTGACGGGCCTTTATACCGCGACGCCCACTTAATCGCGGTTGGCGGCGGTAATACCATGCTACAGGAAGGCTTATTCCTGACGAAGTTTGTGAAGAAGCTGACCGTCTTGGTAAGAAAACCGGAATTTAAAGGATCGGAAATCCTGATCCAGAAGTTGCAGAGCCATGACAACGTGGAGGTGGTGTTTAATACCAGTGTTAGTGAAATTGTAGGCGCCGGACCGATGTTTACCTCAGTCAAGACCGTCAACAATCAAACCAAAGAAACCGGCGAGATAAATGGCGACGGGTTGTTTGTGTTTGCCGGCTTACTCCCCAATACCGACTGGCTAAAAGGGGAAATTGAACTTGATGACCGCGGCTTCGTGCACGTTGACCACGGGTTTTCCACCAATGTGCCCGGAGTTTACGCCGCGGGCGATGTGATTGTCGGTTCGGTAGGCCAGGTGGCTTCAGCGGTCGGTGAGGGCGTGTCGGCCGCGCTTTCCATCCGGCAATACCTAGACCCCAACCACGCGCTGCCAAGCTACGCCGTGAACCAAGCCTAGGCAAACTTCCAATAAGTATCCCCACATTTTCGTTGACATGCATACATAAGCGTTGTAATTTAGGAATTATGAAGTTTCAGTCTAACAACAGCCCGAAGATTTGCCGCTGGTTTCCGGTAGTCCTGCTGTTTGGTAGGTACTGAGGCTCGTTGTATTTTCACAAAAGTGCGGCCGGCCTCGAAAGAGGCCGGTTTTTGTTACGGGGTATAGCTTAAAAATCCTTCGCCTCCAAGTGTCTCATGAGACTTGGGTGCAAGGGGCGGATAAAGCGCCAGCCAGGGGGGCTGGAGATGTTAATTGGGTTCAAGTCCCCATATCCCGACCTGCACCATCACACACCACAACGCCCGAGGAGGGATGTAGCATGTCAACAGCCCAGAGAGCAGTGCCAAAGGGCCGGCGTGCCCGGAATGAAGTGCTGATGAACACCCTCGCGGTGATCATCCGTCCTACGCAAGATCTCACAAGTGAGGCAGCCGACAAGATCGCTGACCTCCTTCCGCTCGGACTCTCGTCGGGAGCTCGCGAGCGTTTGCTCAACACCGGTACGGAAGCTCGTCGGGTGGAGCTCAGCCAGCGCACGACCGAAGTCCGGATCGAGCCGGAGAAGAGGAGGGTTCTCGAGATGATGGGCGTCAAGTTCGGCTTCCAGGTCGATGACCGGCCCGGCTTCGACCCCGCCGAAGAGCGGACGATGCGTAAGCGGATCGCCGATCGCTCCGCCGCGAAGGCCGAGTACTACCGCGACCGACGGCGCCACCGAGGGGGCAGCCACAGCTTCGCCTGGTAGGCAGTGGTGGGTGTGAATATCTAGCTTGGGGCTACCCGCTTCACGCTAGGTAGGCGTCCCGCGCGTTGGTCCCACAAGGATCTTCGCCGGGACGCTGCCCACGTCTTTATATGCTTCGTTTTATAGTCTGCTATACTGAAAATCAACACTAATAAGGAAGCAGCATGGCAGAATTAGGTGTCGGCAGCGACGCTCCCAATGTAGTTAATTTGGTCATTGAAATCCGTCGCGGCGAGGGTAAAAACAAGTATGAGCTGAATAAAGACACCGGCTATATGACGCTCGATCGGGTAAACGCTACCATGCTGAAGTATCCCTGCGACTACGGCTATGTGCCGGGCACCCTGTGCGATGACGGCGATCCACTGGATGGGCTGCTGGTTATCGATGAGTCGGTTCCGGCTAACGTGGTCGTTCCCGTCCGAGCGATTGGTGTCCTTTATATGGTTGATGATGGCGAAGGAGACGAAAAACTGGTTTGCGTAGCGGATGATGATGTTACCATGAAGCACATCAATGAGATCGAAGACCTTGGCACCCATTTTAAGCCGATGGTGGAGCACTTCTACAGCCACTACAAAGATTGGAAAAACGATTGGAAGGGCGTTGATGTGCACTTTAACGGCTGGGGCAATGCCGAAGCTGCGCGTAAGGTTATATCAGAAGCAATGGGTCGGTATTCTAGCAAGTAGTTGGCGTATGTTCATATAGCAATAATGGTGAAAGGGTGAAACACAAATGGCAATTAAGGTAGCAATCAATGGATTTGGACGTATTGGAAGGAACGCTTTTAAACTGGCTTGGAACCATCAAGAGCTGGAGATTGTAGCAGTAAATGACATTACCGACACTAAGACGCTAGCGCATTTATTAAAACACGATTCAAATTATGGGTTATATCATGAAGAAGTTAGTTTCGACGACCAGAACATCATCGTTGGCGGCCGAAAGGTAAGGGTATTTGCTGAAAAAGACCCCGCCCTGCTTCCCTGGAAAGATCTTGACGTTGACGTGGTGATTGAAAGCACCGGTTTTTTTGTTAAGCGCGAGGACGCGAGCAAGCACTTAACAGCTGGCGCCAAACGGGTGGTGTTGTCGGCCCCGGCGAAAGGCGACGACGTCCCAACCTACGTAATTGGTGTAAATGATGGAGACATTACCGCCGCCGATACGGTTATTTCCAACGCTTCCTGTACCACCAACTGCATTACGCCGGTCATGGCGGTGCTGGAAAAAGCGGTGGGGGTTGAAAAGGCTTTAATGACAACCGTGCACTCTTACACGGCAAGTCAGCGTTTGCAGGACGCGCCGGCTAAAGACCTGCGGGAGGCTCGCAACGCGGCCGAAAACATCGTGCCCACCACCACTGGTGCATCCAAGGCCGCTGGACGCGCTTTGCCTGCCCTTCAGGGTATCTTCGACGGTTTAAGCATCCGAGTCCCCACACCGGTGGTGAGCTTAAGCGATATTACCTTTGTCAGTAAGAAGGACACCACAATTGAAGAGATCAACCAAGCCCTAGTGGCAGCCAGCCATGAACCTCATTTGGAAGGCGTTTTAGCGGCAACCGAAGATCCGCTGGTTTCACGCGATTACGTGGGTAACAGCCATTCAGCCATTGTGGATCTAAAGTTAACCAATGTTGTCGCCGGCAACCTCGTGAAAGTGGTGGCTTGGTATGACAACGAATGGGGTTATTCCAACCGACTGGTAGAAATGGTCATTAAGGCGGGCAAAACGCTATGAAGCCACGGGTTTTTATTGGCGCTGACCATGGGGGCTTTGAATATAAGAACCAAATTCGCGAGCACTTGATTCACCAGGGATACGAGGTAGAAGATGTCGGCGCTCTAACGCTTGACCCGCAAGATGATTACCCTCAGTACGCCTACGCGGTTGCCACCAAAATTCTAGGTGAAGAGGTCCCAGCTTTTGGTATTTTAATATGTCGCGGTGGACAAGGCATGGCGATGGCCGCCAATCGGGTTTCCGGCATTCGCGCAGCGGTAGCGTGGTCGCCTGAGGTGGCCCAAAAAACCCGCGAGGATAACAATGCCAATGTGGTGAGTTTGCCCGGGGACATGATTGATATTGATACCTCGCTTGAGATTGTGGATACGTTTCTGGCTGAGCCGTTTTCCGGTGAAGATCGTCACGCACGGCGGGTCAAGCAGATTGAGGACTTGTTTTAAGGAATGGCAACGATTGTGCCAACGGTGCTTGCTTCCGATCCCGCAGAATACGCCACTATGCTTTCTCGGGCTGAAAGTTTAAGTAAACGGGTACATGTTGATGTTTGCGATGGGGTGTTTGCTTCAGGTAAAACTATTGGTTTAGCCCAAGTGCATGTGGCAGACGATACCCACCTAGACTTACATTTAATGTTAAAAGATTCTGGCACGGAAATGGAAACAGCCTTAAGCCTCCATCCCCATTTAATTATTATCCACGCGGAATCCGAGGGCGACCTCCTAGGGCTGATTACACGGATTGCTAGCTTAGGTATTAAGACGGGAATTGCTGTGTTGCCATCAACCCCATTGGACGCTGTTCGTCCATTAATTGAGAAGGTTGACCATGTGCTTATCTTTACGGGAACGCTCGGTCAAAATGGGGGGCAATTCCAGGCAGATCAGCTTGAGCGGGCGGCGGCAATTCGGCAGATTAAGTCCAAAATTGAAATAAGCGTTGACGGAGGGGTATCCGACGCCAACGCCGCGGCGATTGTTGGCGCTGGGGTCGACGTGCTGTACGCGGGCGGATTTCTACAAAATGCCGAGAACCCAGCGGCCGCTTATGGATCAATTAACAAAACAATTGAGGTTTACTCATGAAAAGCGTAGCTGAAATAGAATCAATCGCTAACCGTATCCGTCTGGATATTATTGAGATGCTGGTTGAGGCTGGCAGTGGCCATTCCGGAGGTCCTTTGGGTATGGCAGACGTGTTTGCCACACTGTACTTTAGGGTTCTCAACCATGACCCTAAAAACCCCGATTGGCCGGAGCGGGACCGAGTGGTGCTTTCAAACGGCCACATTGTGCCCGTACGTTACGCCACAATGGCACGTGCCGGGTACTTCCCGGTAGAAGAGTTGATGACGCTACGTAAGTTCGGGTCGCGGCTGCAAGGCCATCCGGAGCGGGTGAAACTGCCCGGCCTGGAAACCACCAGCGGGCCGCTCGGTTGCGGCTTAAGCGCGGCGTCCGGGATGGCATTAGTTTTAAAAATGGAGCAAAAAAAGTCGCAACGGATTTATTGCCTTGTAAGTGATGGTGAGTTTGACGAGGGCAATATTTGGGAAGCGGTCTTGTTCGCCGGCAATTATCATTTAAACCAGATAACTATGATCATGGACCGCAACAACATCCAGATTGATGGTTCCACCGAGGAGGTTATGCCTCTTGGTGACGTCGCGGAAAAGATGCGCACCTTCGGCTGGCATACCATCGATGTTGATGGCCATAATATCCAAAGCCTGATTGATGCGTGCGAAAAGGCTAAGACGGTTGAGGATAAGCCAACGGCGATTATAGCCCACACGGTCCCCGGGAAAGGCGTTGATTATATGGAGTACGACTATCATTGGCACGGTAACCCGCCGGGAACGTTGGATGTACCCGGATCGCCGCCTAAAGCCAAGCAAGTTGAGGCTGCACTGGAACAGCTTCGTGCACTTGAGAAGCGGATTAAGGAGAACGAGGATGATTAATCCGGCAATGAAACTGGCCAGCGACGCTCTTGATCCTGAGGTGGCCCAAGAACCAATCCGCAGCGGTTTTGGCCGCGGTCTTTTAGCAGCCGGGGAGCGCAATCCGGATGTCGTGGCGTTGTGCGCCGACTTAACCGATTCCACTAAGATGACAGCTTTTGCTAAAGCTTTTCCGGAGCGGTTCGTTGAGGTTGGGGTGGCCGAACAAAACCTAGTGACGGTCGCGTCTGGCATGGCAATGATGGGAAAGATTCCTTTTACCTCAAGTTATGCTGCCTTCTCACCAGGGCGCAACTGGGAACAAATTAGAACTACCATTTGCCTGAACGAAGCCAATGTTAAAATTGTTGGTTCCCACGCTGGGATTTCGGTGGGTCCTGATGGTGCAACTCATCAAATGCTGGAAGACATCGCGTTGATGCGGGTCTTGCCGCATATGGTTGTTGTGGTTCCCTGTGATGCCAAGGAAGCCGAAAAGGCGACCCTGGCAATCGCGGATCATCACGGGGGAGCGTATTTACGTTTGGCTCGCGAAAAATCCCCGGTTATTACCACTGATGAGACGCCATTTGAGATGGGGAAAATTCAAGTTTTCCGGGAAGGCAGCGATGTAACCATAGTGGCATGCGGGATTATGGTCCACGAGGCCCTTCTGGCGGCCGAGGAGCTTGCTAGGCAGGGCATAGAGGCGGAAGTCATTAACTGTCCCAGTATCAAGCCTCTTGATAGTGAAGGGCTGCTAACCTCAATCAAAAAAACCGGCAAAGTGGTGACCTGCGAAGAGGGTCAGGTTGCTGGTGGGCTAGGAGGTGCCGTCGCGGAACTAACGGGCGAGCACCATCCCGTGCCAATGCGTCGGGTCGGAATGCATGACCGCTTTGGCGAGTCCGGCAAACCCTCTGAGCTATTAGAGCACTTTGGGCTTACTTCCCCCAATATTGTGAAAGCCGTACAGGAGCTGCTTAACAAGTAGGAGTTATTAGGCTAAGTCTCTAGGTGGCTAAACATCACTTTTGCTATCTCGTCAACGGTAGTATCGATATCATCATTCACAACTACCAAGTCGGCCAAGGTAGGCCCCACCTCAAGCTCGCGGCGTGCGGTGACCAGGCGTTCATTGCGGGCGGCCTCAGTATCGGTGCTGCGGCCAGCCAGACGCTGCTCAAGTACTGCTAGCTGCTCTTCAAGCGTGGCACCTGGGGGGCGCATAAAGACAATTCGGGCGTTGCTAACCTTTAGTTTAATTTGAGCGGCGCCCTGATATTCAATTTCCAGAATCAAGTTTTCGTCCTGATTGTCAGGTAAAAGCGTACCGTAGTAATGCGAGGCGTACTCTGCCCACTCCAGCAGCTCACCGGCCGCGTCGCGGCGCATGAATTCATCCTTAGTTACATGTACATAGCGGCCGGGCAGGTCGTTCTGGCGAGCTGGACGCGTTGTTAGGGAAGAACCGATATGAAGCTGGGAGTAGCGCTGCATCAGTCCCGCGATAACAGTATTTTTCCCGACCCCGGAAGGTCCGACAATGGCGGTTACGCCGGGCTTAAAGATTGGCACGTAGGTATCCCTATAATGAACGTTTAATTTGTCATAGTATGGCATAGCCATAGCATTTTGTCATCTGGCAGCCTATCCATTTTTAACCATAACCGTTATAATAATGGTTATGGAGCCGCAAGACATCCAAATTATTTCTGTGGGGGCCGCAACCCAAGATGTACAAGTTATGGGCAAAGCCCTGCACCAGAAACGTGACGTGCGGACCCACACCTATGTTGAGCAGTTTCCCTTAGGAGCAAAAATTGAGCTTGACGACGTGTTTTTTGACGTCGGCGGCGGCGCCAGTAACGCGTCGGTAACGTTCGCGCGGCAGGGTTTCCATAGCGCGTTCGCGGGAAAAATCGGCCGGGATTCAGCGGGAGCCGAGGTGTTGCGGGTATTAAAGCGTGAACACGTAGACACTTCGCTGGTCCGGGTTGACGAGCGCCACGGGACGGGCTATTCCCTGATTTTACTTGCCCCAAACGGCGAACGAACAGTGTTAGTTTATCGTGGCGCTTCCCATAACCTAAAAAGTGATGATTTCCACGGCGGCAAAGACTTCAGCGCGCATTGGCTTTATATTTCGTCCTTAGCCGGCAATATGGATTTATTGCATAAATTATTGAAGCAAGCCCATCGTCAGGCAATTCGGGTGGCGCTTAACCCAGGCAGTGGTGAGCTGGCTCAGCCGAGAAAGCTGCGCAAATATCTGGGAGCGGTTGATATACTAATTGCCAACCGGGATGAAATGGAGCTGCTATTTGGCGGTGAAACACCGGTCCAGACAATGTTGAACGCTATGCCGTACTGTCCTTATGTGGTTTTAACCGATGGGCCCAACGGCAGTTACGCGTCTGACGGCAGCTCGATTTACTACGCCGGGCAATACCAGAAGGTAAAAGTTGTTGACCGGTTAGGGGCAGGCGACGCGTTTTGTTCCGGCTTCACCGCCGGCATAGCGCGAGGGTGGCCAATCGAGCAGGCTCTGACATTCGCTAGCGCCAATTCCACTTCGGTCGTTTCAAGTATCGGAGCCAAGAGCGGCATTATGCATGGCACGCGGGGCTTAAAGCGTATGAAGATTAAGCGATTAAGCATATGAGCCGGCTCGCCGCGTTTTTACAGGCTAAAGAACCTCTTCTGGATACCGCGCTGCATCAACTGGAAACGCAGACGGGGCGCAAAGGAGTTGACGTGGCACTAACGGCGGAAATTGCCACCAAGGCCGCCGCTTTTACCCAAAAACTAGGCTTGCCTTCAAACTGTAGCGGCCCGGACCTCTACGCCGGTTTAATTGGTCTTGCAAAGCAGCATGATGCCCATTTGGCACGAAGCCTAGGCAGCTCCGACCCTACCAATGTAGGGAAAATTATTCCATTGGTGCTGCGGCGGCTCGAACAAATCCATATGCCGCGCCAATGCTTCGCCCTTAAGCATACGCGCGCCGCGGAAATGCTGCAAAAGCACCCGCCGCGGGCTTTAATGCAGCATCTTGGTTACAAAGACTGCGCGGCAATGGTACAAAATGAAGATTTAGCGGAACTGTTTATTGCCATCCGCTTCACCGAGGGCGATGACTGGCTTAATGAGTTTAATGGGCAATATAAGGAGTTGGTAGCCGCGGATTTTGAAGAACGTCCCATCCGCTTAGTGCGTTTTGACCGGCATAAATGGGGAGACGTTGCGGCCCACTTCATTACCAAGAAGAAGCATCTTAGCACCCACTCAAAGGAGATGGGCGTGATAGCGATTTTACCGCCCATTGACACGCACATGGAGGCAATTTCCCTAAAGGTCTTAACGGTGACCCTTCATTACTACAACGAGGTCCGGTTGTATAGCGCTTACTTTAAATTGCTTAAAACGAAAACCAACTTCGGTGAAATCTTGAGTGAAACCTTAATTGCCGATACCCCCCAGATTCCCACCACCGTTAACCACCATATCCATTGGCGGGTGATCCAGCGCTATTATGGAAAAATTGGCGAAAGTAGTAAGCATCCGGAAGTGTTTCAACCGCATCTTCAGCCCGAGGACTTACATTGGCGGGCCGCGGAAAAGATGTTGTACCAAATTGACCCGGAAATGGCAGTCTGGCGGGAGATGGATTATGTAGCGGTCTTGAAGGGTGATAACGCGGTTACCTTCAACTTAATGGATGTTGTGTTGAGTTACGCCAATCAAGTTCCTTATGAAGAACGTTACTTATATCATTTTAGAGAAGCGCTGTGGAACGAGGTGTTTGCTCGCTATATGGGGCAAAAAGTTCTTGAGAAAGAGTTGTTAATAAAGCTTGACAACGCAATGGTAGCCCCAGAGGAGCTTAAGCTGCGACAATGAAAAAGGTATACGGCAGCCATCCTTATCAAATCTGCGTATCGGGGGCTGCCAAGGGCACTACTGTCGCGGTTGCGGACGTTCTTGCCGAAAGGGCCGGAAGACGTATTGCAGAAACCGGCAATACTCTGCTAACCGGCGCGACGCATGGGCTCCCCGACTGCGCGGCCAAAGGCGCAAAGTCAGCCGGGGGAGTATCGATTGGCTTTTCACCGGCTTCCAACCGCCGGCAGCACGTAAAAACCTACCAAGCCCCTACAAAATATTATGACTGTATCCTCTATACCGGATTTGATTACACTGGACGCGACCTATTGCTGGCACGGTCGGCAGACGCGCTGGTGATAGTGGGCGGGCGTATTGGGACGCTTCACGAGTTTACCGTGGCTTTTGAGGAAAAGACCCCTATTGGTGTGATTACCGGTTCAGGCGGCGTGAGCGATGCCATCAAAGACGTGTTACAGGCAGCCAAGCGAGTGCGCCACACGGTGCTGTACGACGACGACCCCGCCCGCTTAGTAGACCGGTTGCTTGCCATCTTGAATGAAAAATACCGCGCCAGCTAAGTCCGACCTTATCCTGCTACAATATTAGGATGAGTTTATTTAAGCTAGCAACCATGTACCAACCGGCTGGTGACCAACCCCAGGCCATTGCCAAGCTCACCGAAGGGCTTCAGCGCGGTGACAAAGAGCAGACCTTGCTGGGGGTCACCGGCTCCGGCAAAACCTACACAATGGCTAATATTATCCAGAACATGCAGCGCCCAACCTTAATATTAAGCCATAACAAAACATTGGCCGCCCAGCTGTACAGCGAGTTTCGGCAGTTTTTTCCCGACAATGCCGTTCAGTATTTCGTTAGCTACTACGATTACTACCAGCCGGAAGCCTATGTGGCCCGCAGCGATACCTACATCGAGAAAGACAGTTCCATCAATGAGGAAATTGACCGGCTGCGCCACGCCGCTACTTCAAGCCTACTAACCCGTAAGGACGTTTTAATTGTAGCCTCGGTGAGCTGCATTTATGGGTTGGGGAGTCCCGCCGATTACATTGAAATGACGGTCGATATCTCTCAGGGTGAAACCCGTAAGCGAGATAAGCTATTACGCTTGATGACCGATATTCAGTACACTCGCAACGATATGAGTTTCGCCCGCGGTACCTTCCGGGTGCGCGGCGATACCGTCGAGGTGTTTCCGGTGGGGGAGGAGGTGGCCTACCGCATTGAGTTTTTTGGGGATGATGTTGAACGCATTCGCCAGGTTGATCCGTTAACCGGCGAAGTCTTAGGTGAGCGCGATAAGCTGCGGATTTTTCCGGCCAAGCACTTCGTAACGCCCCATGAAAAGCTGATGCACGCCGTTTCCCAAATTAACCAGGACCTGGCAATTCGGGTTGACGAGCTAAAAAAAGACAATAAGCTTTTGGAGGCTCAGCGCCTAGAACAGCGTACCCGCTTTGATATTGAAATGCTGGAGCAAACCGGCTTCGTGGCGGGGATTGAAAATTATTCACGCTATTTAACGAACCGCGAACCGGGTGAGCAACCGGCAACTTTGCTTGACTACTTCGCCGATGATTTCTTGTTGTTCGTCGATGAAAGCCACATTACTATTCCCCAGGTCCGAGGCATGTTCAACGGGGACCGCGCGCGCAAGCAAAACCTGGTTGACTATGGGTTCCGATTGCCCAGCGCGCTTGATAACCGCCCGTTGCGCTTTGACGAGTTTGAGCGGCACATAAACCAAGCAATTTATGTTTCGGCTACCCCAACCGAATGGGAGGTTGGCCGTTCCAGCCAAGTAGCCGAACAAGTAATCCGTCCTACCGGATTAATTGATCCGGAGATTGAGGTGCGCCCAATTGAGCACCAGATTGACAACTTGCTAGAAGAAATCCGCCAAACGGTGGCCAAGGGCCAACGTGCACTGATAACGACCTTAACCAAACGTATGGCTGAAGATTTAACCGAGTACTTGCAGGACGCCGGCATCAAAGTCCAATACCTGCATTCCGAAGTAAATACCCTTGATCGAGTTGATATCCTGCATGATCTCCGTAGCGGCGTATTTGACGTGGTGGTGGGAATTAACCTGTTGCGTGAAGGCTTGGACTTGCCGGAGGTATCATTGGTGGCAATTTTGGATGCCGATAAAGAAGGATTTTTACGATCGGAAACGTCATTAATCCAAACGATTGGACGGGCGGCCCGGCATGTTGAAGGCCGCGTGATCATGTACGCCGATAAAATTACGCGCTCCATGAAGGTGGCGATTGATACCACCAATAAACGCCGTGAGGTCCAAGTCGCTTACAATAAAGACCACGGCATCACGCCCGAAGGCATACAGAAAGCTTTGGCCGAACGCATGCAAGCGGAAGAGCAGGCGGAAACGGGTGACATTAAGCCGCTCAATATCCGGGAAATTCCTAAAGGTGAGCGTCAGCACCTCATAAAAGAGCTGACCAACCAAATGACCTTAGCCTCGGAAAACCTGCAGTTTGAAAAGGCCGCCTTATTACGGGATCAAATTGCTGAGTTAAAAGGAGCGACGAAGGCTAAGAAGGTAAAACGGTAGGTCTTTCTGCAAAGGCATAAATATTTTGACAAGCATAAGCATTTTAAGTTATTCTTGGCTTAATTAAGAGAAAATTTAATTATGAGCCCAGATTCAAACTCGGACAACCAACCCGGTAAAATATATCAACCATCCGGAGGTCATGATTTGCCACCAGCTGACGAGCCGAAATCTGACGCGCACGTTTTTTCTCCCCCGCCTGTTGTGCCACCATCACCGGTTGCTGTGCAGCCGGAAACTTCGAGCATGCCTCAGTCCAGTCAACCCATCGCGGTTGTTAATACCTACACGCCACGCGGGGTAGAGTACATGATAATGTTTTTCTCCCTATGGATAGCCGCTAGTTCGCTAGGAACCTTGCTTCATTCCATCGTTGATAACGCGGCTCCCAGAGCGGAAGACAGCTATTTTAGTGCCGCTACCAGTGTGTTGCCGTTATCATCGATTGCGCTGGGAGTGGGGGTGATTGTCTTTGCGTTAATGTTTTTGCGCCTAAAGAAAGCCGAGCTCAACGAACCGTCTATCCGCCTTGATTCTTCGCGCCGCCGGGCTGTGTATTTAACCGTTTTGGTCACCTTTTTAATTGGTATGCAAAAAATTGTGACCTACATTTATGGGTTGTTTAATGGCGGCGGCTCAAGCGGGGGCATCGGAGACATTATTTTTGGCGGCTTCTTTGGCGGCGGCCAAGCAACCGAACCGGGGACCCCTCTGTATCTTTGGGATCTGGCGCATCTTGCTATCACCCTGGGAATCGCCGGGCTTATCTTCTTTTACTACTGGCGCGATATGCACAAAGATGACAACCGGTAGGATAATTTTATGAAGAAATATTATATAGCTATTGTCATTTTAGTAGCGGTTTCAGTTGCAACAATAGCTACTTACTACCTGACGTTTGCAAACAATGTCCGCGATGTCGTGAAAGAGCAGGACATTAGCGCCCTTAGCCAAGCGGTTGATAATTACGTTGGAACCAATAAGCAGCTGCCGGATTCACTTAAGCAGATTAAGGTGGACAACGGTGTTAAGCAGCGGCTTGACCGCTACAGCTATAAAAAGGTAGGCGAGTTTACTTATAAGGGAGAATTTCAGTTGCGGTATGAATTGTGTACCACCTTTAAGAGCGAAACTAAGCAGACTGCCACACGGTATGAATCCGGATTAGAGTATGAAACATATCCAAACACCTATAACCATAAGGCCGGGCCTGTCTGTTATAAACTTTTCAGCTACTTACCTCTTACGGGCGGCTTATTTGAGCCAACCACAAAGGCCATCGAGCCGTCCAAATCCACTGGTACAGTGGCGGGTCGCGATAGCCAGCGCATGAGTGATTTGCGCAGTCTGAAAACAGCCTCAGAACTCTATTTTAATGATAATGGCTTTTATCCCGCGGCTGCCACCTGGAAAAATGACCTTATCGGGGGTGACCTTCCTTACATAAAGAGTATACCGCTGGACCCAGCAACTGGTGCAACTTACAGTTATGTACCGTCGCCCGAGGGATGTAAAGGTAATTGCACAAGCTATGCTTTAACTGCTCAGCTGGAGAATAAAAAAGACTCACAAGCTGATAGCTCCGGACGCTATATCGTAAATAGCGCGAATTAGCCAGTTCTGCCCAGTGAGGATTGCCAATTAACCCAAGAATCGGTATAATCTGAACCTGTATTTGCGGGGAAAAACGTTTGGGCATGCAAGATAAGATTGTGGTTCGGGGTGCGCGGGAACACAACTTAAAAAATATTGATGTAGAGATACCGCGCGACAAGCTGGTGGTAATTACCGGATTGAGTGGATCGGGAAAATCTTCGCTAGCCTTTGACACGATCTACGCCGAGGGCCAACGCCGGTATGTTGAGTCATTAAGTGCCTATGCCCGCCAGTTTCTTGGGCTTATGGAAAAACCTGATGTCGATCAGATTGACGGACTAAGTCCCGCGATATCCATTGACCAGAAATCCAGTTCCCGCAACCCACGCTCCACCGTAGGGACAGTGACAGAAATTTATGATTATATGCGGCTCTTGTGGGCGAGGATTGGTGTACCGCATTGTCCAGTTTGCGGCCGAGAGGTATTGCGGCAGACTTCTGGCCAGATTGTTGACCAGATTTTAAAGCTGCCAGCCGATACCCGCGTAATGGTACTAGCGCCGGTGATTGATGATAAGAAAGGCGAGCACCGGGGGGTGGCGGTTGAGTTAAAAAAGGCCGGTTTTTCGCGTGTAAGGGTGGACGGCACTATTTATGATGTAGGGGAGTTTCCCGAGCTTGACAAGCAGCGCAAGCATACCGTGCAGGCAGTAGTTGACCGTCTGGTGGTAGAGGAGGAATCACGGGGGCGGATCATTGATTCAGTAGAACAAGCCCTCAAGCTGGGCGAGGGGGTTGTCCAAATATTGGAGGCTGATTCCGACAGTACCCTCACCTTTAGCGAACATTATGCCTGTCCGGTTCACCTTGAAGTGAGTTTGCCGGAAGTAGCGCCGCGCAATTTTTCCTTTAACTCCCCCCATGGAGCCTGTCCGCGTTGTACCGGCTTGGGCACCCGGCTGGAGGTAGATCCGGAGCTGGTAATTCCCAACCGGCGCCTCTCCATTGCCGAAGGGGCAATCCGGCCGTGGTCGCGTACTACCGCGCGGGTGACGTGGTATACCCGCATGCTTGAGGCAGTAGCCAAACAGTATGGCTTTGATATTAATGTCCCGGTTAGCCAAATGAAGCCCGACGACTTACGAATTGTTTTGTATGGCGATGGGGGCCAAGGCCTGAGCATGCGCGGTCCTGGCGGCCGCACCTACCACACAACTTATGAAGGGGTGGTTCCTAATATGGAACGGCGCTATCACGAAACGGACTCGGATTTTGTGCGCCGCGAGATTAGCAAGTACATGGCGGAGCACCAGTGTCCGGTTTGCGAGGGCAAGCGGCTTAAACCGGAAATTCTAGCGGTCACGATTGCAGGGAAATCAATTGTTGATATCACCATGGGGTCAATTGAAAATGTGGGTATATTTTTTGATTCATTAAAACTTAATGAGCGCGATAGCCAGATCGCCTACCAAATTCTTAAGGAAATTCGGGCACGCTTATCATTCCTGCGAGACGTTGGCCTTAATTACCTCACATTGGATCGCAGCGCCAACACCTTAGCCGGGGGTGAGGCTCAGCGTATCCGCCTAGCAACCCAGATTGGTTCAAGCTTAATGGGTGTACTTTATATCCTCGATGAGCCGTCCATCGGCTTGCACCAGCGGGATAATGACCGGCTGATTTTAACGTTGGAGCGGTTACGCAATCTGGGAAATACGGTAATCGTGGTTGAGCATGACGAGGAAACCATGCGCGCGGCCGACTGGCTGATTGATATCGGCCCTCGTGCCGGCGAGCATGGCGGTGAAGTTATCGCGGCTGGCACCGCGGTAGAAGTGGCGGCCAACGCCGACAGCCTTACCGGCCAATATCTTGCCGGCACAAAGGAGCTGGCCATCCCGGCTAAACGACGCAAGGGAAATGGCAAGATTATCACTATTAAAAACGCGCGGGAGCATAACTTAAAGGGAGTAGACGTGGATATTCCTTTAGGGCGGCTAGTCACCGTTACCGGCGTTTCAGGTTCCGGCAAATCCAGCTTAATAAATGATATTTTGGCTAAGAAGCTGGCACAAGTTTTTCATCGGGCGAGCGACGTGCCAGGCAAACATGATGATATTACCGGTTTGAATAATTTGGATAAAGTTATTTCCGTTGACCAGTCGCCGATTGGCCGCACGCCACGCTCAAATCCCGCCACCTATACCGGCGTTTTTGGTGACATCCGGGAGCTGTTCGCGGCTACTCCCGAAGCAAAAATCCGCGGCTATAAAGCCGGTCGTTTTAGCTTTAATGTGAAAGGCGGGCGCTGTGAGGTGTGCAAAGGAGACGGGATTATTAAAATTGAAATGCACTTTTTGCCGGATGTATATGTGACTTGCGAGGAGTGTAAGGGCAAACGGTACAATCGTGAAGCCTTAGAGATTCACTACAAGGGTAAGACCATCTCGGACGTGCTGGGGATGACGGTTGAGGCCGCATCGGAATTTTTTGAAAACATTCCAAAAATTCGCCGGCGGATTGAAACACTTAATAGTGTCGGCTTGGGTTACATTCGCTTAGGTCAGCCGGCGACCACCTTAAGTGGGGGAGAGGCTCAACGTATTAAACTGGCAACCGAGCTAGCCCGTCGCAGCACAGGCCGGACACTGTATATTCTGGATGAGCCAACCACCGGACTACATTTTGAAGATGTCAAGCGCTTGCTCGAGGTCTTGAATGCATTGGTAGATGGCGGCAATACGGTCTTAGTAATTGAGCACAACCTTGATGTCATTAAGAGCGCCGACTGGATTATTGACATGGGCCCTGAAGGCGGCGGCGGCGGCGGGCAAATGATTGCTGAAGGCACGCCGGAGCAAATAGCTGTAGTGAAAGATTCCTACACCGGCCACTATGTTAAAAAGATATTAAACGTTAAACGGTCGCCAAGCCTATCCTCCAAAAAGAAAGTCCCGGCCTAGCGGGGTGCCAGGATATTCTAAGCAACAGTCAGCACGAGCTAATCATCTACCCATTACTCTCTCGTGACTTGGCAAAATGCTAAAATATAGCTTATGGATTTATCTGAAAAACTTCAAGCCAAGCTAAAAGCACTGCCCAAACAGCCAGGGGTTTATTTCCATAAGGACGCTCAGGGCAAGATTATTTATATTGGCAAAGCCGCGGTTCTTAAAAACCGGGTGGGGTCGTATTTCCAGCAGAGTCGCCACCGCGACTTTAAGACCAAAATTTTAGTAGGTGAGATCGTTGACGTCGATTGGATTACGGTGGAGTCCGAAGTTGAAGCGCTGTTTTTGGAAAGCGAGTTCATAAAGCGCTATATGCCGAAATACAATATCGATCTTCGTGACGATAAGCACTTCATTTATATTAAAATCCCGATGAAAGACGAATGGCCGGTTATTAGCTATGTGCGGCGACCGCTCGATGACGGTGCCGAATACTTTGGCCCGTTTACCTCTAGCGACGCGGTACGTAAAGCCATGCGCCAATTGCGCAAGGTCTTCCCTTACGTTACCCATTCAGTACATCCGCTTCCATCCAGAGCCTGCCTGCACTACCATATTGGTCTATGTCCGGGTCCTGAGTGTGGTGCGACAACAACTGCCGATTATAAACGTAGCTTGAGGCGGTTAATGCTCTATATGCATGGCAAAAAAACGACGTTGACTAGTCAGATTGAAAAGGAGATGGTTCGCGCGGCCAAAAAACAGCTTTTTGAGTTGGCCGCGGACCGCCGCAACCAGTTGCGCAATCTGCAGGCTCTTGGTAAGCAAATGATCTTTAGCGATAAGGAATCATTTGACCTTTCCCGCGACCAAGCTCTGGTGGGGCTGGCTGACCGGCTTAATCTCAAAGGAATTCCTCGCCGGATAGAATGCTATGATATTTCGCACTTTCAGGGAACCGATAACGTGGCTAGTATGGTGGTGTTTACCGACGGCGCCCCCAACAAGGAAGAGTACCGACGGTTTAAAATGCGTCTTGGAGGAAATGACGACTTCGCCCATATGGCTGAAGTTATCCGGCGGCGGTTTAGCGGGAAAAATTTAGAAAAATGGCTGAAGCCCGACCTCATTATTATTGATGGGGGCAAAGGACAGTTGAGCGCGGCCCTAAAAGTCTTAGACGAAGCCAAGATCATGATTCCCACTATTGGGCTAGCCAAGCGGGAAGAGGAAATTATTAGGCGGCTGGAGGTAGGCTATGAAAGTATCTTGTTGCCACACAGTTCGCATGTACTGCAGTTGCTGCAACGGGTCAGGGATGAGGCCCATCGTTTTGCCGTAACCTACCATGGATTGCTTCGAGGTAAGCGCCAGACGGCGTCAATACTGGACGAGATCCCCGGCGTAGGGGCGGTAACGCGTAAAAAGCTTATTCGGGCTTTTGGGAGCGTAGCCGGGGTTAAGGCGGCCCCCATCGAGGACATTGCAGGAATTGTTGGCGAGGCACGCGCTAAAGTAATTGCCGAGTTGTTACGTTAACTAAATCTAAATCCCTTTAAATTTGATACAATGCGCGATTATGAGTGAGCTATGCTAAAGCGGCTAAGACAGATTCTTCGGGCGAAACCGGTGATCATCTCACTTGCAGTAGTTGTTTTATTAACTATCGCTATTGTTGTCGGGTCGGTGGTGCTGGTCAGCCGGTACGTGGCGGTTGGTACCGGGCTCCAACAGTCATATGATTATAGCCTCCGCCTTGAACAATTGCTATCGGAAGTGAGAAATGCCGGTATAAATCAGCGGCAGTACCTTATAACTGGCGATCTCACCTACGCGAATGGTTACAACGAGTCAGTTAAAAAAATTAATTCCCAATTGGCAGCCATCAAGCCCCTACTGGAGTCCAAACAATACGAAAAAATTAGTCGGCTAGTAAAGGTTCGGTTGACGACTTTGTCGAAGGCATCTGATATTTTGCGGAGCGGAGACCGTCAGGCAGCTATTGATTCCACGGCAAACATTGAAAGTTTACGGCTTACCAGCCAGCTAACAGCTCAAATATCATCCCTTGAAAAACAAAAAAAACAGCAAATCGACCAACAGCGCGCCGCGACTTCTCGGTTATCCAACCTGGTTTTATTCGCTATTGCCGGTTGCGCGCTCATCAGTTGCGTCCTGATTGGATTTGTACTGCACTTAGTATTCGATTTGGAAAAAAAGGAAAAAAGTTTACGGCGCTCGCAGGGCGAACTGCAGTCAATTGTGGATCACGCGCCAAACTATATCCAAATGTTAGACCTGGACCTGAAAAGGGTTTTTATAAGCCGTTCCGCTGAAGGGACTACCACAGAGCCGTTACTTGGGAAGGTTTTCGGTGATTTTATGGACAAGAGTGAGAAGCGGCGTGTTCACCGTATCTTACGCCAGGTAATTAAGACTAGCCGCTCAACCGATTTTGAGTTTGTGACCCATCTTGATGGAGGCGAACAGTGGTACAAAAATAGTGTCGGCCCTATATATACCGGGAATATTATAACTGGGCTGGTATTAATTACGTTTGATACCAGCCGAGAGAAACAAGCGCTACGCAGCTTGGAAAAACAAAAAGAAGCAGCGGAGGAAGCGCAGGTTCAATCCGAGGCACTGCTTAAAAGTATTGGCGAAGGGTTGTTGGTGATTGACGAGCATGGCGTAATAGCGAACGCCAACGCCGCTGCCACAACGGCATTGGGATATAAGGCAAACGCGCTTGTTGGAAAGTGGTTTCCCGGAACCGTGCTCGCGCTTGATGCCCAAGGCAACGCTGTCCATCCGCTTAACCGGCCGGCCACCCAGGCATTAATGTCTGGCCGGGTGATTAGCGACACAATCACCTATCAGCGAAAAGACGGTTCAACCTTTCCGGTGGCGTTAACGGTGTCGCCGGTGATTATCAAAGGTAAGCCGGTGGGGGCGATTGAAGTCTTCAGAGACTTAACCAATGAGCGGGAACTAGAGCACGCAAAAGAGCAGTTTGTATCCTTGGCGTCCCATCAATTGAGGACACCGGCAACGGGTGCCAAAGCTTTTATTTCAGTGCTGCTGGACGGCTATGCCGGAAAACTAACGGAGCGCCAGCGGGAATACATAGAAAAAATCCAGAAAACCAATGAGCGCCAGCTGGAAATTATTAACGATATGCTAAACGTTGCTCGGATAGATAGCGGAAGAATTATGCCTGAGATAGTGAGTACCAATATCGCCCAATTGCTGCGTGAAATTGTAGAGGAGCAGCGGCCCATGGCAACAGAGCGGCAACAGCGGCTGGAGTTAATCCTCCCCTCCAAAACCCCATCGATTCTTTGTGATCCAAAACTTATGCATATGGCTTTGGATAACATTTTAAACAATGCCAGCAAGTATACTTATAAAGGGGGAGATATTAGCGTTAGTTTACGCTTTTCTGCAAGCCTGGCACACATCCGTGTTGAGGACACAGGTGTGGGCATTGATATTAAGGACCAGACGAAAATATTCCACCGCTTCGCCCGCGTGTATAATCCTTTAAGCATTGCCCGGGGCGGAACCGGGTTGGGTTTGTATCTAACTAGAAATATTATTGACTTGCATCACGGCTTGATCAGCATTGACTCTTCACCAGGGGCTGGTACGATATTTGATATCGACCTCCCCATTCAACCGTTGCCTTCTGCAGCCACGTCTTCAACCCAAAACACCAATGCACCACTAAGGAGTGAAACATGAAAAAACATTTGCTTTTCTATGGCGCACTTGGAATTTTGTCGTGCTGCTATCTTGCATTAACCATGACGTCCCCACTAGAGCAGGCGTCCCGAACCTTCCAGACTTCCAGCTTCCAGCTTAGGCTCATGCAGCTATCCATCGTGCTTCCAGTGATTATTATTTGGTTTGTGGCACTATGGGGCTCGTTGCGGTTTAAGGATTATGCAAAGAGTATTATTTCTAGCAAAGATGGCAGCGCGCTTAACGTAGTGGCCAATGGGCTGTTGATTTTAGTGTTTGGATTAGCCGTGTCATCCACTTTGCAGTCAGTCCAACCTCATTTAAGGGGGTCACCAAGGTTTAATGAGGGGGTAATTATGCACAACTATCTAGACCTGTTCATTGTGCTCGTAGCGTTTGGCACGATATATAAGGGTGCCTGGAAACTGGTTTCGCTTGTAAAATTTAAAAATATTCGCGGAGCGCAGATAGGCGTAATTCTGGCAATAGTGGTTATCGGCATACTCTTCGCGTGGTTGCTTGCAATAAATCCCCATCGCCAGACCTCGCCGGACATTTCAAGGATAGTTCCTTATTATCTGCCCGATTGGCTGCTCATAACTACTTTGCTTTTACCTTATCTTGTTGCCTGGTTCTTAGGCTTTATGGCAGCCATATGTGTCCACCTTTATCAGAAGCACTCTGCCGGAATCATATACCGCCGCGCGGCCCAGCGGCTTTCGGTCGGCTTGCTTGGCATTGTGGGCTCATCGGTCTTAATTCAAGCTCTGGGGGCGATAGGCCCTTCATTAAGCCAGTTGAAATTGGCCGGTATTCTCGGGCTTCTCTACCTCCTCCTTATTGCTTACGGAGTTGGGCATGTATTGGTGGCTACTGGGGCCAAACAGCTAGCTAAGCTGGAAAAGGTGGGATAACCAATGACGCCTGTACTTTATGATGCTATAGTTACTACTATTGAGTACTACCTTGGCCCGGCTTCGGATCGTTTCGTAAGCAGGCAAATTCGCTCTCATTTAGGTAAGGAACCGCATGAAATAGTACAAAAGGATATGCCGAAGCTTATTGAGTGGATTCAAGTGTCGATGGGACTCTTGACCGAAAATCGAAAAGACATTGACGAATGCAGCCGTAAACTAAAAAAACTTATACATGACAGCTAAAATTTCAGTTCTTATAATCGAAGACGATCCGATGTTACGAGACGCTTATGAAACCGTTCTAACGATAGACGGTTATGCCACGTCTGTCGCCGCCGAGGGTCAAGAAGGCTTGGATTTAGCGCGCAAGATTAAGCCTGACGTAATTTTGCTTGATATGTTGATGCCCACCATGAACGGGCTTGAGTTTTTAGAAAACTTTAAGGCAAAAACCGAGCACCCCAAAACAAAGATTATCGTATTTAGTAACATGTCGGTTCCCAGTGATGTGCGGGATGCCTTAACCTATGGAGCAACGAAGTATTTAACGAAGTCGTCTTTTACTCCGCGGGAAATTGAAGATATTATTAAGGAAGTTTTAGCGGAAGAAGGTTAAATGAATAATTCAGAGATCATATATGTAATAGATGATGACACGGCACTCCGGACCGCCTACACCGCCGCGTTGAGCGGTATGGGATACACGGTAAAATCTGCCACCGACGGCTTAGAGGGAAAAAAACTGCTAGAGGAAGCAAAGCCGGCGCTCATCGTTCTGGATATGCTCATGCCCAACCAAGATGGCATGAGCTTTTTGAAGCAGCTGCGTAGCGATCCTAAAAATGACGGGATAAAAGTGGTTGTGGTAAGTAATTTTGAAGCAATGCCGGAATCAAATGACCTGCAAATCACTAAGTATATGTCTAAAATGCAGCACGTGCCGGACGAAGTGGCCGCGGCTGTAAACGGTATTTTAAAAGCGCAAAATGCATGATCCGCGCGTTCCTACTGCGTTGGCTAATTAATTTATTAGGTTTATGGGCAGCCTCGCATGTGCTGAGCGGTGTCGATTATGGGAAAAATTTTGGCGTATTGATTGTTGGCGCGCTAATATTTTCGATCGTTAATGCTGTGATTCGGCCGCTTATAATTATCTTAGCCCTCCCTGCTATCTTATTGACTCTGGGCTTATTCACCTTTATAGTAAACGGGTTTATGTTATACCTGGTGACGCTGATCTATCCGGCGTTGAGCATCACTTCATTCTGGCAAGCAGTTTGGGCGGTTCTTATCATCTGGCTCGTAAACTACTTACTCACCAATATTATGGAAGGGTCCCGTGAAAAGCCTATTTAATTACATAACGGTTATTACCGCGATCATCATTATAACTACCGTGCTCCTGCAATCCCGCGGATCAAGCTTAGGCGCGTCCATGGGCGGGGGTGAAAGCGAAGGGTACCGTTCTCGGCGCGGAGCGGAGCAAGGCGTTTACTACACTACCATTGGCGCGGGCTTTATTTTCGTGCTATCGGTAATTCTCAGCATTTTATCCAAATAAGGCTAATGAAATAAGATGATCACCTATCTCCGTTTTCGTCTGCAACGCAACTTACGCCGGGTGCAGCGTAATGTGAGGCGCTTGTGGTATATGGGCAAGCGTTATATTAGGTTTGGGTTCTGGGGTAAATGGCGGCAGCTTACCATGATCCGACGGTTTGCCCTGGGTTGGTGGTTCGTAGTGATTGCCCTGGGCCTGGGGCTTGCACTGCAAACAAGCTCGATTCGCCAACGCGGGCTAGTAGCCCAGCCCCAAGCGGGCGGGAGCTATAGCGAGGCGGTGGTAGGCACAATTAAAAACTTGAATCCGGTGTTGCCTGAAGGCGGGGCCAGCGCCGATGCCAACCATCTTATTTTTAGCGGCCTAACACGCACTACGGCCGAGGGAAAGCTGGAGCCTGATATTGCCGAAAGCTGGGACATTAGTCCGGACGGTAAGATCTATACTTTCCACTTGCGTAAGGACGTGCGTTTTCATGACGGTGTACCGGCAACCGCGCAAGATGTGGTTTTTACGCTTACGGCTATTCAAAACCCGGATACCCGCTCTGCCCTGGCTGCCAGCTGGCAGGGGGTGAAGGTTGCCGCCCCGGATGACCATACGGCTGTGTTTACCTTGCCAAAGGCTTATACCCCTTTTATTAACGCTACTACGGTGGGGCTTCTCCCGCGCCACCTTCTTGAAAACACCGAGCCAAAAAACTTAAGGGTGGTGGAGTTTAACCAAAAGCCGGTCGGTACCGGCCCCTACAAGCTATCGACCTTCGATTCAACGTCCGGTGAAATTAACCTGACTGCAAACACCGCTTATTATCACGCGAAACCGCTGATCGCCAACATTACTCTTCGTCTTTATAGTGACTATGACAAGGCCTTAGATGCCTATAAGCATCGTCAAGTGCTGGGCGTAGGGCGTTTGCAGCCGGATCAAATGAATGAGGCGGCCAAGTTGGGGACCTTATCGCTCTACCGGGCAAGCGTGCCTAACGCGGTAGGGGTATTTTTTAAGACAACTTCGCCGGTCCTTCAAGACAAGGCGGTGCGCCTAGGGCTCGCCCAGGCAACTGATCGCGGGGCAATCGTAAAAAAGCAATTCCACAATGAGGCGTCACCATTGACCGGACCGCTTCTTAGTACCGGGTTAAATATGGCGGGAGCCGCCCACCAGCCGGCTTTCAACCTTAAGCAGGCGCAAACGACACTGGAGTCAGCTGGGTGGAAAGAGGGCCGGGGCGGCATCCGTGCCAAGAATGGTAAGTCGTTAAAAATTAAGTTGGTTACCCAAGCAAACAGTCCTTATTCTCCTGTAGCCAAAGAGCTGGCCAAACAGTGGAAGCGCGTCGGGGCCGACCTCGACATAACTGAAGTCGGTCCGGATAAGTTACAGCAAAGCTATATTCGCCCGCGGAATTACGACGCGCTTTTGTACGGCATTAATTTAGGGGCAGACCCTGACGTTTACGCTTACTGGAGCTCCTCGCAAATCAAGGATCCGGGACTTAATATCTCGGCTTACAGCTCGAAACAGGCAGACGCGGCGCTGGAAAGCGGGCGCATCTTGCGCGACCCCGCCTTAAGGGCAGCAAAATACCGCAGTTTTATTCAAGCCTGGGTGAATGATACGCCGGCGGTCATGCTGTATACACCAAGTTATGAGTACGGGGTTGATAGTTCGGTTTACGGCGTCTCTATCCGCAAGCTCATAAGCCCTTCCGACCGGTTTACCGGGATTGAGAAATGGTCGGTTAATGTGCGCGAAGTGCCTCGCCGCTAGCATAGGGGCTACGTCGGCTTACCGGGTAGAAACTTTTCTGAGCATGGTCACCAAGGCTTACGCCGGGTGACGACATGCCACAAAAGTTCTACCGCGGCGCGCCTGCGCAGCCTTTCAAAAAGGTCAAAACCAAGCTATAGTTTATCAGTCAACTTGTATCCCGGGCGAGTGGTGAAATGGTAGACACGCTAGATTCAGGTTCTAGTGAGCGCAAGCTCGTGGAGGTTCAAGTCCTCTCTCGCCCACCAATGCACTTATAGCTAATCAACAATTTTAGTGTAGGCGCGGGGTTTACGGTAAGCGTTACCCCAAATTTGTCGCTTTCGCCAGAGACGAATTGACTTCATGTCGAATTCGGCATAATAAATACCTTCCCGACCATCAGCCTGAACCAGGCGGTTATCTCTATCATTTTGGCCTTCATCTTCAGTTACTGGGCTGAAAGCCACCGAATGGCCGTTATATTTGGGGAGAGGATAGTTTGCCATTGCGACGCCAACCATATTTTCAAATGCCCTTGTGGAAAACTGTTGCAGCTGGGCCTTCCTAAGATTGCTAGCATTGGGGACAATAATAATCTCTGCGCCTTTCAGCATGAGAATACGGGCACTTTCAGGCTGCTCTCGGTCAAAGCAAATCATGGCGCCGATTTTGATTTCTCCAGCGGCGGTATCAAGAGCAGCAACCTCAAACCGCGTTCCTGGCTCTAATAAAATTTCATCACCGAAATCACAGGTATGGACTTTGGAATAGTGGAGGCGCTCCTTGCCGTGGCGATCAAAAACGGTTACCGAGTTTTTTGGCATCGCCCTTCCGCAATCTTCGAGATAAGTGGCAGCGATAGCAATATTAAGGCTTTTGGCCAGCTTTCCAAATGACCGGACATAGTAACTAGTGCGGGCAACAGCCAGACGGTTCCATTTCTGGATATCGTGTTGATTCTGAGAGGGGGGAAACGTATAGCCGATATTCCAGAGCTCGGGAAACAGCACTATGTCGACGTTTTTCCCAGCAGCTTCTTTGCAGCGCTCCAAAGCCATATCCTCTGCTTCCTTGAAAGTACGGGGAGGAGCAATTTGAAGAAGAGCAATTTTCACGGATTCCTTCATAGCCATTAGTATAGTACGTAAATGCTACAATCGAAGTATGCTACTTGTTAGATCGGAGCACTATTATGGATGAATCAACAAAAGGGGACTTCTCCGGGTTAAAAGCCCTATTTATTAATTGCACTTTAACGAAGTCGCCGGCTAAGAGCCACACTGAGCTGCTGGTAAATATCAGCCGCGGCATTATGGAAAAACAGGGCGTGGCGGTGGACTACATCCGGGCGGTGGACCATGATATTGCCACAGGGGTATATGGAGATATGCGTGAACACGGTTGGAAAACCGACGAATGGCCGGAAATTTATAACCAAGTCCTGGCGGCCGATATTCTGGTGTTGGCGGGGCCGATTTGGTTGGGTGATAACAGCTCGCAAATGAAAAAAGTAATTGAACGGCTGTATGCTACTTCCGGCGATTTGAATAAGAGGGGACAATGGATTTATTACGGGCGAGTTGGTGGCTGCTTAATTACCGGTAATGAAGATGGCATTAAGCATTGTGCTTCGAATGTCTTGTACAGCTTGCAGCACCTGGGATACGCTATTCCGCCGCAAGCCGATGCCGGTTGGATTGGAGAGGCCGGCCCGGGCCCCAGCTATGGCGACAAGGAGGAGAACGGCGGCACTGCCGGCGTGGATAACGATTTTACCAACCGTAATACCACCTTTATGACCTGGAACTTAATGCATCTGGCCAAGATGATGAAAGATACTGGCGGCTTTCCGGCCTATGGCAATCAACGCAAAGCTTGGGACGCGGGGACTCGCTTTGATTTTGAAAATCCGGAGTACCGCTCCTGAACCGTATCGGCTTAATTTCTGGCACTTTCAACCCTATCCACCATGGGCACTTATGGCTAGCCGAAGAGGCTTTGAATCAGTTGGGGTTGGAAGAGGTGTTGATTTTAATTGACGCCCAACCCAACCATAAAACCGACGTGATTGATTTTAGCCATCGGTTGGAGATGGCGCGTTTGGGAGCACAGGCGCGCCCAAAGATTCACGCCGATAAGCTGCCGTTGCAACGCCAGGTGCGCAACCACGACCTCGCCTCAATCCAGGAGCTGAAGCAGTTTTATCCCAATACAGAGCTATTTTTGCTGATGGGGGATGATACCTTCGCGACCCTTGAGCGTTGGGATAATATTGAAGAATTACTGCAGCTGCTGTCTTTTGGTGTGGCACGGCGGAGTGGCAGTCACGAAATCACAAAAGCGGAGCTTCGTCATCGGTTTGGTCGCCTGGCCCCGGTGTTGCGCTATGAAACCTTAACAATGCCGCTTGTCGGCATTTCCTCATCCTTGATCCGTAAAGCCGTGGGTATATCTGCCAAGGTTGAGGGTTTGCCTCCGGCGGTTTCAGAATACATAAAAAATAATCGTTTGTATGATAGCGCTCGTGCTGTTTATTAGGCGTAAAATATTATAGAATAAAGGTATGATACACCGTGAACTGCATGAGAAATGTGCAGTATTTGCTATTTTTGAGCCAGACCAACAGGTCGCCCATAAAGTCTATTACGGATTGTACGCGCTGCAGCATCGGGGCCAGGAAAGCTCAGGAATCGTTACCGGAGACGGTAAGCAGTTTTACCGTCATCGCGAGCAGGGTCTTGTAGCCCAAGTCTACGATGACAAAGATCTTGAAGTCCTTCACGGCGGCATGGCGATTGGGCACAATCGCTATTCAACGTCCGGCGGTACGTCGGCCAATCATGGTCAACCGGTGCTGCATCCTGAGGCGGGCGTGGCCTTTGCCCATAACGGGAATTTGCCCAGCACCCAGGCTCTTGAGGATTTCCTGGACAAGCACGGCATTGAGCACAGTGAAAGTAATGATTCGGAAATGATGGCCGCTTCCCTGAACTACTATGTGGGCAACGGTATGGACTTGGCCAACGCGGTGGAACGGTGTTATAAGTATTTCACCGGTGCGTTTTCGTGTGTTGCCATGAGCCACGACCAGATTGTAGCCTTCCGCGACCCTTGCGGAATCCGGCCGCTGAGTGTAGGCAAGACGGAGTTTGGATGGGTAGTGGCATCGGAAACCTGCGCCTTTGACACAATTGGCGCCGGGCTGCTGCGGGATATTAACGCCGGCGAAATGATTATTCTGGATAAGCATGGCCTGCGCTCCCGCCAGCTGGTAGAACCTAACCCTAAACTCGATATTTTCGAGTTTATTTATTTTGCCCGTCCCGACAGCCTGCTGATGGGGCAACGTGTCGGCGAAGTCCGCCGGGCTTTGGGCGCGCAGTTAGCCAAAGAGCATCCCCTGGAAGCTGATGTGGTAATCCCCATGCCGGACTCGGCAATTCCGGCGGCTCTAGGTTACGCCCAAGCCAGCGGTATCCCCTTCGACCATGCACTTATTAAAAACCGTTATATCCATCGCACCTTTATTCAGCCAAACGACCAGGTCCGCAACCAGGACCTTCAACTAAAGCTTAACCCGGTGCCTGAAGCGCTGATGGGCAAGCGGGTAGTGGTGGTTGACGACTCCATTGTGCGCGGAACCACAACCCGTAAAATGATTAAAATGCTTTATGGTGCTGGTGCTAAAACGGTCTCGGTGCTTATTAGCTCCCCGCCGGTAAAGTATCCTGATTTCTATGGTATCGATACCCCGCGCCAGGCTGATTTAATAGCTGCCCAAATGTCGGTACCGGAAATCCAAGCCGATATTGGCTGCGAATACCTCGGCTACTTATCGTTTGAGGGAATGTTAAAAGCCACCAACATCAATCCGAACCATCTTTCTACTTCCTGCTTTAGCGGCATCTATCCTATCAACATTCGTGAACGAGCCAAAGAAATTACCCATATCGCTTAACCCTCGCGAGCTATTATGAAGCCCCATCATATAAAAACCCTGCGTACACGGATTGACGGCAGCCTCACGGATGCCAAAGCGGCGCGCCAATTCTTCGCGACCGATGGGAGCGTGTATAGTAGTATGCCGAGCGCGGTGGTCTATCCACGCCACTTACCAGACGTGCAGGCAACGGTTGCTTATGCCCAGGAAGCGGCTACTGCCGGCAAAGGGTTCCATTTGCAGGGACGGGGGTCAGGGACAAACGCCACCGGCGCCGTGGTGGGAAGCGGAGCAATTGTATCGTTTCCAACCTATCTCAACCGGATCCTGCGTTCCACTAAAGACACTGTAACGATACAGGCCGGGGCCACTATTGGCTCGCTCCAAACGGCGTTGCGTACCCAGGGCCGTACCTTGCTCCCGTATGGCCCCTCCCAAGACATCTCTACCATTGGCGGCGCCTTGGCGAGCCACCGTGCCAGCGGCAGGAGCTTACGCTACGGCGGCGGTGCCGGCTGGGTTAAACGGCTAAAAGTCGTATTGGACGACGGCTCGTTAATTGAAACCCGCCGCTTAAGCCGCCGCGAGGTAGAGCGTAAAAAGGGCATGATGACGCGCGAGGGAGACCTGTATCGCGGCATTGATGGCATCTTACAGGATGACGTGAGAACTATTAAAGAAGCCGAATGGGGTGTTAATAAAAATTCAGTTGGTTATAGGCTTAGCTCGGTACGCGGCCGCGGCGGTTCAATTGACCTTACCCAACTCTTTATCGGCTCTCAAGGCACGCTTGGGCTGATCACCGAAGCCACGTTAATTACTAGCCGGTTTGAAGCCCGCACGAACGTGATCGCCGCCAGCTACGACGATATTGAGGCTGGCGGGGAAGCCATTTTACGTCTACTCAAGCTTCATCCCAGCCGCATCGAGTGTATTGGCCACCAGCTGCTTAGTGCTGTTTACAACCACCAGCCGCGCCTTATAACGGGCCTTTTACCGGAGGAGGTTCCCCAGCTGGTTCTGCTGGTTGAATTCGATAACGCATCGCACTTACGCCAAAACATTCTGGGCCGCCGCGCCGAGCGGCTGGTGCGCTCCACTGCCAGTGCCTATCATGCCACCACCAACCGTCACGAGCAAGCGCGGCTGTGGAACTTGCAGGCCGCCGCGATGGTTATCGTAAATGCTAAAGAGGAGCCCGCCCGGCCTTTGCCAATTCTTAACAATGTTGGCGTCCCTATTGCAAAACTGCCGGAGTTTTTTGAGATGACCCACAAACTGTTAAAGAAGCACAGGCTTACTGCCGCTATCTGGGGGAACATCGGTGCCGGCTTAATGCAGGTGTTTCCCTATATGACTCTTTCTAAGGCCAAAGACCGCAAGCTCGTGCCTAAACTCATGGACGAATTCTACGGCTCGGTTATTAAGATGGGGGGAACCATCGCAGGCGAAGGCGGTGACGGCTTATTGAAGGGCACTTACCTGGAGCGGCAATGCGGCCGCGAAATGGCGGATGTCTTTCACAAAGTAAAGCAACTCTGTGATCCGAACAGTATTTTTAACCCTGGCATTAAGCTGGGAGCCACTAAGCAGAAACAGGAAGAGTTGTTGCGTTCCGAATACACCGTTGGCCATCCTTACGACCGCCTCCCGTATCGTTAAAAAGCATGGTACTATTTCTAGGGTCAACAAACACCGGTGCGCGGGCGTGGTGGAATGGTAGACACGCCAGCTTGAGGGGCTGGTGGCCGCTTAGGCCGTGGAGGTTCAAGTCCTCTCGTCCGCACCAATAACAATTAGGGCGATTAGCTCAGCTGGTTAGAGCACCTCGTTTACACCGAGGGGGTCGCGGGTTCGAATCCCTCATCGCCCACCATCTTACCTATGAAATTAACAGAAAAAATCATCAATGAACGATTGGTGGAAATTCCAGGCTGGAAATTTTCCGATGATCGCCTGTACCGTGAATTTTCATTTAAGGATTTTGTTATCGCATTTACATTCATGATAAAAGTTGCGGAAATTGCCGAACAACGCAACCATCACCCTGATTGGACGAACATTTACAATAAAGTGACAATTCGGCTTAACACTCATGCCTTCGGAGGGGTCACGGATAAAGATTTTCAGTTAGCTAAAGAAATTAACACCTTGATTTAATTGAAAAGCGACACTATTTTCGCTATTATCTCTAGGTCGCGTTAGTACTCGGCGAGATAGCTCAGTTGGTAGAGCAGTGGCTTGAAGAGCCTCGTGTCCTCGGTTCGAGTCCGAGTCTCGCCACCAAATATACACATGCGGGTGTAGCTCAGCTGATAGAGCGCTTCCTTGCCAAGGAAGAGGTCCAGGGTTTGAGTCCCTGTACCCGCACCAAAACGAATTTATAGATACTGCGCATCTTAATGGTGTGCTTTATTTTTTACGCTTATCTGTTAACGGTTTTAGTCTCGATTTCAACATTACTAACAAGCATATATTTAAACTGGAAACTGTTGTAAGATGTCTTTTTTGTTATCATTATTCTATGCCTCAAACAAAAGATTTAATCGTTAACCATATATTTAATGCCCCAATCGAAAAAGTCTGGCAAGTCTGGACAGCAGAAAGATTCGTACAACGGTGGTGGGGAGTAGATGGCTTTACGAATATTTTGGCAAAAATGGATGTGCGTGAAAGCGGCATTTCGCATGTAGGAATGCGCGCCTCTAAAGAATACGGTGGATTGGATTATTACAATGTCTTTGAATATACACAAGTTGTTCCGCACAAGCTCATTAAATTCATAAGTAATTTTGCGGACGAGCAAGGAAATATAATTCCCCCCACACAAGCAGGCTTACCTGCAGAGACAGCTATGAATAAAAAACAGCAAGTTGAATTCGAAGCATTAGATGATACAAAAACCAAGGTCACTATTACAGAGTTTGGGTGGCTCGCAGACGGTATAATGCTTGAACGATCGCGGCGTGGACTTGAGCAAACCTTATTAAACATTGATAAAGTATTAGAGGATGTAACGTCATGGACAAAGCAATAAATGAATAAGACTAATTCTCAAGACGCAACAACTATTGCCTTTGATAAAAAAGGCCAAGGACCGCTATTGATTTTGGTACTTGGAGCCTTGAACAGGCGTAGCCAAGGAAAAAAACTTACCGAGCTACTTTCTGACCAATTCACTGTAGTGAGTTATGACCGGCGCGGTCGAGGTGACAGCACTGATACGCTGCCCTACACAATCAATAAAGAAGTTGAAGATATTGAAACATTAATCAATGAATTAGGCGGGGAGGCGTACTTGTACGGACACTCATCAGGCTGCGTACTTGCACTCATGGTAGCAAAAGAACTAGGCGGCAAAGTTAAAGGCTTAGTACTGTATGAACTCCCGTATAACGCTGATCCAGCCGCTAAGACTGCTTCAGAAGTTTACAGAAAAGAACTTAAACGGCTCCTCGATGAAGATAATCGTGACGACGCGGTTGCCTTATTTGTAAAATCGGTGGGAGTAAGTGATAAGCAAATTGCAGCCATGGAACGTTTACCTATGTGGAAAGGTTTGACTGCCATGGCTCATACACTTGCTTATGACACTATCGAGCTTATGGAACAGTACCCAAAACTAGATACTAAAACCATAGATACAAGATCATTAGTCTTATATGGGGCTAACAGCCCTGACTTCATGGGCGAGACAGCAAAGAAACTTTCAGAGACCATGCCTAATGCTCAGCTCCGTTCTCTTGACGGACAGTCTCACGATGTTAAGGCTGATGTTATCGCTCCGGTGTTGGCTAAATTTCTTCTTTAAAATTCATAGCGGAATACAGCCTAACTCAAGTAGTAGTAATACTTTTTGTATCTGTTAATATGGTTATAACTTCAGCAACCGTGCTGCACCATTCGCAACTTTGAGCCCATTTAGGGCTCTTTTTTATCTGTTAATTCTGGGTTTTTAACACCTCTTATTCCTAGCAGAAGGAGTTAAGACGAAAAGTTTAGAAAGAAGGCTGCTTATTAGAGAAGATGATGGAAATAAGAATGCGTTTTAACCTAATTACCACAATGCCATATTCAAACTGTTATATTCAAAACCATGATTAAACTATTAAAAAAGAAATCGTTAATAATTGTTATTTCTCTTTTTATAGTATGCGGAAGACTTATTGCATATTATGCAAATAACAAAAATGTTCCACTTATCAAGAAATACCCAAAAACAAAATTTAGTAGTGGATACGAGCAAAACGCTTTTATCTACAGCTGTTCCAAAGAAATAGAGTGTATATTACACTGGTGTAACAAATCACGAATTTAAGGGTGGCGGACCAGAGTATTTGCCAGTTAGCCAAGAGGAAGCTAAAAAATACTGCAGAAGCGAAGGAGTCATTGAGTATCGTGCAGTATTTGATATCCTTAAAAGAGAAGACGTTAGTAGTATCATTGCTAAATATGACACGACGCAAGCTTGGGTCAGGGCTCTTGGCCATAAATATATACACGCCAAGGAATACCTAAAGCGTATATTGCCTGCATATAGCGATATGAAGATAGACTGCATTATCGTGGTGCACTCGCCAGAAAGTACTAGATTCTTCATCGAGGATGGTGAAAAACACAAAAGCCATCATGACCATCATTACCGCGAAGTTCCAGCTCAAGAATTTCTGACATCACTCAATAATGCACCAGACACAGACGTAACTAGCTTTTGGCTAGGCTTGCATTAAGCCACGTCCAGCAAATCTCTAAGAAGTAATGTTTTACTTTCGTAGCTAATAGCGCACCATTGAAATCACCAAGATTTACATCTGTTAAGTACCGACAAAATTGGTGTTTTTAACTAAACCCAAACAGAACTCAAACGCACCCTTTTGTTATAGTTAGTAATTTAGAAATAGATTAAATATAACGAGTAGTCCGACGCTCGCTACGACAGTCGGAATTGCGATAAATGAACTTAAATACCCTGCAAAGCCCTGCGACAAAGCTGCGGCTGAGGCAATGCCACCAGCAACCATAGCAAGACCAATTAGTACATTTAGCCACCGCTTGCCGAAGGCATTGTGCTAATACACAGAAACGCTGGCACTTACTGGATAGGGCCCAGCCAGCTCCCTGTATGAAAAGGCTGTGAACGCAGCAGTAATCGTTGCGATTAAGAAAGCCAGTGTGATACTGGTTCCAGCAAATCCAGCAACTTTTCCTACCAGAACATCAATACCCGCCCCGAGTATATTACC
Organism: uncultured bacterium; assembly: GCA_963721685.1. Taxonomy (GTDB): domain Bacteria; phylum Patescibacteriota; class Saccharimonadia; order UBA4664; family SCTI01; genus JASLFZ01. The sequence continues at coordinate 82,227 of CAVRJJ010000001.1, forward strand.
CAGACCATATAAGGTAACGAGCGGAAGACCGAGCGACCGTTTTAACTTTACGCTACTGCTCATGCTTTTTATTCTAACAGTTCACAGGCTTATATTATGGGCTACAGACCTTTAAACCAACATGCTTGAGATGGTTACTTGTTTTGTTTAAGTGCGACAGTTGCCACACAAAATTGACATACGTATGGTATGGTGGTACAATATACAATACTGTTTAGGAGATGTAATGTTTGAGGTTCTAAAAAACTCGCTTAATAGCTGGAATGTACAAAAGAGCGAACGACAAAAGCTACAGCATGCTTATTTAGCTTTGACTGTATTGGTAGTATTGCTTGCAGGGATTATAAGCCTATTTGACGGTGAGCTGGGCCATAACATAGTGCTTGTGGCGCTAATTGCTATTGGAGCTTACTTTGTAAATTCAATTGTGTGGAATCTGTTGCAGGCTTCATTGCTTGATAAGCTATCAACTAAACCCAAAAGAAAATAAGAATATTTAGCTAATTAGGAACATGGGAGTTCCTAATTTATTCGGTAGATTTCTGGTATTCTCTAAGAAATAGCGTTTTACTTTCGTAGCTTAACGCGCACCGAATGGGAATTATCGGACGCTTCTGTGTCCTTTTTTTATTGTTGTTAATCTGTGGAAGAGTATTGAATGTTAAAATCAGATAGGAACTAACTTAAATGAAAGCGAGTATATAAAATGGCAAAATATGTTGATGGTTTTGTACTGGTAGTTCCTAAAGGAAAAGAAGCTGAATACCAGAAAATGGCAGAAGAAGGGCGTGATTCATGGATGAAGCACGGTGCGCTTCAATACTTTGAATGCAGAGGTGATGATCTGAAGCAGCAGGAAATGGGTGATCATAAATCACGTGCTTATAAAGAAATGGCTGGTGCGGGTGACGATGAAAACGTCTGGTTCTCATTTATTGTTTTTGAATCTAAAGAACATCGCGATGAAGTAAACAAGAAAGTTATTGCTGAGATGGATGAAACATATAGCGATCAGACTGACTTTGAAATGCCGAACGATATGAAGAAAATGGCGTACGGTGGCTTTGCGGTAGCAGTTGAGGGTTAAGATCAAAAATATGGAGAAGGGATTTAGAAATGTCTTATATAAAAGCTAAAAGCCTATAAAATTAGCAGATATGAAATTAATAAAATCTAATCTAAAAAGAATGGATAACGTTGGCATCGTGGTTCGGGAAAAGTTCGCTGATTAACCAAACGTTTGTGAAGGCCTATCCCGATGCAATCATGATTGACCAGTCGGGCGTGGGTGTAAACAGCCGCTCGAACCCAGCTACCTACACCGGAATCATGGACGTGATCCGCAAAATTTTCGCGTTGGCAAATAAGGTCGACGCCTCATTATTTAGCTTCAACTCGAAAGGCGGTTGCGAAAACTGCCAGGGGACGGGATATGTCGCGACCGACTTGGCATTTTTAGATGAAGCGAAACTGGTTTGTGAAATCTGCGAAGGAAAGCGCTTCAAGGAGGAGGTGCTTGCGTATACCTTCAATAGTAAAACTATCACCGATGTTCTTGCTATGACCATTGCTGAATCCTTGGAATTCTTTGAAGACAAGGAAATCAGCAAGAAGCTGCGGGCGATGAATGATGTTGAGCTGGACTACCTGACCCTGGGGCAGCCGCTTAGTACGCTGTCTGGCGGTGAATGCCAGCGCCTCAAATTGGCGGGCGAACTGCACAAAAAAGGCAGCATTTACGTTATGGATGAACCGACAACTGGCCTGCATACCTCCGACATCCAGCATCTGCTGGATATTATGAACCGTCTGGTTGATGGCGGGGACACCGTTGTTGTCATCGAACATAATCTTGGCGTTATCAGGCAGGCGGATTGGCTTATCGATATGGGGCCGGAAGGCGGCAAACGCGGAGGCAAAGTCTTGTTTGAAGGAATCCCCGCTGACCTTAAAAGCTCCAAAGATTCCTTCACCGCCCAGTATATTTAGAGGGGTGTTTCTTGCTTCGTATAAAAAGGGATGTGAAGACAAGGCTGGCTCTTTTGGCAAAAGTTTTCGATAGAAGCTTTGAGAATATTCTTCCTGCTTTGTTTTTAGCGTATAATTTCAGTATATGAGTAACGATGAAAGCACTAGGCTATTCAATTATATTGCTAAACGTTTTGATCATATCGATAGGTCATTGGAGGAAAAGGCCAGTGCCTCTGATATGCGTAGAGTATTAGATCTACTAGATGCACAGGCCAAACGCCAGGAAATCTCAGATGACGAAAGGATTGTCATGGGGCATCAGCTCGATCGCTTAAATCGCTGGACGCATGAACTGGCTAAGAAGATTGGGCATGAGCTTTCCAGCTAATCATTTCAGATCTTGCTAAGCAATAACGTTAAGTCTTAACTTATAGAAAAGCCTTTTTGCTATACTTATATCCCATGAAAGGCAAAATAATTTTAATCACTGGTTCATCCCGAGGCATTGGGGCAGCCACGGCTAAGCTAGCTGTTGAACGGGGCGCCAAAGTTATACTTCATGGCAGCAAGCAAACAGAAGGGCTTAAGAAGTTTGCCCGCTCCCTGGGCTGTGACTATATTGTAGGGGATGTCTCGGATAAACCGGCAATTCAGAAAGCAATAACTACTGCGATTGAACGCATAGGCAGGATTGACGTGCTTATAAATAGTGCTGGCATTGTTGTTCCTAAGCCATTTCTTGAAAGTGATGATGAAAATTGGCTCAATCAGTTTAGCGTTAATGTTCTGGGTGTTGTGCACTGCGTCCAGGCTGTTATTCCCTATATGCAAAAGGCAGACACTGGTCGCATAGTGAATGTTTCCTCAACTCGCGGCCATGCGTCTTTGGCGGCGGGGAGGAATACCGCGTATTCGGCCAGTAAAGCAGCGGTAATAAACCTCACGTCGTCTCTGGCTAAAGAATACGCCCCAAACATAGCCGTAAACGCGGTTTCCCCTAGTTTTACGTTAACCGATATCAGCGAGACCTGGAATGATACGGTTTGGAAACAGGTTGAGATGTCGCTTTTGGGCCGGGTGGCTCAGCCTAAAGAGATTGCGCAAGCTATCTTATTCCTGGCTAGCGACCAAGCCAGCTTCATTACCGGGCAAACATTGCTTGTAGATGGTGGGTATGAGATATCCGGGAAATAGCTCCATTCAAACTTAGGCCTCGCTACTTATCATGGCTCTTTTGCCGACATACAAATACTAAACTTATCACCTGAAAGATAACGACTGTAAGAACCAAAATAATGAAGCGGCCACGGGTTTCTGTGGAGATCAGGTAGCCAAATAGATCAGCCACTATGTCATAAGGGTGCGTAACACCTTCCCAACTGTTCCATCGCCCAAAGCGGCCAATGTACACGCCGGCGGCCGAGAGCAGCATAATCAGCACTATAGCTGTGTTAGTAAGGAGCGGTGAGGTGCGTTTCTTGAAGTAATTATAGGCGTGGTAGAGCGCCAAGCCGCCCACATAAGCACCAAAAGCGGTAGCCGCGAACAGTATGAGCGTGTCGTACACATAAAGACCCGAGCCGCGCTCATAAAACAAGGAGTAGGTTTTAGTGTCGTGGCGGGCATTAACTACGACACTTGAGTTTAAATGCATAAAATCAGTGATGATATAGAAGGCATTGGGTAAGAATAGCAGCCATAAACCGGCTGCCGCTAACGAACTAATTTTAGCAATCCACCCGGTAAGGTGGTGCTGAATAACCGGAAATACTCGTGCAATTAAGAGGGGAACCGACGCTAAAAAGATATTCCAAACAATGAAGTCGTAGCGGAGGTTGCCGGTAATCACGATACGAAGGAGGTATAGCAAGATAATTGCTGCAGCGCTTATGAGAATTCCTGAACGTAGCATTGATAGTAGTATCTCATAAATCAACATGCCGGGCCGTTTGCTACAATGACGGCATGGATATTGAACAAGCAATTCGTGACAACCTCGAGCCAACGGTACACATGTCGCTGGCAACATCCGCGAATAACAAGCCATGGGTGTGCGAGGTGCATTTTGTCTTTGACGAGGATCTCAACCTCTATTTTCATTCATCGCCCTCACGCCGGCACAGCCAAGAGATCATAAATAATCCTTATGTGGCCGGCAATATCGTCCGGCAGTTTGCGCAGGGCGATAAAATTGCCGGCGTGTATTTTGAGGGTGCAGCCAGGCAGTTAGGGCCGGGTGAGGAGCAGTTGAAAGCCTTTGAGTGCTACAAAGCGCGTTTGGGCATGAGCGACAATGCGCTTGAAGACACCAAACAGGCCGACAAAGGACAGTTTTATAAGATAGTAGTTGAAAATTTTTATTTCTTTGGGTGGCTGGGTGATCTACCGCCGAAAAAATACCAACTTGCATGGAACGGCGGGAGTAAGCGAATTTAAGACCGCACCATACCGCCATTTCGGTGCAGAATCTTGATGAATCATTATCCTGACGGTGTGTGGGTTGAGGTGGTCAAAGACGACCGTTACCTTTAAATCCGGTACTACTTCTTAGGGTCGTGGTAGCGGGTAATGTCGGCGTGATTGGTTGGGTTCGGTGCCGGGGAAGGGGGCGGTACCGAAGGATGCGCGGGTGTTGGAGGCATTATGTTATCCTCCGGTGATTCAACGTGGTTCAACCGGTCACGGGCACTTTGCAGGGGGTGTTCTTCCAGCGGGGCGGTTTCATAGTGCGGCGCAGGCGCGACCGTGGTGGTACCGGGTACCACTCCTGGTGTGGGTTTGGGAATGTAAGGGTTTCCGGCACTGGCGAGCGGGCCATTAGTATACATGGTTTCACTTTGCCGGCGGCGCATCATAACGATGAATCCGCCCACGATGGCCGCTACTGCCGCGGCCAAAAGGATCCAAAGCCAGGCGCTGCCGCCACTTTTCACCGCTGCAAGGACCAAGGGCTTTTCAATTTCAAGGGTGCGGATATTTTGCTTTTCATCTACTGAAGAGTTCAGTAAGGAAGCCTTTTTACCGGTTACACTGACTATCTTCATTTTAGCGGCAGCTTGTTTGCCGGAGGCTTGGAAAACCACCCTGATTGGATTTTTATATTCAGTAATTTCATCGCCGGACTTATTTTTACAGGTGAGCGAGTTGGGTTTAATCAAACTGTTCTTGGGCGGAATAACGCTGCTTTCTGACACCGCGCAGGACAACTCTTCGCTAAATGTCCCGGCGCTAATCTCGTAGCACACGCTGTTATTGTCCGAGCATATAGTAGTAGCTTCCTCGGGAACAACATTGGCTTCAAAGTCGTTTGTTGCCAGTTCTGTAGTGGCGTATGGGCTGGCATTGCCGGCCGCATCGATGGCCGCCACACGATAGTAGTATTTGGTGGCAAATTCAGTCGAGATGTCATCAAAATTAGCGGTTAAGCTTTCTTGAAGCACTACCCATTCGTCACCTCCAAGCGAGCGCTCAATTTTGTAGGTTGTCGCGTCACTAACCGTGTCCCAGGTAAGGGATACCACGCCGCTATCTTGGGTTGCTGCAAGGTTCTGTGGAGTTCCCGGCGGTGTTGTATCTGGTGCGGGCGCTGGTGTTGTTGGCTTAGTGCTGACAAACGGAATAGTGATCCCTCCCAGATTCGGTCTTGGCGTAGGACTAGGGGTTGGAGCGGGTGAAGGGCCGGGCTGAGGACTGGGGCTCGGGCCAGGAGGAGGCGGCGGCCCAGGTGGAGGAGGCGGCGGCCCAGGTGGAGGAGGCGGCGGCCCAGGTGGAGGAGGTGGAGGAGGTGGTGGTGGTGGTGGAGGTGGAGGAGGAGGAGGCGTCGGATCATCATACGTCATGTAATAGTAAAAAGGGCCGTTTGCGCCGCCATTGGTTAGTGTAAACGAATTGCTATTTACCTTATAAGGGGAGCCTGGGTGCTCATAATATCCGCCTTTAATCGCGTAGTAAATATAGTATTGCGCGGAGGAGCCGGGTGGGTTGGTCCCCGAAACCGGACACGTATAAAATACGGATGCCCCGTCACCATTGGTAATAGAATAGGCTCCATTACCGCTTGAAGATGACCGGCAATACCATGAAGCGTCTGGACTACCAAGCGAGGAACGTATTCTAATATCAACATTTGGAATTCCGCCACCGTGAACTGGGTCTACAACATATAAAATCACATAATTGTTCCAGGCTGTAGGAGCGTTGTTGGCAAACGAATTGTAAACAACATATGTTCCCGTAACTGCCGATACTGCGGCAATAAGAAAAATCATCGCGGCATTCAAATGATGCAGCGACATGAGCTTGACTGACTTTTTGCTCCGCTTCATATGCAAATAGTATATATTAAAACGGTTATGCTATCAAACGATGTTCTGTTAAGCCAACAGATAGCCATGTATAATTTGGAGGTTACCCACAGCATAAGCATACGTTTGGCACCTTGGCGGAGTGGTTACGCAGAGGTCTGCAAAACCTTGTACACCGGTTCAATTCCGGTAGGTGCCTCCAGGGAGAGTGGTGGAATGGTATACACGGCGGACTTAAAATCCGCTGCCTTAATAAGGCTTGAGGGTTCGAGTCCCTCCTCTCCCACCATAGTTGAAGTTACTGCTTGGTACTGCCAAAAGCTTTTAAAAACTGCTATAATAAGGTCCTAACAATAAGGATATATTTTTGATGGAACTTTGGATTGTACTCGGAGTCATTGCGGTTATAGCAATTGCCTTGATCGTTATTTATAACGGTTTAGTGGGCGCGAAAAATCGGGTAGATGAGTCGTGGAGCGATATTAATGTCCAGCTGAAACGGCGCTATGACTTAATCCCGAACCTGGTAAACAGTGTCAAGGGCTATGCCACCCATGAATCAAAGGTGTTTCAGGATGTAACTACAGCCCGCAGCGCGGCCATGGGAGCTACCTCGGTTCAGGAAAAAGCCAAAGCTGAAAATATGCTCGCTGAAACTCTGAAAAGCTTGTTCGCGGTAAGTGAAGCTTACCCCGACCTAAAGGCCAGCCAGAATTTCCAGCAACTTTCCGCTGAACTGGTTGATACCGAAGATAAGATTCAGGCAGCCCGGCGCTTTTACAATGGGAACGTCCGCGACTTTAACACCAAACTGCAAGTATTTCCTACCAATTTAGTAGGCGGCATGATGGGCTTTAAAGACCGTGAGTTCTTTGAGGCGGAGAACCAAACGGATATTGAAAAGCCGGTAGCTGTTCAGTTTTAAGGAGATCATGAGCTAGTCATGGAAGATATTACTAAGGCCTACTCCTGGAAAGATTCACTGGAGCTGTCAAAGCAGATCGTGCAACTATGTGAAGAATTTAGTGACGTGGAAACCAATGTCTTAGTATGGCATCTGCGCCAAGCGGTGGTGGATATTCCGGCAACGGTCGCGGCTGATTTAGCATCCAATCGCGGTGCTAACCTTGAGCCTTCAATTAAGTTGATGGCAGAGCTCGAGTTGGTGCACAAGATATATCCGGGTATCGATACCAGTGGCGCCGAGGACTTGCTGAAAAAGTTGCTCGAACGCATGCGCTCGGATCGGTTCGGTGAACGTGAAACCGATCCAGAGGAAACATTTTTCCCCGACTCAGATGAACAGGCCGAAGACGGACACCAAGACGACTCCCACCAAAACCCTCCCGAGATGGCAACCCTCAAAATGGACGGGGTAAGCGGCCAACCGGTTATTACCAGCATTGACCCCACCCAATCAAATCACCACGAAGGCTGATTAATGTATACTCAAATTGCTTCTAACAAACGAAAATCATTCTTATTAGTTACCGTCTTTGTGATCCTCATCTCGGCGTTAGGCTATATCTACAGCTTGTATGCCAACCAGCCCGCTATATTTATCGCCGTCAGCGTTTTTGCATTACTTTATAGCCTGATAAGTTACCGCTTTTCAGCCAACATTGCGTTGGCTATCGCTGGTGCCCGGCCGGTTGAAAAGCAGGACGCGCCGGAGCTTTACCGCTTGGTAGAAAACCTGTCAATTACCGCCGGTTTACCAATGCCTAAGGTCTATATTATGGATGATCCGTCTCCCAACGCCTTCGCTACCGGCCGCAACCCTAAGAATGCCGTAGTGGCGGTTACTACCGGCTTGCTGGCGCTTCTGGATAAGCAGGAGTTGGAAGGAGTGATAGCCCACGAACTTAGCCACGTGGGGAATTATGATATTCGTTTTATGGCAATTGTGATGGTGTTGGTGACGGTAGTCTCGATGATCAGCAACTTTTTCCTGCATATGAGTTGGTTTGGGGGCGGGCGCCGCGAAGGCGGGGGAAATCCGATTGTGGCGATTATTGCTATTGTGGCGTCATTATTGGCGCCGCTGGTTGCCGCTTTGTTGCAGTTGGCCGTTTCGCGCAAACGTGAGTATCTGGCCGACGCGTCCGGAGCCTTATTAACCCGTTATCCGGAAGGTCTTGCCAGCGCGCTGGAAAAAATTGCGGCGGCTAGCGAACGCCAACCTATGGCCCACGCTTCTACCGCAAATGCCCACATGTATTTTTCCAACCCCCTTTCGGGCGCCAAATCGTTTACCGCAAGTTTATTTAGCACCCACCCGCCGGCCGAGGAACGGATAAAGCGGCTACGTGAAATGGGCACAAAGGTATAAGCGTGTCTAAAATTAAGGCTTCGCCATGGCAGTTATTAAAACAGTCTTTCCGCGACTACCGTCAGCATTGGGCGCTTTTAATTGGAATTATGCTGATCGTCAGCTTGCCAGTCGCCCTGCTTGCAGCACTTGGGGTTGTTGATACCTCTACCGATACGACCACATCGGCCTATGTCGGCTTTGCTCAAGTTGCCATGAACGCGGCGGTTATTTACGCCATTGTTAGGATTGTTCACCGTGTAGAAATATTGCCGACCATACGGCAATCTTATTACCGGGGTTCGGCCGCGATCGTCCGACTATTTTTAGTATCGGTGTTGCTTGTGTCGATGTTGCTGTTTCTTTTGCTTGGCCTGTTTATTGTCGTTACCGGAGTGGTGGCTCCGGACACCCCATTGCAGATAGGCGAGCAAGTACTGCTCTCCGGACTGGCCTTAGCTATCGCGGTTCCGAGCCTGTGGCTGCTACCGCGCAGCTTATGGGCGATTTATTTGATATTTGAGTCGGGCGTTGGGCCGGCTCAGGCGGTGAAAGCATCGTGGAAATTGACGGTCGGCCGAACTTGGTCCTCCCTTGGCCACCTAGCCGCCCTCGGAATATTTTTGCTACTGCTGCTTGCCCTGCCGGTTATTTGCTTGGTGGTGCTTCAAGCATCCACCCGATGGCCCATCTGGGAACCGGTTCTTCAGTTGGTTGCTACCTTTATTGTTGTGCCCGTTAGCAACCTCTACTTATACCGTTACCTGCGGACATTACAAGATTGAACAAGGGCGAAGCTGAGCAGCGCATTATTAAGCTCCGCGACCAAATTAACGACTATCGTTACCATTACCATGTCCACGACAAGTCCCTTATGTCTGAAGCGGCGGCGGATAGCTTGAAACATGAATTAAGTCAGCTCGAGCAAAAATTTCCCGAGCTGATAACACCGGATTCTCCAACCCAGCGGGTAGCGGGCAGGCCAAGCGCGCGGTTGAAGGCGGTACCCCATCAAACTCCGATGCTGAGCCTTAACGACCTCTTTAGCCACGACGAGGTGGAAGCTTGGGTAGCGCGGATTGTTAAGGCGTCCCCGGCGTTTAACCATGAATTTTACGCTGAGATTAAAATGGATGGCGTGGCCGTATCGCTCACTTATATAGACGGCTTGTTGGCGCAAGGCCTTACCCGGGGAGACGGGAGGACCGGTGAAGATGTGACGGCAAATATGCGCACAATCGACACCGTTCCGCTCAGGCTGCGCCACGACACGTCTGTTCCGGCGGAAGTGTATCGCGGTCGGTTTGAGGTAAGGGGTGAGGTGTTAATGTACAAAGCGGTTTTTAATCGCTTAAATGAGGAACGGCGTCGCGCCGGAAAACCGCTGTTTGCCAATCCCCGCAACACGGCGGCTGGCGCTATCCGGCAACTCGATCCCCGGCTGGTAGCTGAGCGGCACTTAAGCTTCCATGCGTACGGTGTGATAACGCCGCCAGCTTCGGTAACCACCCATGAAGCGGAGCACCATTTAGCCGCTCAATTGGGCTTTAAGGTTGACCTCCATGCTAAGACGGTCCGGGGTGTCAGCGGAATCAAAGACTACGTGGACGCGTGGGAAGAAAAGCGCAAATCCTTACCCTACGGAACCGATGGCGCAGTGGTAACGGTAAATGATCGTTCCGTGTACCAAGTATTGGGTGTCGTGGGGAAGGCACCGCGAGGTTCCGCCGCCTATAAGTTTCCCGCCGAACAGGCCACGACGGTTGTAAAAGACATTATGGTAAGCGTTGGCCGCACCGGAGCCGCGACCCCATTTGCGGTACTGGAACCAGTTGGTATTGCCGGCTCTACGGTGCAGATGGCGACCTTGCATAACGCTTCGGAAGTAGCGCGGAAAGATATTCGCATCGGAGACACAGTAATCGTCCAAAAGGCCGGCGATATCATACCTGAAGTGGTCCAAAGTCTTCCGAAGTTACGGACCGGCAAGGAGCGAATTTTTAAAATGCCGTCTCATTGCCCGGTATGCGAGCAACCATTATACAAGGAAGACAAGGAAGCAATTTGGCGCTGTATTAACTTTGACTGTCCGGCGCTGGAGCGCGGGCGCATTATCCATTTTGCAAGCAAAGACGCGTTTGATATGGAAGGCGTCGGTGAAAAGAACGTTGACGCGCTGCTGGACGCCAAGCTGATTGGCGACGCGGCAGATCTGTTTAGCCTAAGCGTTACGGAAGTGCTTAGGCTTGAACGTTTTGCTGAGGTTTCGGCACATAAACTGGTAGCGTCAATCCAGAGCCGCAAACAGGTAAGTTTTGACCGCTTTATTTACGCCCTTGGTATCCGGCATGTCGGTCAACAAACCGCGCGCGATTTAGCGGAGCACTTTGGGTCGCTTGCAGCCTTTCGTAAGGCTACCCTTGATGAGTTGGAGGAAGTACCCGGCATAGGGGGGGTGGTTGCCGCCAGCGTATTCAATTGGTTAAACAGCGTCCGCCATCAAGCCTTTGTGGCAAAGTTATTGGCTAACGGTGTCACGCCCCAGGAAGTCAAGCGGGTAGAGGGTGTCTTAAGCGGCGTAAATTTTATTATAACTGGCACATTAAGCGCCTTTAGCCGGGAAGAAGCTGGCGAAGAAATTGGAGCTCGGGGAGGCAAGCTGCAAAACGCGGTTACTAAAGATACCCACTATGTGGTGGTGGGGGATAGTCCGGGTGCGAGTAAAGTTGCCAAAGCCGCGAAACTGGGTGTCGAACAGATTGATGAAGCAAAATTAATGGATCTCCTAAAGTAGTCCGCGCCTATTCAGGGCAAGTCAGCTTTGCTCGGTTAAGCCAAAATCGCTACAATACAAGGTATGGCAAAAATAACGGTTGAAGAAGTGCGGCGCATTGCCGCACTTGCTACTATAGGACTGGAAGAACATGAGCTTGAGCCGATGGCCCGGGAGCTTGACCGTATCATGCAGTTTGTGGAGCAGCTCCAGCAGGTTGATACCACCGACGTAGTAACTACAGACCAAGTAACTGGCCTGGTTGATGTCTGGCGTCCGGACGAAGTGCATTCATCTTATAGCAGAGAAGAGCTCCTGGCCAACGCCCCTGAGCAGCAAGACGGTTTTTTTAAAGTAAGGCGGGTGCTGGAAAATGATTGATTTGCAACGCCCAGTAGCCGAGCTGGCAGCTGAAGCGGCGGCGGGCAAGATTAGCGCTACCGAGTTGGTACAGGCAAGTTTGGACGCGATTGAGGCGAACCAGGACTACCACGCAATCCTTGAGGTAAATTCGGAAGCGCTGGCGCTTGCTAAAGCTTGGGACGGGCAGCACAAAGCGGGAAAGAAACCGGGACGCCTTGGCGGCATCCCCTTTATCGCTAAAGACAACTTTCTTACGGCCCGCACCCATACCACAGCGTCCAGCAACATCTTGAAACCATTTAAGGCCCCGTACCAATCCACCGCGGTTGAGCGGATTGAAGCTGAAGGCGCGATTATGGTGGCTAAGGCCAATCTTGACGCCTTTGCGCATGGCTCATCAACTGAAAACAGCGACTTTGGCCCTACCAAAAATCCCGTTGACCCCTCTAGGGTGCCCGGCGGCTCTTCCGGCGGCTCGGCGTCGGCGGTAGCGTTGGGTCTTGCTTGCTTTGCCCTTGGAACCGATACCGGCGGCTCAATCCGGCAGCCAGCGGCTTTTTGCGGCGTGGTTGGGTATAAGCCAACCTACGGCTTAGTATCGCGCTATGGAGTCATTGCCATGGGCAGTTCGGTAGACGTTATCGGCCCCCTAGCCAACCGGGTGGCCGACGCGGCCTTGGTGCTTGATGTAATGGCCGGCAAAGATGCCCATGACGCAACCACCATTGAAAGGGATACTGAAAGTTATGTGCCCCAGAAACCGATTGATCTGCATGGAAAAAAAATCGGCTTAATCAAGGAATACATGGGTAAAGGGACCGCGCCCGAGGTATTAGCAGCGGTTACCGCGGCGGCGGAGCGGCTAACCAAAGCCGGTGCCACCGTTAGTGAGATTAGCCTACCCAGCGTAGATTTGGCACTAGCTTGTTATTACGTGTTAATTCCAGCCGAGCTTAGCTCTAATTTAGCCCGCCATGACGGTATACGGTATGGCCACAGTTCAAAAAAGGCCAAGTCGCTAGCGGAAACCTATCTTCTTAGCCGCGATGAAGGTTTTGGCGATGAAGCTAAGCGCCGTATTATGATTGGCACCTATGTGTTATCCAGCGGGTATTATGACGCCTATTACAAGAAAGCCCAAAAGGTACGCACACTGCTTATTCGTGAGCTTGAAGCCGCCTTCAAGAACTTTGATTTTCTATTGAGTCCCACTGCCCCAACCACCGCTTTTAAGCTAGGTGAAAAAAACCAGGACCCGCTCGCCATGTATATGAGTGATGTTGATACGGTGGCGGTTAACATGGTAGGCTCAGCCGGAATTAGTATTCCAGCGCCGGTTAACGGCCTTCCTATTGGCATCCAGCTTATCGGACCCCAGCACGGCGACCGTAAGCTGCTGGCGGCGGCACAAGCGCTTGAGGAACTGCTGGTATGAGCGGCTTTCTATTCCTCGTTATCATCCTGGGAGTCGCCTTGTTAACACTCATGGTTGTTAGCCAATCGAGGCCAAATCGCAAGCGCTCGGCGAACGGTTCGCAAAGCGCTGGGTCGCTTGATAAAGAGTTTGTGGCGCGTAAATGGGAAACCATTGAGCAGCTATTAACACAAGGGGGCAGCGGTATGCGCGACGCCGTGAGCGAAGCCGACAAGCTGCTGGATTATGCCTTAAAGCATTCAGGTGTCCGCGGCGATACCATGGGTGAACGCTTAAAAAATGCCGGAAACCGGTTCAGTGATATTAATGCTATTTGGAGCGCCCATAAGGTACGTAATGCCTTGGCCCATGAAGCCGATTTCGATTTGGTTCCCAGCCAAGCCAAAGAAGCGATTAGCAATTTCCGAGCCGGGTTGAAGGACTTGGGCGCGCTATGAAAACGATTTATTACGTTAGGCACGGCCAAAGTGAAGCCAACTCGCGCAAGCTGTTTGGCGGTTCAATGAATACACCTCTTACGGAATTAGGACGTGAGCAAGCAAAAACTATTGGGCACACTATCCTTGAAGGCGGATTCAAAGTTGACGCGGTGATCGCCAGCACCCTTGATAGGGCATCGGATACCGCCCAGCTGGCCGCCGCGGAATTCAACTTCCCTCTCGACAAAATCGAGTATGACGATCGGCTTCGGGAAATTAATTGCGGTAAATTTGAGGGCCAGGAGTTCTCACCGGATAACATAGTAAAACGCGACGCGGAGTTTGTCATTGAAAACAATCAGTCCGGGGTGGAGTCAATAGGGCCGTTACTTAATCGATTGCGCAGCTTTAAAAGCGATATTGAAAAGCGGCCGGAGGAGACTATCTTCATTTTCAGCCACGCCTTTGTTGGGCGGATGTTCCAACGCCTATTTGCCGACATTGAGCTAACTAAAAAAATACCCTTTCCTAAAAACGCCACTTTGCTTCAGCTTTATCCGTCGGTTGAGCTTGAAGATACGCAGGATCTGCTGTTATGAGCAAGTATGAAACAGTCATTGGGATAGAATGTCATGTGCAGTTGGCTACCAAGAGTAAACTTTTTTGTTCGTGCAATAATGATTCCCGCGATGCTGAGCCAAATAGTAACGTTTGTCCGGTATGTCTCGGATTCCCAGGTGCATTGCCGGTGTTGAACGGCGCGGCGGTACACTTAGCACTCAAGGCTGGCTATGCCCTGCACGCTTATGACAACGTAGCGGAATTTCACTCGAAGTTTGACCGCAAAAATTACTTCTACCCGGATAGCCCCAAGAATTACCAAATCACGCAGTTTGATGAGCCAATTGTTGGGACCGGATATGTAGAGTTTCCGGTTGATGGCAAGGTTAAGCGCGTAGGAATTACCCGGGCTCACCTGGAAGGTGATGCCGGGAAGCTGGTTCATCCGCCTGGCGCGGACTATTCCCTAGTAGACCTTAACCGTTCGGATACACCGCTTCTAGAGATTGTTTCCGAGCCGGATATGCGCGGGGCGGCCGAAGCTAAAGCTTACACGCAAGAGCTTTACAACTTAATGCGCTACGCCGAGGTTAGTGACGCTAACTTGTACTACGGTAACATGCGTTTTGATGTGAATGTCAGCCTAAGGCCCGCCGGTTCGTCTGATTTTGGTACACGCACCGAAACCAAAAACCTTAACTCGTTCCGGGCAGTGTCGGATGTAATCGAATATGAAGAAAAGCGGCAGGCCGATTTGCTCGACCGCGGTGAAAAAGTACTTCAGGAGACGCGAGGATGGGATGAAACTAAAAATGCTACATTCTCCCAGCGCAGTAAAGAGCAAGCGCATGACTACCGCTATTTTCCCGAACCTGACCTACCGCCTCTGGTTATAACTGCCGATATGTTAGACGAAGCCAAAAAGTCCATGCCCGCTGTAATGCCTAACGATCTGCGCCTAATGATGGGTGAGGCTGGTATTGGCACCTCCGACTCGGAGACACTCATTGGAGACTTGGCGCTTTCACATATTTTTCAAACCGCCACCGACAATCAAGACCTAGCGGTAAAGACCCAAATTGTAAAATGGCTACTGGGTGAATTCCCGCGTTTGCTCACCCCCGGAACGGCGGTTGAGCTTGAGCAAGCTTGGGTAGATAAGGTTTCAGTTTCACTAAGGGCCTTAGCGCTCATGCAGCAGGAGGGGACGGTAAGTTCTACGGCCGCGAAGCAAGTGCTGACAAAGCTGGTTGAGCAGGGTGGGGGAGATCCGCGAAAACTTGCCGACGAAATGAAGTTAATCCAGGTTTCAGATACCGGCGCCCTAGAGAAGATAGCCGATGAAGTATTGGCCGCAAACCCGAAACCGGTTGACGATTATAAAGCTGGAGAAACCAAGGCGTTAGGCTTTTTGGTCGGACAAGTTATGAAAGCCTCAAAAGGACAGGCTAATCCGCCTATGGTTAATGCTATACTAAAAAAGAAACTAGGAGATTAGCAGTTGCCAGCCATAGATTTTAACCCCCAAACCCTGCTTGAGCCGGTAACCCTTAACGTTAGTGGTGTGATTGAAAAAATACCGGGGGCCATTGTCGCCTTAGCGCTGGGTATACTGGTTATCCGGGTGATCTCTCTTGTGGCCAGTTGGCTGCTTGGCTTTATAAATATGCCAAAAGGACTTAAAGGAATCTTGGTGTCGCTGATGGACGCGCTGCTGATGATTTTCCTGGTTATTATTGTTCTGCAACAGCTTGGTTTGGGCTCATTGGCATTCGCGCTTTCGGCGTTCCTAGCCGCTATCGGAATCGCGGTTGGTAGCGGTTCAGCTACACTGGTAAGCGACGTCTTAGGCGGGATAACCTTGGCCCGGGACCGTAACTTTAGTATTGGGGACATAGTTGAAGCCGGTGAGGAAAAAGTTCATGGTGAGATTATCAGTATGGATATGCGCCGGACCCGTATTCGTGACGATAAAGGACGGATTCACAGCTTGCCGAACTCGGTGGTAGAGCGCAAAGCCTATACGCTCATTACCAAAAAGCGCGACCGCGCCGACCAAAAAGGGTAACAGGTACACCGCTTGGGCTTGCATAACGAGCATATTGTGCGGATACTAGAAGCGTAACAAGGCACAACTATGCAAGATATACAAACGGTTCTGGTAGTATTGCTAAGCATTGGCTTTGCAGTGCTCTTGGTTTTGGGCATTATTATGGTATTTATTCTCATAAGAATTATTACCAATATCCGCCACATTACCCAGCGCCTCGATGAAACTACGGAAAACATGGGCGAAATGGCTAAACATGTTGGCAAGAAAGTCGCTCCGGCAGCACTTTCAGCGCTTGGATCACTGTTGATTCGAAAGGCTAAATCTAAGGTAAAAAAAGGATAAATACTATGACGCACCACCACAAGAAGGATAAGAAAAAAGGTTTTGTAACCGGCGCATTAATTGGCACGGTTATTGGTGGTGTCGCGGCGCTGCTATTTGCCCCTAAGAGCGGCAAAGAAACCCAGGCTGAGATCAAGCAAAAAGCTGGTGGAATAGTAAAGTCGGGAAATGCCAAGCTGACAGAGCTGGGAAGTGAATTAGATGGCCGCATCGATAGCCTAAAAGTAGCGGCAAAGGAGCTTCACGGGGAAGCCCGCGAGGAAAGCCAGCGCCTCATAACACGCGCCGAAATCTTGCGTAATGACCTAGAGGCGGCGGTTGAGAGGTTGGCAAAAACTGGCCGGGATGCTAAAGAAGACGCGGCAATTGATGCCAAGCGCCTAGTTCAGGATGGTCAAGATGTTATCTCGGAGCTTGAGCGCACTACCAAAAAAATTATGGGATCATTTCGGTCTAAAGTAGGCAAAAAAGACAGCGAAGCCGACAAGCATGACGAAACCGAACGCTAAGCCTACTAAAGAAGAATACGAAAAGCTTGGAAAGGCGGTCGAAGGGGCGCTAATAAATGATTATATTAACTGGCTGGGTAATACCCGCCGGCAGGCAATCTCATCTTTTATCCGCGGTATCTTTATGGGCCTTGGCACAGCTATCGGCGCGACACTAGTGGTTGCTCTACTGGTTTGGATCCTGTACATACTTGGCGATATCCCAGGAATTGGAGAATATTTTAAAGGTGCCGGCGACCAAATTGAGAATAAAGTTCCCGGGCAATAAATAATTTTTAGATGATAGCGGTCGCGCAGCCCGCCAGATGGCGGGCTGCTAGGTTTCACGGACTATGTCACTCTCCCAAGCCCACACCGGCCATGCCGTGTTAATGTAGGGGTGAGGTGGCGGGTTGAGCGGCAGTAGCTTGTACCGCCACTCCAGGCGCTGATCGCCGTGCTCGTCGAGGGGACGCTTTTGTTCGCGCCGTTCAACAACAACACAGGTGAGTACAAGCTTCGGATCGGCGGGCGACCGAAAGGTCACTCGCGTGGTGCCGTCGGCGCTGTATATCGGTGGCGGGCGGCTGCCCATAATGCTCCTTGTCTTGGAGGTGAATGCTACGAGATCATCACGGGCGATTCGCCTCGCTTGTGGTTGATTGCGTCGCGAATGGCTTCGAGTTCCTCGTGGTCGAGAACCGCGAACGAAGCCCAACTGTCGGCTCCGACCTCGCGTCCGTTGATCAGGTAGCTCTGTCGACGAATCGGCATGCCCTGGTCGTCGTAGTCGACGGTTTCGATCCTCACCGCGAACGTGGTCCGAGTACCGTTGGGACGGCGGTAAGGGACGCTGCACGAGTCAATTGCTGGCTTTGCAGCAGCGACGAGCCTCGTGATCAGATCCTTGGCCTCCACCATAGCGATGAGAGCTCGTGCTCGTCTGGAGGTTCTCCACTTCGATGCTGGCCTTTCTATGGTATTGCCCATCATTGGTGGTCCTACTTTCGGGTTGTGTGTTAAGAAACCGTTGCTTATATATACCACAAATTGCTTAAAGTTTCAAGTGTTTCCATAATTACGCTAACGCTTGGGCGTGGTATACTAAGTGAATCGAAAAGGGGGCCTGTTTGAGCGAGGATACAGCCGCGACGCTGAAAGCGAACGCGTCAAAATCAAAGTTTGTTCACCTGCATAATCACAGCCACTATAGTTTGCTGGACGGCTTGCAAAAGGTTCCTCAAATGCTCGACCAAGCCGCCAAACTCGGTATGGACGCGATTGCCCTTACCGACCACGGAACCCTTTCCGGAGCGGTGGAGTTTTATAACGTTGCCAAGCAAAAAGGCATTAAACCAATTATCGGGCTTGAGGCCTATGTTTCCCCAAGACGGATGCATGAAAAAACTGGCAAAATTGACGCTAACCCCTTCCATTTGATTTTGCTAGCAAAAAATTACGAAGGTTACCAAAACTTAATGCGGATTTCAACCGAAGCGCATTTAAACGGCTTTTATTACAAGCCGCGTATCGACCGGCAGCTATTGGAGCTCCACCACGAAGGAATAATTGCCCTGAGCGGCTGTGCTTCTGGAGAGGTTGGGCGCTCTATCTTAAATGGCGCGATGAAGGAAGCCAGAGAAACGGTGGAGTGGTATAGCGCTACCTTCGGTAACGGCAATTATTATCTTGAACTACAGGATCACGAGGAGTGGGAGCCGCAAGTTCGGATTAACAAAGGGTTGATTCAGCTCAGTAAAGAAACTGGGGTGCCCTTGGTGGTAACCGCTGACTCGCACTATACCTGTAAAGATGACCGTGAGGCTCATGAAATCCTGTTGTGCGTTCAAACCGGCAAGACCATTGGAGATACCGATCGCATGGAAATGGATATGGCGCTCTATGTTTCTAGCCCGGATGACGTTTTAGACCGCTGGAAGCATCTGCCGGAGGCTCTGGAAAACTCGGTAAAAATTGCTAATGCCTGTGACATGGAGCTGCCGCTCGACCAAATCTTAATACCCACGTTCTCCACGCCCAAAGGTGAAACCGAGCATGATTATTTGCGTAAACTATGTTGGCAAGGCGCGATGTGGCGTTATGGCGATATTGCCCACGAAGACATGCATCTTCAAACAGAAGATAAAGCCCATAAAGAATTGAGCACGGAGGTGGTTGAACGGCTAGAGTATGAGCTGGGTGTTATTAGCAAAATGGGGTATGAAGGGTATTTCCTGATTGTGGCCGATTTCATTAACTGGGGTAAGAACCAGGGCATTATTTTTGGTCCGGGGCGGGGAAGCGCCGCCGGTTCGATTGTGGCCTATGTTATGAATGTGACCGACCTTGATCCCTTAAAATACGATTTGCTGTTTGAGCGGTTTCTCAATCCCGACCGTATTAGCATGCCGGATATCGATATTGATATCCAGGACACCCGACGGGGGGAGGTAATTGATTATGTTACCGAAAAGTACGGCCAAGACCGGGTGGCCCAAATTATTACCTTTGGCACCATGGCTGCCCGCAACGCCGTGCGTGACACGGGGAGGGCTTTGGGCATGAGCTACGCCGAAGTTGACGCGATTGCCAAAAAGATTCCCCAGCCGGTACAGGGGCGCCACATTCCATTGGCAAGCTCTATTAAGGATGACCCCGAACTACGCGGCGAGTATCGGGATAATCCACGGGCTAAAAACCTGATTGATGTCGCTATGAAGCTTGAGGGCACTATCCGCTCCAACGGGGTGCACGCTGCCGGGGTAGTGATCGCGGCTGATGATATTGTGAAGTTTACCCCGCTGCAGCGCGCCCAAAAGGGCGGTATTTGCACACAGTATTCCATGGGGCCGATTGAGCAGCTGGGACTGCTTAAAATGGATTTCTTGGGCCTTTCAAACCTTACGATTATTAAGAACACCCTGCGGATTGTGAAGCGGGTCTATGGTAAGGAAATCGATATCGCCGACATTCCCTTAAATGATACTAAAACCTATGAGCTGTTTGCCCGCGGCGATACCACCGGCCTGTTCCAGTTCGAGTCGGCCGGTATGAAGCGGTACTTGCGCGGACTTAAGCCGACACGGTTTGATGACTTGGTAGCGATGAACGCGCTCTACCGGCCTGGCCCGATGCAGTGGATTGAAGATTTTATCGACCGCAAGCATGGCCGCAAGAAAGTGGAATACCTTCATCCCACCATGCAAACAGCGCTTGAGCCAACTTACGGAATTATTGTCTATCAAGAGCAGGTAATGCAAATTTCTAAGGAAATGTGTGGTTTTACCGGTGGCCAAGCCGATAGCTTGCGCAAAGCAGTTGCTAAAAAGAAGCCGGCCGAAATGGCAAAGATGAAAAAAGATTTTATTGATGGCGCCATTAACACATCTAGGGCTGACCGTAAAACGATGGAAGACTTTTGGACCCAGCTGGAAGCTTTTGCCGCCTATGCCTTTCCCAAATCCCACTCCGCGTGTTACGCGCTTATAGCGGTACAAACCGCCTATCTGAAAGCCAACTACCCCAGCGCCTTCATGGCTGCCTTGATGACATCAAACTATGATAATATCGATAAAATTTCACTTGAGATTTCCGAGTGCCGCCGCATGGGTATTAATGTGTTATCGCCGGATATTAACGAAAGTTTCTTGGAATTTGGCATTGTACCCGACTCTAAAGATATCCGCTTTGGGCTAGCCGCCATTAAAAACGTCGGCACGGGCGCGATTAATACCATTTTAGCGGCTCGGGAAGTTGGCGGTCCGTATAAGGATGTTGAGGATTTTGCCAAACGGGTTTCCGCCAGCGAGTGCAACCGCAAGGTATGGGAGGCTTTAATTAAGTCGGGCGCGATGGATAGCTTTGGCGAACGCTCCCAGCTGCTGCACAATCTGGATAGCATCACCAGCTACGCCTCAAAAGCCCAAAAGAACGCCCTTTCCGGCCAAATCGATATATTCGGGTCGCTCGGGGAAGATAGCATGCCAGGTTTGCGGCTTGAACTGCCCGACCGGGTAATCCCGGCGCGGGAGCAGCTGGGTTGGGAACGTGAACTGCTAGGGTTGTTTCTGTCCCAACATCCGCTGGATGATTATGAGGGCTATTTGGCCGATAACACGGTGCCGATTGCCACTATAACCACGCAGCACGAAGGCCGCGCGGCCAAAATTGGGGGCACTATTACCACCGTCCGTAAAATCACTACCAAGAAAAACGACATGATGGCCTTTGTGGGGCTAGAAGATAAAACCGGCACGCTTGAATTGATTGTATTTCCTAAGGCCTACGAAAAATCTCCCGGGCTATGGGAGGTCGACAATGTCATTGAGGTAAATGGCAAAATCAACACCAAAGACCGTGAGGGCCGCCAAGACGGTGAGATAAAAGTTATGGTTGATGACGCCAGCATGATTGATTACGACAAAGCTAAAAGTCATAAACGTATCAAACCACTTCCGGTAAAACCGCCTACCGAGGATGAAGTTGTCGCGGCAGAAGCCGACCCGTTAACGATCCGCCTCCAGTCAATTGCAAATACGACTATCTTAACTGAGATAAAGCAACTGCTTGAGTCCAGCCCCGGGGCTAACCCGGTTAATTTAGTGATGCCCGGCAATCCCCCAAAGACGATCCGATTGCCGTTTACGGTAACTATTACACCTGAACTGAACCTACAACTACAAGAGGTTGTTAAGGCCGCAGCTCAAACCTAGTTTCCCGTTAATGGGAATGTAATTATTACAAATCATGGTATAGTATCTTTGCTTCAGCAAACCGACCGAAGGACAACCATGGAAGACCCTTACCAGGTTCTAGGTGTTCCTGCATCGGCAAGCGAGGAGGACATCAAAAGAGCGTACCGTGTACTCGCGCGGCTGCATCACCCGGACCAAAATCCAGGGAGGGGTGACACCGACTTTAAGGCGGCTACCGCGGCCTATGAAGAGCTGAGCGATCCCGAAAAGCGACGCCAGTATGACGCAAAACAAAATCGTCCTGATTTCGCGGAGATGGTTGGCCGTTATTTCGACGCCTTTTTCTCCGCGAGGTAACCAGTTTCTGCACAAAGGCAAACCCACGAAACGAAAGTAGGTGGACAAGTGCGATGCAAGTTCCGGTTCTGGCTGCAGGAAGAGCGCGGAGATGCTGGCACGGTGATGATGGTCGTGCTGTTTCTGGTGATCCTGGCGCTGGTGGTCCTCGGGTTCCTCTTCCTCCCACCCCTGCCTCATGCGGGTTGACATGTCGAGGTTCAGGCGCGGGAAGGTACGCAGTCTCATCTTCGACGTAGTCGTTGCGCTGTTGTTGCTCGCAGGGCTCATCGCCTTCTGCGTGGCGATGGCGTACTTCGACCGCAACCCGATATGGTGAAGCCGAAGCTGGCTCACCAGTGCCTTCTCCGGGCGCTACTCTGTCAATCGACCGAGAGCGCTTTGGAGGGGGCGTTCTTAGTTATTATTGATCTGCCCATCAGATTATGCTACATTACTTGGGTTATGCATCCAGCAATCACCCAGCTTGAATCTACCCATCGCAAAACCGCTGTCGCCAAAGTCCAGTCCGGCGATACCGTGCGTGTGCACCAGCGCATTCGTGAGGGCGCCAAACAGCGGATCCAGATTTTTGAAGGCGTGGTGATCCGTACCCATCGGCTGGATAGCCTTTCCGCTACCGTTACTGTGCGCCGGATTGCCAGCGGTGTCGGCGTTGAAAAAACCTATTTATTGCACTCCCCTAATATCGATAAGGTTGAAATTTTGCGCCGTGCCAAAGTGCGCCGCAACTTTCTAAGTTATCTGCGCGGCCGGCGCGGCAAATCTGCCCGGCTCCAAGAGATGGGCTTTGATAAAGCGGCCGCTAACGCTTCCGATAACAGTCTCTTGGTCCCAGGAGATGATGCCCCCGGTACCGCCGCCGCCGCCGCGGTAACAGAAATTGAAGCTGATGAAAACCAGGATGAGCTAAACCAGACTGACGTTTCGTTGGATGAGGTAATCAAGGAAGAGAACAAAGCAGCCGGGGCTGATGATGCCAGCCCGAGTGATGGCGGCACCGACGCCGGAGACGAATCGGAAATGGAGCGCGAGGAAGCCGAGCAAAAGATTGATAAACCCGGCAAAGACAGCTAATTTACTTATTAACTTTTGATTAACAAGGTCCCGCTCGCGCGGGACTTTTGGTATGCTGGGCATATGAAGATGGTTACGCCTAGCCGCGAATTGGAAAAGATGCTGTGGCAGCAAGGATATAGCTGGGTGGTTGGGATGGACGAGGTTGGCAGGGGGTGTTTGGCGGGTCCTTTAACGGTTGCTGCGGTGGTTTTGCCGCCAACTTACAGCGGAGGCGGTATTCGTGACTCCAAGTGGCTTACGTCCAAGCAGCGCATGCTACTAGCCGGGCAAATTCGCAAAGATGCCGTGGCTATTGGTGTTGGCTGGGCCTCGCCCGGCGAAATTGACGAAAATGGCTTAACACGTGCCCTCGGCTTGGCAGGGGGAAGGGCATTGGCTGGCGTTCCATCTGATGCCGCTATTATACTCGATGGAAACCACAACTACTTAGATGATGCTTATGCCGTTACCATGCAAGTCAAAGCCGACGAGTCGTGCCTGGCGGCCGCGGCCGCGTCGATTATCGCCAAGGTTGCGCGCGACCGCTACATGGAGCTGCTTCACCGGTTACATCCGTCTTACGGCTTTAGTACCAACCGGGGCTACGGATCGGTAACGCATTTAGCCACCCTTCTTGCCCAAGGTCCTTCTCCCTTTCACCGCCGAAGCTTCAACCCGTTAAAGGCTTCATTACTTGTCGGTTAACGTTGGCAAAAAGGCGGAGGTCGTAGCGGCTGCGTGGTTGGAAAACCAAGGTTTTAAGGTAATAGAACGAAATTGGAGGACACGATGGTGCGAGCTTGATATCGTGGCCGAGCGCACCGGTATAATCCATGTAATAGAGGTAAAATATCGCCGCCGCGCTGATTTTGGCACAGGTTTTGAATACATAACACCTGATAAAATCAATCGGCTCCAACGCGCGGCGCAGATGTGGCTGAAAGCTCGGAATCGTACCGACGCTTCCTTTCAAATAGATATTATGGCCATATCAGGAGAAATTCACCAAGAAAGTGTAGCCTATCTGCCCAACGCGATTGCCTGGTAGTGCGTTATACTAGGTACGATGCAACCAATCAACACCTCCAAAACCACCTGGGACCTCTCGTCATTACTGGCTGAAGACAATGACCCCAAAATTATCGAATACCGTAAAGGGCTTAGCGCCGCTACCTCGGCTTTTGCCAACAAATGGCGTGAACGAACCGATTATCTCAAACAACCACCAGTACTGCTTAAAGCGCTCAACGAGTTCAATGAGCTGGAAAGCCTTAGGGCTAATGGCCGGGAGTACTATTACTTTGGTTTGCGTTCCAGTGTGGATGCTATCGACCCGAATTTAAAGGCTAGGGAAAACCAGGCTATTGAGTTCTTGCAGGATATTTCCAACCAGCTGCAGTTCTTTTGGTTAAAGGTGGGTAATATTGATGAAAAGCTGCAGCCGGCTTTTTTGGATGATAAGGGTCTTTTGCCCTACCGCCACTGGATGGAGCAACAGTTTCGCTCGGCCAAGCACCGTTTAAGTGAAGCCGAAGAAAAAATTATGATGCTTAAATCCACCCCCGCCCATTCATTATGGGTGCAAATGACAAGCGATATGTTGGCAAAGGATGAGCGGGAGGTGCTAACCGAAGACGGCAAAATCAAAAAGGCCACTGAAGAGGAGGTGCTTTCACTGTTAACCAGTAAGCAAAAACCGGTGCGCGACAAGGCCGCTAAAGCCATGAATGAAATGTTAGACGACCACGCCGACGTGGCCGTTACAGAACTTAATGCCATACTAAGCAATAAAAAAATTGACGACTCTCTGCGCGGATATGAACGTGCCGACAGTGCGCGCCACCATGCCGACGACATTGACAGTGAAGTGGTTGACGCGCTCATTGCCGCCGTATCAGACCGCTACGACATTGCCCACCGTTACTATCAGTTGCGCGCTAAGCTAGTTGGCTTACCGAAGCTTGCCTACCACGAAAAAACCATTGAGTTTGGATCGGACGATGTTGAGTATAAATACCCCAAAGCATCTCAGCTAGTTCATGACGTATTCACAAACCTTGATCCTGAGTTCGCCAATATCTACGCCTCATTTATGGAAAATGGCCAGATTGACGCCTTCCCCCGCAAAGGTAAACGCGGTGGGGCTTTTTGCGCTCATCACGGCATAACCCATCCTACTTATGTAATGCTGAACCATACCGATAAACTACGGGACGTAATGACGATTGCCCATGAGATGGGTCACGCAATTAACAACGAACTGATCCGCAAAACCCAAAACGCCTTGAACTTTGGCACGCCCATGGCCACGGCGGAAGTGGCCAGCACGTTTATGGAAGACTTTGTGGTGGAACGGCTCTTAAAGGAGGCGGATGATGAAACTGAGCTGTCACTTCGAATTCGCCAACTCGATGACACTATTGCTACCATTTTCCGTCAAATCGCGTTTTACCGTTTCGAGCAAGAGCTGCACGCAGCGTTCCGTAAACAAGGCTACTTATCGCAAGACGAAATTGGAACCATCTTTGTAACGCATATTGACGCGTATTTGGGTCCGGTTTTCAACGGATCCACGGATGCGGCCAATTGGTGGATGTATGTACCGCACTTTCGGTCATTCTTTTATGTCTATTCGTATGCCAGCGGATTACTGATTTCCAAAGCCATGCAGGCAAAGGTGCGTTCGGATAAAAGCTTTATGGCTGAAGTTAAAACATTTCTGTCAGCCGGTTTGTCTAAGTCGCCCCAAGACATTTTTGCTGCCATGAAGATTGATATTACGGATAAGGGTTTTTGGAAAAACGGGTTAGAGGAAATAGACCGGCTATTGGCTGATACTGAAAAGCTGGCAAAGAAACTTGGTAAGGTTTAAATAATTGCAGGCGGGTCCGCCACCACCCCGAGGGGCGGCGGCGGGAGGCCGTTCATACACGCATTACTGCCCGGACAGGCAATTACGGTCGCTCGGAAGCGGCATTAATTGCGTCCTTTTAACGCTGTTTGATGGGGACCACGGTGCCGGGCGGGCGCCGATCCCGCTCGTCTTCGAGGGTCGAGAACACCTTGGCCAAGGCCAGGAAGTTCCGTCCCTTTTTTGTGAGCGAAAGGACCAGCACGGAGGCGATGAGGATCATCAGCGTACCGAGGATCCAGACCGCTCCACTTGAGCTGCCTAGAAGAGCGACCCCCAGGACCGCCATTGCCGCGCTCGCGACGGTGATGAGACGACGGCGTCGACGGCTTCTGGCACTCTGGATACGGCGCTGATGCAGTTCTGTGGCTGTAAGGGGCATGTGTTCCCTTTGTTCGATGGACGCAGTGTGTGAATGGCGCGACTTGATGCAGCAAACTCAGAAACTGGGTAAACCTACTTCAAAGTCAGAAAGAACAATAGCATAAAACTTCATAAAAGTCAATAGATTGGCACTAGCGCTATTTACGGCAACGAAGAGTTGCAAATTCGCGGTTCATTTGCAATAATGCCTCCATAACGTCGGCCTGCTGGTCGACTTTTTTTGAACTACAACTTAATAACAACAGAATAGGAAAGATCATATGAATACCCAGTTTTTAGCCGCCATTAACCAGATTGCCGATGAAAAAGGCTTACCGCGTGAAATAATTGTCGAAGCCGTAGAATCGGCACTGGCCGCTGCTTACAAAAAGGATTATGGCGACAAAGACCAGGAAGCTCGCGTTAAGCTTAATGACGATACCGGCGCGATCCAGGTTTTTATTAGTAAGGAAGTGGTTGGAGATGACGCGCCCGAAGAGGATTTTAACGAACACCTCCACATTCACTTAAAAGACGCCAAAAAAATTAAAAAAGACATAAAACTTGGCACCGACGACGAGCCAGCCACAATCGAGATTGAAGTCGATCCCGGCGAAGGCTTCGGGCGGGTCGCCGCGCAAACCGCAAAACAAGTAATCATCCAGCGCTTGCGCGAAGCTGAACGCGAGATTATTTATAACGAGTACCAGGATAAGGAGGGTACGATGCTAAACGGTACCGTCCAGCGGGTGGATGGGAATTTAACCTATGTAGATATTGGCCGCACCAACGGTGTATTGTTTGCTTCGGAACAAATTCCTGGCGAGCATTACTACCCCGGACAGCGGGTAAAAGTTTATTTAGTGCGGGTTGAGCAGACCGCTCGCGGGCCGCAGATTGTAATAAGCCGGGCACACCCGGAAATGGTGCGCCGCTTATTCGAGCTGGAAGTACCGGAAATAGAAACCGGAACGGTCGAAATTAAGAATGTGGCCCGTGAAGCCGGAACCCGTAGTAAAGTCGCGGTCCAGTCAAACTCGGATAGCGTTGACCCGGTTGGTACCTTTGTTGGCGGCCGTGGTGCCCGGGTACAGGCCGTAATGGGCGAGCTCGGCGAGGAAAAGATCGATATCATTCTTTATAGTGACAACCCGGAGACCTACATCATTAATGCCTTGTCACCAACCAAGGTTGTTGGTGTTGAGCTGGATGAGACTGAGCATAAGGCAAAGGTAAGAGTGCCCGAAGACCAGCTCAGCCTGGCAATTGGCAAGCAAGGCCAAAATGTGCGCTTAGCGGCCAAGTTAACCGGCTGGAACATTGATATTTTAAGCGCTGATGAGTCGCGGGTTGAAGCCGCCGCCGATGCCGCCACCAATGATGAACCAACACCACCCCGAAAGAAGCAAGACCTGGAAAGCTCGTTAATTGACGCTGTTAACCAACAGTCGCAATCCGCTTCCGTTGACGGTTCCGAGCCCGCCGAAGCTGAAAAAACGGACTAACTCAAACCATTATCTTATATTCCAAGATCTGGTGATATACTGGGAGTATAGTTGTTCCGCCTTTCTTGCTCATACCGCACCCTTCGCGGGTGGAATGATAAGCATCTAGCACTCATGAGGGTAGAGTGCTAATATAGAACTAACAAGTTCTGTTATAGAAGGAAAGGAGCTTCATTTGAGCGTAGAGTTTGGTCCGCAGTTTGACCGATTTACTGAAAATGCTAAACAAAGTTTAGAGAATGCTGATGCTATAGCCCAAGGAATGGCATCGAGTTACATTGGCACTGAGCATATATTGTTGGGTGTGTTACAGCAAGAGGGGTCAATTGGGGCCAAAATCCTGCGCAGCGCCGGGGTGACCGCCGACCGTGCCCAAGATTGGGTAAGTAATTCTCAGAATGTTTTTGCTCGCAGCAGCCACAAAGGGTTAAGTGAAACCGCAAAAACCACACTTACCTTATCGTGGAGGATTGCCCGTGAATTCGGACAGCCCTATTCAGGCACTGAGCATATACTCTTTGCTTTATTAAGCCAAAAAAATGCACGCGCCAATGCCATACTTAAGGAAATGCACGTCGACCCGGCAATTGTCAGGGCCGAGCTGGAAAACTATTTAAGCAACCAGCAGTTCTTTACCGGTGAAGACAACCAGCGGACCCAAGGTAAAAAGACAAAATCTAAAACGCCGGCACTGGATGGTTTCGGGGTGGACTTAACGGTTAAGGCTGGCAAAGGCGAGCTTGACCCGGTTATTGGCCGCGAAACCCAGATTGGCCGGGTCGTTACTATCCTTAATCGGCGCTCTAAAAATAATCCGGTTTTAATAGGTGAACCCGGTGTTGGCAAGACTGCCATTGTTGAGGGCTTGGCCCAGCGGATAGTAGCCGAAGATGTGCCGGAAATGCTGCAAAACAAGCGTATTGTGATGCTTGACCTCGCTAGCGTAATTGCCGGCACCAAGTACCGGGGAGAATTTGAAGAACGGCTCAAAAAACTGCTTGATGAAACCAAAGCCAACAAAGACGTAATCCTTTTTATTGATGAGCTCCATACGGTTGTTGGCGCTGGCGCTGCCGAAGGTGCCATTGACGCGGCCAACATCTTAAAGCCAGCATTGAGCCGCGGCGAAATCCAGGTGATTGGCGCGACTACATTGGATGAGTACCGCAAACACATTGAACGTGATGCCGCCCTGGAGCGTCGTTTTCAGCCAGTGCAGGTTCCCGAAGCAACCGTGGAGGAAACCGTACAAGTACTTCATGGACTCAAACAACGCTATGAAGAGCATCATCGCGTAAAAATTACCGATGCCGCTATAGAACAGGCTGCAAAACTGGCTGAACGTTATGTCGCCGACCGCTTTCTGCCCGACAAAGCTATTGACCTTGTCGACGAGGCCGCTTCGCTGGTACGAATAAAGCGCGGCGCAACCAGTAAGCCCTTGCGCGCCATGCAAAAACAGCTGGCCGAAGCACAGATAGAGATTGAGGAAGCGGTTAACAACCAGGACTTTGAGCAGGCCGCGCGTCTAAAGACCCGTGCCAGTGTGCTTGAGCAAAAACTGGCTGCCTTGAGGCTGAAAGAGGGTTCCGCCGATAACGCCGACCTGGAAATTACGGCTGAAGATATCGCCCAAGTTATTAGTATGATGACCGGCATCCCCCTGATGCGCCTCATTGATACGGAAATGATTAACTTAGTTAAGCTTGATGAGCGCCTAAGCCAGCGGGTGATTGCGCAGGAAGAGGCTGTCAATTCAATTGCCAAAGCCATTCGCCGCAGCCGTACCGGCATTAGCGATGCGCGCCGCCCAATCGGTTCGTTTATCTTCCTTGGCCCCACCGGCGTGGGCAAAACCGAGTTGGCCCGGGTCCTCAGTCAGGAGATGTTTAATAGCCGGGAAGCGATGATTAAGATAGATATGAGCGAGTTTATGGAAAAGCATAATGTTGCCCGGTTGGTGGGCGCTCCGGCCGGCTATGTCGGCTACGAGGAGGGCGGCCAGTTAACCGAGCAAGTCCGCCGCAAACCCTACAGCCTGATTTTATTTGATGAAATTGAAAAGGCCCATCCTGACGTATTCAACATGTTGCTGCAGATTTTAGAGGACGGCTATGCTACCGACGCCAAAGGCCGCCGGGTTGATTTCCGAAATACCATCATCATTATGACCAGCAATGTGGGCGCAGAGGTAATGTATAACCAGGCTAAGCTTGGTTTCCAAGTGGAAACCCGCAAGGAAGAGCTGGAGCTTGACGCGCAGCATGAGCGGGTAAAAGAACAAGTGCTTGAGTCGCTCAAAAAGTCATTCCGCCCGGAGTTTTTGAACCGTGTTGACGATGTAGTAGTATTTAGGCCGCTCTCAAAACTTGATATCCGTCAAATCCTAGAATTACAGTTATCAGACTTAAGTATCCGCATTGGCGAGCAAGGGCTAAGTTTACGGGTTTCTGACACGGCTAAGGATTTGCTTATTGAAAAAGGCTATAACGTCGACCAAGGCGCGCGCCCGATGCGCCGGGCAATCCAGGACTTGGTGGAAGATCCTTTAGCTACCGGGGTTTTGAAAAATGAGTTTAAGGAAGGGGATACGGTTTCTGTTACCGCCAAAGACGGCAAGCTTCTCCTTAAAGCCCTGACCCCGCACGCCTAACCGAAGGAGAAAAAGCGCGCCGTGGTAGAACTTTTATGGCATGTCGTCAGCCGGCGCGAGCCATGATGACCATGAACAGAAAAGTTGCTACCCGGTAAGCTTCTACGTAGGTTAATTTAGCTGATTAGTGGTAAACTTACCTACATACTTATGCAGCTTTTTCGCCGACTTACCAAGCAATATCCATCATTTCGAATATACGGGCTAACAATACTGGTTAGTCTGATTGCCTGTTTTGCGGTTGGATTTAAGCTGGGCCTGGCGGCTTTTATTACGACGGTTATACTGGCCGTTTTGGAAATAAGCCTGAGTTTTGATAATGCCGTAGTAAACGCCAAAGTACTTAAAACGATGTCACCGTTTTGGCGTAAAATCTTTCTGACGGTAGGAATATTGATAGCGGTGGTTGGGGTACGGTTGTTACTTCCGGTTTTGCTCGTCGTGATTTTTGCCCACACCGGTTTCAGTCAAGTTGTCCACTTGGCGCTTTATGATCCTGAAAAGTATGGAGAAATGCTTCACCACATTCATCCGGAGATTGCCGGCTTCGGCGGCATTTTCCTCCTCTTGTTGTTCCTTGATTACATCCTAGGCGAACGTAAAATTTTATGGCTTCGCCATCTTGAACTTCCGCTCATCAAGCTGGGCCGGTTTAAGCGGCTCGATGTAGTGGTCGCCCTGCTGGCACTGTTAGGTGCGGTGAGCTTTGTAGGTGAGGAGCATAAAACCAGTATGCTCGTCTCAGGCATTGTGGGCGCGGTTATATATATTGTCATCAAGTCGGTTAGCGACTTTTTTGAAAATAGCAGTTCTATGCAAAATGTTGCGAAGTCGGGGTTGATCGGGTTTATATACCTGGAAGTGCTAGACGCCAGTTTCAGTCTTGACGGGGTACTGGGGGCTTTTGCGATTACCAGCAGTATTGTGGTAATTATGGTTGGTTTAGGGATTGGCGCACTATGGGTACGGAGCATGACCATACATTTGGTTGAAACCGATACATTGGCACGATTCCGCTACTTAGAGCATGGTGCCCATTACGCGATCGGGGTACTGGCAGTGCTTTTACTCGTCAGTGCCAGCCAGGAAATATCCGAACTGATTACAGGCTTATTAGGGTTTGGTATTATTATCGCTGCTTTGACCGACTCAATCCGGTTTAACCGACAGTCTTAGCCTTTTACGATTTGCTTCTTCTTGATTAAGGTGTTGCGTTGTTTTTTGGCGGTATTTAATGATTGGGTAACCTTTTGGCCGGCTACGGTAACGGTTTTTCGCTGGGCGTGGATAGCGGTTTTTGCAGGTTTAATTTCTTTCTTTAAAGCATCTAAGGTTTTAGCTCTTTCAATGTCAGTGCAGTTGTCAGGCCCCACATTTGAAAACTTGGCAATATAATTGATGTACGTATTTTCAAGAGCTTCGGTTTTACCAATATACACGCTCAGGGCCGCGTCAACCGGCCCCAAATTAACGGGGTGCTGGCTCTTATTGGTTTTGCTGACGTAGCTGGCATAATTATCACGTCGTTTATTCCATTCACGCAGCTTATGGTTATATGACTCTTGGAGACCCCCGTCATATCCGGCAGGTCGGGTTTTCCCGTAAAACTCCCGCTCTAAACGGGTTGCTTCCTTCTTTATCTGAGCAATTTTATTACTACATTTCTGTAAATCATGCGGTTTTACTAGCGGATCGGCGGCGCTCGCTGACCCGGCTCCAAGTAAGACGCTGCTTAATGCTAAAACGGCTGCAAATTTATAAATTTTCATAGTCTCTTTTTATATTAGTTTTTGTTTTTAATGGTACTTCAACCATAAGAATAATAAATTGCAAGTACTTTGTCAAGTTTTGATTGCATGTTCGTTTTATGTTCGGTATAATAATCACTACACTCATCCAATCAAATAAGGACTTATATGACCAAAAATCAAACCCAATACGTCTGTCAAACCTGCGGCAATACGCAATCTAAGTGGGCAGGAAGGTGTGATAATTGTAGCTCCTGGAATTCATTGGTGGAAACGGCAACGACCGTTCGCGGAGGGAGAAGCGGATCTGTTGCAGCGGCAAAACCAGAGAAATTGGAAGAGGTGGCCACTCGCAAGCTACCCCGAATTGACACCCACGTACCTGAGGTCAATGAAGTGTTGGGGGGAGGCATAGTTCCCGGATCAATAACCCTGCTTTCCGGAGATCCGGGGATAGGGAAGTCAACACTGGTCTTGCAGCTGGCAGCCCATATTGGCAACGATCAGGCAGTCTTATACGTAAGCGGCGAGGAGTCTGCCAATCAAATAAAGCTCCGGGCTGACCGCTTGAAAGTTGAGGCTGATAACCTTTACTTATTGAGTGAGACGAATATTGAAACCGTAGTGGCAACCATTGAGCAGACTGACTATAAGCTCGTTATTATTGATTCAATCCAAACCATGTCGGCGGAAGCTTTAACCGGTAGCGCGGGAAGTGTCGGGCAAATCACGGCCAGCGCTCAGTTGCTTCAACGGGTAGCAAAAAAGCGTCATATTGCCATGATTATTATTGGACATGTAACCAAGGAAGGATCAATAGCTGGCCCTAAGGTGCTGGAGCATTTAGTAGATGTTGTGCTTTATCTGGAAGGTGACCGCTATGGCACATTTAAGGCGTTGCGGGGTATTAAAAACCGGTTTGGCTCGACCAGCGAAGTCGGTATTTTTGAAATGCAAGACAATGGTTTAATGCCGGTTCCCAACCCATCGCAAGCCTTGTTGGCGGAGCGGCAGGAAGCGCCTGGTTCAGTGGTCCTGGCAACCATTGAAGGCAGCCGACCCATATTGGTGGAAGTGCAGGCGCTTGTTACCAAAAGTGTGTTTGGTTATCCCAAGCGCACAGCTTCAGGCTTTGATTTAAACCGGTTAAATGTATTGGTAGCCGTGCTAACAAAACGGGCGGCCTTAAACTTGTCTGATCAAGACATTTATGTTAATGTTATAGGCGGATTGAAAATCACTGAACCCGCCGCCGATCTAGCAATTATTTTAGCGATAGCCTCGGCCTTCCATAATACGCCGGTCGCTCATAATCTTATCGCTTTTGGTGAAGTGGGTCTAAGTGGTGAAATCCGCTCAGTAAGCAATGTGTCCGGCCGGTTAGCCGAAGCTAAGAAATTAGGCTTCCGTTACGCGATTGGCCCAAGCAAAGCCGAAACCAAAGGCGTAAGCCGGGTAAAGACCATCGCCGAGGCGGTATCCGCAGCCATTATCACATCATAAAAGTTAAGAAAGTATTATATTTATGGGATTATTTAATCGTAACCAACGAGAAGCAGACGAAATTCCCTCAGTTTCATCCGTTCCGGCATTAGTTGATACCTCAGTTATAATTGACGGCCGAATTGTAGACATCGCTAAGGCTGGCTTTGCACCTGGAAAACTACTAGTACCGCGGTTCGTGTTAGCTGAACTGCAGCTTATTGCTGACTCTGGCGACGCGATGAAGCGCGGCCGCGGCCGACGTGGCCTGGAAATGCTTCACGGTATGCGTGAAGCCGGGGTAGACCTGGAAATTATTGAAGATGACTACAAGGACATTAAAGAAGTAGATGCAAAGTTAGTACGGCTTGGACGTAAGCTTGGCGCCAACGTCTTAACTACCGACTACAACCTTAACCGGGTAGCCAGCATTGAAGGCGTTCGGGTTTTGAATATCAATGAACTGGCAAACGCGGTACGGCCGGTAATTTTGCCCGGCGAGCATATGTTCACTAAAATAGTTCAGCCCGGCAAAGAGAAAGGGCAAGGAGTTGGCTATTTGGCCGACGGCACCATGATAGTGGTTGATGCCAGCGAACGCTTAATTAGCCAGGAAGTCGAAGTGGAGATTACCCGCGTATTCCAAACTGTCGCCGGGAAGATGCTTTTTGCGGTGTTGGTAAATGGGAAATCAAATGCCTCACCCAGAGTATCCGATGGGCATGAAACCGAACTTCGCCCCGGACGACCGCCGCATCAAAACAATCGAAGCCGCCAACCTAAGCCGATGCCCACCTCTCAACCAAGACCAGGTGGTTCCAATCAGCGCACCGCAGGCCACCATTCGCAACGAAATTCAGAACCCCTTAAGCAGCGGCCATCGAAAGATGT
This sequence comes from uncultured bacterium, assembly GCA_963721685.1. Classification (GTDB taxonomy): domain Bacteria; phylum Patescibacteriota; class Saccharimonadia; order UBA4664; family SCTI01; genus JASLFZ01. Next base: position 116,910 of record CAVRJJ010000001.1, read on the forward strand.
GACCACCAGCAATACGGAAGCACGTCCTCCCCGGCGTCCCAAACGCGTTAGCCCGACCCAGCGCCTAGAAAATAGTCTCATGGAGCTAACCGGCGGGGATACTAAGCAGGATTAAGGAGTGACAGTAAACGTATAGGTGGGTGTGCTATCACTGTCAGACTCAACCCGCCACTGATAAATTCCTACTATTCCAAACCCGCTATTGTAGGTTCGACTCGTGCTGGAAGTATTAGTTGGCGCGACGGGCGGACCGACACTTCTTGTGATTACTAGTTTGTAATTGCCGTTGCCCCCAGCCCCCCAGACAAAGGTAATAGGAGTATTAACGGGATATGTGCTTCCGTTCGGCGGGGACAGGCCCACAAACCCGCCGCCGCCAGCCACCGTTGTAACCGTTGTTTCATCTTGGCCGCTGTATAGTGCCGTGTCGGTTGCTACCGCTTTGATGGTGTGGCTGCCGGCGGAAGGGGCATTGTAGCTAAAGGTGTAGGATGTGCTGCCATTCAGTCCTTGCGTTGAAATAACCTGATCATCGAAATAAACAGTTAAGCCATTAGCCGGATGAGTTCCGGATGAAACGTTAACAGTAATCTGAAGCGTAGAGCTTCCTGTGGCACTAACATCAACAGTGGGCTTGGCGTCACTGCAGTTGTGGATGTCATCTTTTTGGGTCGGAATCGCCCCTACACCTGAAGCGAAGCCAAGCCGCTGGGCTAAGGCGGCGATGGGCGCCTGCCAACGCGCATAGGCCGCGTCGGTGCTGGGAATCTCGGCGTGGATTTGACCGGCCGTTACACTTTGAATTGCTGCCGGCGGCGTGCATTCGGTAGCCAGCTTCCCTGATACTTTATCAATGTTCGCGGTCTTAACGCCGCCCGCGCTTTGGACTTTATACCAGCTTGGAAAGACATCGGTGCGGCGGTTACGGGTAGCCGGTGTAACAGCGCCGCCAGTGTCGGCATCAAGGGTAAGGGTTTGGATGCCGGGAGGGGCGGTCCAGTTGCTGGTAGTCGGGTAGTCCGCTAACGCACCTTCAACACGCTCCCTGGTTTGCCGATCGGTGTACCCAGCCATGTAGTCATGCCACAGTGGGGCGGCAATGTTGACCGCGTCAGAAGTCATCGGACGGTTGTCATTGTTGCCGGCCCACACCCCGGTAACCAAGTCGGGGGTATAGCCCATTGTCCAGGCATCCTTAAAATCGGTGGTTGTACCAGTTTTTGCAGCTACCGTCCGGCCGCTAATTTGGAGCGGGTTGTTTGCTCCAAAGATATACTGGCGGGCTCGGGTGTCACTCATAATATTGGCCATTAAGTAAGCAATTTGGGCATCAAGCACTCGTTTTGGTTTCTTGGGTTTGCTGGTGTCCATTAGGACGCGCTGGCGGGGGTCAGTAACTTTAAGGATGGGCGTAGCTTCGTGGTGGACACCACCATTGGCAAAGCTTTCAAAAGCATTCACCATATCATTCAATTTAACCTCGCCGGAACCTAATACCAGAGTTAAGCCGTAATGGCTGGCTGGCATATTTAAGGTACTGATTCCCATAGCGTGAGCGGTTTTTAATGATTCCTCAACCCCGGCGATATATGCCATTTTAACAGCCGGAATATTCAACGAGCCCGCAAGGGACGATCGCATCGACTGGATTCCGTAGTGGCCTCCTGAGTAGTTTCTAAAGCGCTTACCACCTCCAAAATCAGTGTCCACGTCGTAAATGGTGCTTCCTGGCCCCCAGTTCTTTTTCATAGCGGTGGCGTAGACGATGGGCTTAAAGCTGGAGCCGGGCTGGCGGTTAGCCAAGGCAACATTGAAAGCCCCGAAGTCCTTATCGTTAGGGTCGTACGAACCCATCATAGCCAAGACCTGGCCGGTTTTAGGGTCGGCGGAAACCATGGCAACATTCGATCCTCCCGACCGGCGCACGGCCGCGATGCCGTTGGAGCCTTTTATGGCACGTTCCATTAATTTTTGTTTTTTAATGTCGAGGCTGGTAATAACCTTTAAACCTCCGCTTTCAACGGTTCGCGTACCGTATTTACCTTCCAGATATTCCTGGGCATACCGGGCAAAATGAGGAAAATCGGTTTGCTGGGTTCCGATTTGGGGGGCTGGCGCTAATCCAATTGCCGCAAAATCTTTTATTTTGGCAGCATCGGCTTCAACCTGGGAAATGTAGTCTTGCTCGGCCATGGCATTTAGTACAAGCGCCTGGCGGAACTTTAAAGCCTCTACGTTTTGACCATAGGGGGAATAGTAGGTCGGTAGGTTGGCCATGGCCGCGAGCATCGCTGACTGCGATAAAGTCAGTTGGGCCGAGCAATTATCTTCTTTAATGTTGGCCGGGAAAAAGGTGCGGCACGCGGCTTCTACCCCATAAGCTTGGGAGCCATAGGGTATTTCATTGAGGTAAAGCCGCAAAATATCATCTTTTTTATACAATTGATCAATTTCAATGGAAAGGATGAGTTCTTTTATCTTGCGGGTAATAGAACGGTCGTTGGGGTCAAGCAGCGCATTTTTAACATACTGCTGGGTGATGGTTGAGCCGCCCTGGAATGTCCCCTTTTTTGTAAAATTGTAGAATGCGGCCCGCACGGTTCCATTAACACTAAATGCACCTTCTTTGTAGAAGTCTTTGTCTTCAATGGCGATCGTAGCGTTGCGCAAGTGTTTGGGCATTTGCTTAAATTCCACTAACTTGCGGTTTTTATCACCATGAAGCTCAAATATCTTGGTTTGGCCGGTACGGTCATAAAAAACCGTATTTTGGGCTCCTATCCGGGCATTAATTTTTCCTGGACTTGGCAGGTCTTTGGCAAAATAGGCGAATAACGCCACAATACTTAAGATGCCGGCCCCAGCAATAATACCTACCCGGCGGGCGCCGTCCCTGCTAAACCAGTACCTCTTGAACAGGCTCCAAGAGGTAAAAGCTCTTAGGAACAGCAAAATTCTGCCCTTAAAGCTGCGGTCACCGCCGCGGATTACCCTGCGGTCCCTTTTGATTCTGCGCTTAGCCACGTATAGCCATCTCTAACATCATGTGCTTCCATTATAAGTTGGCAACCCTTTTTATCCAAGTATTTTGCTTGTGCTTTCGAGCGAAGATTTCTGGTGCTGTGCTATCATACGAACCATGATAGATCTGGTGTTAAGCCGAGCTAAAGACGTGGTGGTGCGGACCGAACTGGTTCGCCTGCTTAAATCCAAAAAATTACGGATTAAGCACGGCATTGACCCCACCGGCCCCCAGCTGCACCTTGGAAGGGCGTCAACCTTGCGCCGCCTGAAAAATTTACAAGATTTAGGACACACCATAGTATTAATTGTTGGGGACTTTACCGCTAAAATTGGTGACGCTTCCGACAAAGCTAGTGAGCGCCAACCCCTGGGTGACAGTGAGATAGCTGCTAACATGAAAGATTATAAACACCAGCTCGGCCTGGTGCTTGATATGAGCAAGGTGGAGCTTCATTACAATTCTGAGTGGCTGCAGAAACTTACGTTTGATGAACTTCTGGAGCTTACCCAGCAGTTTACGGTTGCACAAATGATCGAACGGGAAAATTACGCTATTCGATTTAAGGAGAACCGCCCTATTGGCTTGCACGAGTTTTTGTATCCCGTATTGCAAGGTTATGACTCGGTGGCGATTAAGGCGGATGTCGAAGTAGGCGGAACCGACCAGCTTTTCAATCTTATGGCCGGCCGGACGCTGCAAAAGCATTATGGCCATAATCCGCAGCAGGTTTTAACGTTTGATTTGCTGACCGGGCCAGATGGCCGCAAGATGTCAACTTCATGGGGTAACGCGATTTATATTACTTCTGAACCAAATGATTTATATGGCCAGATAATGCGGATTAATGATGAGTTGATCGCGCAATATTACCGTATTTGCACCGATATTGCCGAAGAGGTGATTGCCGCGGCCGTAGCCGACATTGCCGCGGGAGCCAACCCGCGCGATACCAAGGCTTCGCTCGCTCGTGAGATTGTGCGCCTTTACCACGGGGAGGACGCGGCTCTTGCCGCCGAAGACGCCTTTAATAAGCAGTTTCGTGAAGGGTTGATACCGGACGATATTGAGGAAAAGCACGTGACTAAACTGGAGTGGGATCCAATTCTCTTACTGGTTCATCTCCAGTTAGCGGATAGTAATAGTGAAGCCCGCCGCCTGATTGAGCAAGGTGGGGTACGCTTGAATGATAAAAAAATTGATAAAACAGAATTGCACGTTAAGGATGGGGATCTTATTCAGGTGGGCAAACGTCGGTTTGCACGGCTCACGGTAGCCTAGCCGTGATAAATCTTGATGTGCGGGTTGAAACCCTTAAAGGTGTTGGTGTGGCAATGGCAATTAAGCTGGAGCGGCTTGGCATCTTAACTGTTGGTGATTTAATTAATCACTACCCTAGGCGCTACGTCGACTTTTCGCAAATTATTCCCATCCGCTCCATGAAGCCAGGGCTGGTGACCTTTAAGGGAAGCGTAGAGCGAATTGCCAGCCGCCGGGTTCGCGGGCGCAAGCTGCAGCTAACCGAAGCCATCATCAGCGACGGCACCGGCACCGTAAAGGCCATATGGTTCAATCAGTCTTTTCTTGCCACGCAGTATCCCGCCGGAACCGAGGTGTTTGTGGCGGGAAAAGTTGAATTTCGCAATAGCGACCTCGCGCTGCAAAGCCCGGCAATTGAAAAAGCCGAGGTCGGCAATCGACACACCGGCAGGATTGTGCCGGTATATCCGGAAACCGAAGGTTTAAGTTCTCGCCAATTGCGTAATATTATTGCCCCCCTGTTATCGCGGCTTGATGGTTTACCCGAAACCCTGCCAGACAGTATTATGGCCGAGGCTAAGCTGATGTCGCGCAGTCAGGCATTGGCTGAGATTCATACACCCACTACGGCCAGTAGTTTACAACGGGCACGCCACCGGATGGCTTTTGAAGAGTTGTTTTATATTATAGGAGCCAGTTTGACAATTCGGAAAGAAACCAAAACCGAGTCGGCGCAACCAATTAGTTTAAAGGTTGAGGTTGCCCAGGCTTTTACCAAAGCTCTAGACTTTGAGCTCACCAACGCCCAGCGCGCGGCGGCCTGGCAAATTTTACAAGACATGCAGGATGTAACACCCATGAACCGCTTGCTGGAAGGTGACGTGGGTAGTGGAAAGACAGTTGTGGCTTTGCTGGCTGCTGTCATGGTAATGGCATCCGGCCATCAGGCGGTTTTGATGGTGCCAACCGATATCCTAGCCCGGCAACATGCCGCCACTATTGAGCCGCTATTAGCAAAGCTTGGTTATTCTACAAGTCTGGTATTGGCGCGCCATCCAGCCTCGATGAAGCAAGCGGCGGAGACTGCAATTAAAAGGGGAAGCGCGCAATTTGTAATTGGTACCCACGCGCTGCTAAGCGAACGTATTCAATTTGCCAGGTTGGGTCTCGTAATTGTCGACGAACAGCATCGCTTTGGCGTTGAGCAACGACAACTGTTGAAGAAAAAAGCCGGTCGTTTGCCTCATTTGCTAAGCATGACCGCGACCCCGATTCCCCGCAGCCTGGCTCTAACCGTCTATGGGGACTTGGACATTTCGTTGATAGATGGGTTGCCGCCGCATCGGCAACCCATTGCTACGCGCATCCTGAAACCACAGGATCGCACGGCGGCTTACGGTTTTATTGACACGGAAATCGCAAAAGGGCGCCAAGCTTTTGTGGTCTGCCCATTAATTGAAGACTCGGATACACTAGGAACTAAGAGTGTAACCGCTGAAGCTGAGCGGTTACAGGCCGGGGCGTTTAAGCATCGGCGCATCGGGGTGGTGCACGGCAAGCAAAAGCCCGGGGAGCGCGACGAGGTTATGCGGTTATTGGTAGAAGGTAACCTTGATATCCTTGTGGCCACCAGCGTAATTGAAGTTGGAATTGATATTCCTAACGCCAGTATTATGCTGATTGAAGGGGCGGAACGGTTTGGTTTAGCAGCCCTGCACCAATTGCGCGGCCGGGTTGGGCGCGGCGAGCACCATTCATACTGTTTTATTGCCAGTGACTCTAGCGCCCCCGGTGTCATGCAACGCTTGCAGGCTCTGGAAAGAACGAATGACGGTTTTCGGTTGGCGCAAATCGACTTGGAGCTGCGCGGCCCCGGACAAGTCTACGGACGCCGCCAGCACGGCATGCTTGAGCTGCAAATGGCCGACTTAGGGGATACGCGCTTGATCGCCGCGGTGCGCAAGGCGGCTGAACGGTTTGTGGGCGATCCTGAGGCCATGCTACAATACCCTCAAGTTATGGCACGAGTTAACAGGTTGAAAAGCCTGACCTCGTTAGACTAAATCAAGCAAGGAGACCACGAGTTTCATGTACTCAGGCTTTATTACGTCAAAACGGATCGTCCCGGCGGTCGGGGTGCATCAGCGTTTTGATGTTGCGGCATATCGTATGATCGCTTCGTATTTTGCGGAGGATACGTTTCCGTCGTTAAAGCAACTTATGCATTTTGAGGGGATGAACGGTCCGGATGGCTTGAAGGTTAAATCGCCAGGGCATCATGAGCCCGGCCATCTCTATAACCCTGAAACCGGAGGAGGTGACATCCCTCGCCTAATAACCGACCATTATCGCCAATTAGTTGAGTCCCTGCGTACCAAAGATTTGGTACGGGCCGGTTTCGACGCCGCCTGGCTGGCGCACTATATTTGTGATGGTTTAACCCCGGCCCACCATTTTCCGCTTGACGCAGACATGGCAAAACAGTCAGAACATTCAAAGCGCATTCCCAGACGCTATAAATACACGGTGATTGTTCCCGGCATAAATGTTATTGATACTATCCGGCGCAGCTGGGCAATTTGGGGCGGCAAGGGACTGCTTACCACCCACTTTAATTTTGAGGTTGGGGTAGCGGCTGCCTTGGTGGGCTTTCGCTTAAAGGCCCCCCTCGATCATGATCGCTTAGCCAAGGCGCGTAGCTCGGGGCTTCTGCCGTTTTTTACGGAGGAAGCAAAGTCGGTCGCAACGCTTGAGATGTATGAAACATTTTATCTCTCGGGTTGGAACGCAGAGCTTGCCCAGATGGTTAAGCATCGTTTAGCACCTCAGATTACCCAAACCATCGCCATTGCCTGGCTGCTTGCCTATTTGGAGGCGGGCCTTGAGTCAGCTAAATTGGCCCAACAAAAGACGAAAAAGCGCTAATGCGCGTTGTATCTGGTGTTTATGGCGGCCGAATTATCGCGGCACCCAAGCATGCGGGCACTCGCCCGATGACCGATAAGGTCCGTGCAGCCTTATTTGATGGGCTCGGTGCTATTGCTAATGCCAGTGTGTTAGATGTCTATGCCGGGAGTGGTGCCATTGGTTTTGAGGCGTTAAGCCGGGGGGCGAGCGACGTCCAAGCGATTGAGCAGGCGCGGTCGGCAATTAAAACTATTCAAGCAAACCAGGCGGCGCTAGGACTTAGCTGGGGCTATACGCTTCATCAAATGACAGCGGAGGCTTGGCTAGCCCATCCAACCGACCAGCTCTTTGACCTTATCGTAGCCGACCCGCCATATGAGCGGATTAAGCCCGATATTTTAGAAAAACTGGGCACGCTGCTTAAATCTGAAGGGATTATGGTTGTGTCCCATAGTTCTCGCCTAGGTGGATTTGACCTTGAGGGCCTTGTTCAGGAGGGAACTAAGGTCTACGGGGACACCCAACTTAGCTCCTACCACGTTACCAGGCGCTAGGACGGGCGCTTAAAGTACGCTAGTATAATGTACGTCCCTCAAAGCCAAGCGCGGGCGAGTGGTGAAATGGTAGACACGCCAGCCTTAGGAGCTGGTAGGGGAAACCCTGTGGAGGTTCAAGTCCTCTCTCGCCCACCAAAAAAAGGTCAAATTCTTAGGCTTTTTCAAATATACTGTCTTCGAGGGCAGTCACAGTTGCAAGAATATAATCAAGCTCTTCGACGGTAATTGTGGTAGGTGAGTTATGCCTTATGTCTAGCGCAATAGTTCTCGCTAATTCTCTTGCCCGAGCAACCTGATCGCTCAAATCTTGATCATTGTTTTCCGTGGGCGTAGAACCTTCTACAGAGTCAAATAAAACTTCCTTCATTCTTTCCACGCACAACCTCGCTACATCAAGAAGGTCTTGGGTAATGTTTTCAGGCGCTTTTTCAAGTGTTTCATCAATTTCTTTTAAAATGCCCGCGGCGGTTTCGCTGACCCATCCCGCTTTTCCATTTATTTCACGAATTCTAACGCGTTCGGCCTGACGCGCGGCTTCAGCTTCTCTAACCTTAAGCTCATGCAGAGCAAGTTCTTCGGCAGTGAGCGGCTTGGTGTTCATTAGGATCTTTTGGGCTGGGGTTGGTTCCTCACCTACTACGTGATGTCCGCCAATTGATCCGTTTGCAAGCGGAACACTAGGTTCATCGTCTGGGTGGGCATCAATGCCTGGATCAGCTCCCAGCTCATCTAACTCCTCGTTTGTAAGCAGTTCGGGTGGGTTCTTCCTTATTTCATGATCAGAAGGCCCGCCTCTTCCTCTTTCGATATCCATAGAAATATCCTCATCTATAAATTTAATGCTAGCACAACCAATGCTATAATAACCATAAGCCTAATAAAAACCCTTATGGATATTCAATACCCTAAACCAAAACCCCGCTCAAAGGTTGCAAAAATCAAATTCCTCAAGCGGTCAGCTGCCGGCAAAGCCAGTCATCACAAACGGCGAATTCGCGCGCACGCAAAGCGTAATTTGATACTCGCTGCGTTACTACTGGTAGTGGGGCTGGGACTTAGCTCAACCTATATTTTACGCTCGCTCGAGCTCATGGCGCCCGCCGGTAATGATCCGCACCTCCAAACCTACATCCGTGCAGCCCAAGCCGCTTCCTACCAGCAACGGGAAAGCTCAAAAGCGCCCGATCAAATTGGCGTGGCGTCGTGGTATGCATTAGGATTGCGCAGCCCGGACGCCTTAACCTGCGCCTCAACGAAATTTCCGCGCGGAACGTATCTGCATGTTAAAGACTTACGTAATGGGAGGGAGGTGGTCTGTTTGGTTAACGACTACGGCCCCACACCCGGTACGAAGCGGGTTATTGACCTTTCGCGGGGCAGCTATAGTCACCTGGAAGGCCTGGGGTCGGGAACGATGCCGGTTGAGATACGGCGGGTGGAAAAGCCATAACCGGTGTATTGTAATTTACATATAAATATGTTATTATATTGCAGTTCGAGGTGAACTTTTTCGCCTTGGGCTCAGTCCCACTCAACTACCGGGGGTACCTATGGGAAAAGCATCGGCTCTTGACCAACGCGGATCCAACTGGGAGATCACGAACGGAGGCCTCACGCTGGTCCTCAACGACTGCTTCGTGTTCACACGTAGCCCACGCCTTCGTGGGGTAGGCAACACCAAGGGCTCAGTTCTGAGCAGGCTCAACGCCCAGCTGCACGCGCTCATCGCGCGCGGCATGTGGGGGCAGGTTGACTTCATGCTCGGATCAAGCCAGCTGGTAGCCCAGTTGTGGATGCGCTGGGACCTCCAGTCGCGCCATCTGCAGGTAAGTGAAACCGTCCGTCTTCCGGGCCACCCGGTTCCGCTTGTCTGCGTGCGTTTCGAGCAGTTGGCCGAACCGGGCTGTTTGCTCCTCGCTCCGGGAGTCGGGCAAGGTGATGAGCTCGCGTTCATCAACTCCCTGGGCTACCGCATCAGCTGAGCTTCGGCTCGAGTGGGACAACGGGGGAGGCAAGCGCCTCTCCCGTCCACTGCACTTATCTAATAAGCACTAACGGTTTTTTCGTAGAGTGTGGGGAGTAAGTCGTGAGGGTCGTATTTCTTCTTAAGCTTGCGGTATACCGTGCCGTTATAGATACGCGTAAATTCTGCTTCGGTTATGAAGGTGGAAGAGTAAAGCATTTTTATGCCGTCATGGGCAAAAGTAAAAGTATCCATAAGTTTGGTGTGGTAATACTCCGGCTTATCATGCCGCTTACGTACGAAACTATAACTTCCCAAATTAAGGTAAGGTTGGTTCTTGGCTAAGGGATAGGATGTAGCTAGCCCAGGCGTTTTAACCGGTGCCGCCATCAGGGGCCGGCCCGCCAGATCCAGATTTTCAAGAGCATAGCTGAAAAGTGCTTCGGCGTGTTTCCAAGGTACCTCCCAGTCTTGAATTAACAGCTCCAGATCTTCATCTTGAGCGGAAATAAAAGGGAGCTTGGCGGCTAGCTTAGCTTGCAGGGCCGCGTAGCGCGCGTAAAAACCGGAGCTGCGCATGAGTTTCGGGGCAAGTCTACGGAACAGGTTGTAGGATCCCGTGTCCGGCATTGCCCAAAACCATTCCGGGTCATAACGAAACAAATAGTCTTTAACGTTAAGCGAAAAAACACCAGGCCGACTTATTTCATGGTAGAAGATTGTTGGGCCATAGATACTTTTAAGGTTTTGAGGTTGGTCGGTGTGGCGTTCGGTTGTAAGGTAGAGCTCATCCTCGGAATATACCAAGCTTTCCAGATAATCATTTTTGCTACCGCGCAACTCATGTTCCATGGCTGCCACAAGCTCAGGCACATTCTTGTAGCGCTTGGTGGTAAGCGTTACGTAGGGCTTAACTTGGTGCAGTTTAATTTTGGCACGCAAAATATAGCCGAGCGTGCCATACGAGTTAGGGAGGGCGTGAAACAGGTCCGCGTATTTCCCTCGGGGCCCGCACACGACCACTTCACCATGCGGCAGGAGCACTTCAGCTTCAACTACATTGTCATGTACAAACCCGTGGCGAAAGCTATTGGTTTCAATGCCAATACCGACTGTGGCACCCCCTACGGTAATATTTTTAAGTTCTGGCGTAATAATTGGTGTTAAACCATGGGGCAATACAAAATTAACGACATCTTCAAAGGTGGTTAACCCCTGAACGTCCAGCGTTTGGTTTATAAGGTCGATGAAGAGCGGCTGATTAAAATGCCTAAGGTCAATTAAACGGCTCGCGGTTTCCTTCCGTCCGTCATAGCGGAATAGGTTGGATATAGTTTTCTTTTTTACGCGTAAAGGCTGCTTATTGCCTCGCAGCTCCGCCTTTAGAAAAACAACTTGCTTGGCGTGACGAGGTCGTCGGTCAATTGGCATAGTGGTTACTGCCTTCCTAGCAGCCCATTCCAGTCGGCCTCAAACTTAAGAAGCCCCTGGTCGGTGAGGTCGTGCTGGATATTATAAGATTGCCAGTCTTGGTTAAGCGGAACCTCGGCATAGCTAAGGGGGGTCAGGCTGTCTGTATTATAGCTGTAGTCGCCGGGCGGGACCGGCATGCCATCGGCCGCCCACTCTAAGAGCAAGTTGGCGGGGGCGGTAATAATATCGCAGTTTCGCGAGAGGCACCATTGCAAGTGCTCTTTGGAACGGATGCTGGCTGCTAAGACCATAACATGGCCGTCACCTTCGGAATACATGCGTTGGATATTAGCGATAGTGTCAATGCCGCGCTCTCCACGGTCATCAAAACGTCCGACAAAAGGTGAAACAAAAACATTGCCGCGCTGAGCATTCTTGGTAGCTACGTAGACGGCGGCGGCCTGAAGTTGGCTAAAGCATAGCGTCATATTTACGCGTCCGCCTTCAGCAGTAAACGTTTCAGCCGCTGCCAGGCCGGCCGCGACGGTCGGAAATTTTATGTGGGCATTGCCAATCCAAGCGTTCATTTCATGGGCCTGAGCTAGCATCTCTTCGGTAGTAGTGTGGCTGTCGGCGGTAACTTCAATTGAAATGGATCCGTCTGGAATAAGCTTTGAAGCGGTTTCAACAATACCGCGGTAGAAGTCACGAATTTCTTCAACCTCAAAAAGCTGGCCACGAGACAAGCGCTCTAGCACGGAGGGATTTTTGGCGATTAGCGAGGGGTTGGTGGTTTGGCCGTCAAGCCAGCCCAGCGCCTCCACTACGGCTTTTGTTTCGGCCGCGTCGCCGCCGTCGAGAAATATTTTGGTTTGAAGGTTTTTCGGCTTCATATGTTTACAAGTATACACACCGGGCATGGACGTTTTGGCGGTACTGCTTTTTTTGATCACCTCTGTTACAATACCGTGGATATGAAAGCCGAAGTCACAAAACGTACCGATACACATGTCACTTTTTCGATTCTTGCTGATGCTGATGAGTTGCAGCATGCCAAAGAGCATTCCTACGACAAATATCGCCCTCAGGTAAAAGTTGCCGGTTTTCGCCCGGGCAAAGCTCCCGACAGCATCGTGGCCCGGGAAATCGGTGATGCCACCATTCAGCACGAAGCGCTTGAGCACGCCATCGGGCATAGTTATTCCGCCGCGATAACCCAGGAAAAAGTAACCGTTATCGCGCCACCGGATGTCCAGGTTAAAAAATTTGTACCGTACACCGAACTCGAGTACGAGGCAACCGTTGAAATAGTGCCGCCGGTTACCTTGCCGGATTACAAAAAAATAAAAAAACCAGCCAAAAAGGTGACGGTAGATGAAAAGAAGGTTGATGAGATGGTTGAAGACCTTCGCCTGCGGGCGGCAAAGCGGATTCCCGTCGCGCGCGCGGCCGGGATGGGTGATGAGGTGAAGTTTGATTATGACGGGAAGCGTGACGGTAAAGCGGTTGCGGGGGCGGCCGGGAAGAATTACACCCTAAAGCTGGGGTCGGGCAATTTTATCCCGGGATTTGAAGAAGAGATGGTTGGCCTGAAGTCTGGAGACGAAAAAACCTTTACCATAACGTTCCCCAAGCAATACCATGAAAAAAGCTTGGCTGGCCAGCCGGTTGTTTTTACCGTTAAAATGCATGAGGTGACAGAACTAGTTTTGCCTGATGCTGATAATAAGTTCGCGGTTGAAATGGGACCGTTTAAGACGCTCGAAGACCTGCGCGTCGATCTTAAAAACCAGCTTACATTGGAAGCTGAAGAGGCTGCTAAGCGTGAGTATGAGAACGAACTGCTTGATGAATTGATTGTTAAAAGCAAGATGACGGTGCCGGAGCGCCTGGTTACCCAGCAGCTTGAGCGGATGAGAGCGGAAATCAGCCAACGGCTAGCTGCCAATGGCTTAACCCTGGAGCATTATCTGTCCGCGCAAAAGCAAACGCCGGAAGAGTTGGAAAAACAAATGCGCCCTGAAGCTGAAAAACGGGTTAAGTTAGCCCTGGTCTTAAGTGAAATTGCCCGCCAGGAAAAAATGAGTGTTGGTTCAGACGAAATTGACCGTGAAATTGAAAGTTTGCGGCTTCAGTACACCGACCCGAAAATGCAGGCGGAGCTCGATGGCGACCAAATTAAGGAAGATGTTTATAATCATTTGATGGCCGGCAAGGTGATTCGTAGCTTAACGGTTTCTGCCCAGGCCAAATAAAGGCCAGAGCCAAGATATTTCAGCCGCTGGCACTCTAGACATGCGACTGCCAATTTAGTATGATAAGAAACCTAAGCCAAGGAGCGTTTATGTCTACCAAAAACCAAATCTTGATCCCGACGGTGTTAGAAAAGACAGTCCATGGCGAACGGGCCTATGACATTTATTCAAGGTTGCTCAAGGAGCGCATCTTGTTTATTGGTACGCCAATCGATGACAATGTTGCCAACCTAACGATTGCCCAACTGCTATTCTTGCAAAGCGAAGACCCTAAAAAAGACATTCAAATGTATATTAATTCACCTGGCGGCAGCGTCAGTGCCGGACTCGCGATTTATGACACGATGCGCCATATCAAGCCGGATGTTTCAACCATTGTGATGGGGCTTGCCGCCTCCTTTGCCGCTTTGCTAAGTACGGCCGGGGCTAAAGGAAAACGTTTTGCGCTTCCCAACGCCCAAATGATGATCCACCAACCATGGAGCGAAGGCGTGGGCGGACAGGCTACCGATATTGATATCCGGGCACGCGAAATACTGAAAACGCGTGACCGTTTAAACAAAATTTTAGCTGACCACACCGGTCAAAAAGTCGATCAGATTGCCAAAGATACGGAGCGTGATCACTACATGACCGCTGGAGAGGCTAAAGCTTATGGTTTGATTGACGAGATTATTACGTAGAGTTTTGTCTCGGTTGATAGCGAATAGGCTATAATTAACTCCATGGTGTCCCGGGTTCGTCCCAAAGTTTTAATAATGACAGCCTCAGCTGGCGGCGGCCATGTGGCAGCGGCAAAGGCATTACAGGCAGGATTTAAACAAGTTTATGGCTCTGCTTATCAGGTAGAGGTGTGTGATGTGTTTACCGATCCGCGCTTAAAACTGCTCGTTCCTATTGATAAGATTGCCCTGCCAGCCTATTCAAATAGCGTAAAGATATTCCGCTCATACCCGTATAAGCTTTTTTATAACTTCTCCAACGCTACACCCGGACTTATGAACCGCTTTTTTTCTTCGGTGTTCCGTGACCGCGTGCGAGCCTTCCTGCAAGAGGTGGATCCCGATGTCATTATTTCAACCTATCCAATTATCAGCTATGCAACCGGCCGCATACTGGCGGAGGGATGGCCTAAAGCCGTACCGATTGTGAGCCTGGTAACCGACTCGGGGGACGTCCATCGGCTGTGGCTGGGCGGAGCGGACGAGGCCATACTGGTTTCAACCCGTGACAGTATCCAGTTCGCGGTAGATAATGGCGTGGCGCGGGACAAACTGTACTTTTTGGGGTTTCCGGTAGACGCCGCCTACAGCAACCTACCCTCTAAAATGACTGCCCGTCAGAAACTGGGGTTGGATCCTGAAAAGCTGACATTTGTATTAAGCGGCGGCGGTTTAGGCTTGTCCACCAATTTATACCAACTGGCAAAGCTGTTAAGCCACAAAACGCTGGATGCCCAGTTTATATTTGTAGCGGGCCAAAATAAAGATTTGTTTGAGAGGATAAAAGCTCTTCAGTATGCCAGTCCAACCAAAGTGTTTGGCTATGTGCGGAATATGCCCGATTTGGTCGCGGCGGCTGATGTTATGGTTGGCAAGGCAGGCTGGATCACTTTAAACGAGTCAATGATAGCCGCCAAGCCAACTATTATTATCGATATTATTAAAGGGCAGGAAGAGTCTAACGCGGCCTTTGTAGAGCGTCACGGCATTGGCATTACTTGTTTAAAGCCTTCATTGGCCTATCGCGCCATAACGAATTTAATAAAGCAGCCTGATCAGGTAAAAGTGTATCGCCAGCGCCTACTTAAGCTTAAGTTGGAACCTCAAGCCAGCCAGACCATTCCGCGGTTTGTGGTTGAACGTTTTATTGAGGAGTATCCTAAAGCGGTTTACCATGACCTTAAAATTCAAGGCCGGCGGGTAAATTACGCGGTGCTTAATCCTAAAGCCCAGCAAACAGTGGTTATGGTTCACGGCATGCGCGGCAATAACCGCGGATTATTAAAGCTTGCCCAGCAATTCGATAAGCGGCGGGTGATTATACCGGACTTGCCGGGCTACGGAGCATCCCAACCGTTGCCGGTGGCCCATAGCCTTAATAATTACGCGGACTTTTTAGAAGAATTCTGCGCGACGCTTAAGCTCAATTCAATTGACTTGGTCGGCCATTCATTTGGCGCCGGCGTGTGTTTAGTAGCTGCGGCAAAACGTCCAAGCTATTTACGGAGCTTGACCTTAATCACACCGGTTCAAATATCCGAACACTGGCTCAGTAAACTCGCCACTGCCTATTACCAGGTCGCGCAGTATTTACCGCCGCATGTACGCCGGCTGTGGCTTGCAAGTAAAGGAATTAACCGGCTTGAAAGTTATTTTCTGCTAAAAGGAAGTGATGCCGATAAAAAAAGGCAAATTACCCGGGTGCGGTTAAGTGATTTAGTTGAACTGAATGAACGAGTTGTGCTGGAAAGTGCTGAAACCATCCATGCCGAGCATTATTTTAACCAGGCGCGCGCAATAAATATTCCAACGCTCATTATAGAGGGAGGGCAAGACCAGATTGCTTCCCGTGAAAGTATTGACTGGCTTACTGGCGCGATTCCGCGCAGCGAGCTGGTGGTACTACCCAAGGCAGGCCATTTAGTACCGTTAGAGGAGCCGGAGCTTGTGGGCGGACATATCCTTAGCTTTCTTCAAGGGCCGGGATTGCGCATTCATCAACCTACCCCCGAACCGCTCCCCAGTAAGGGAGTGTTGACACAACCATCATAATAATTTAATATATGCTCTATAGAGGAAGCTTAAATCCAAGTAGGAACCCCCTGCCTGCTTTTTTTGCGTGGAAGATTATTTTGGCTATTCATTCGTACAGCCGAAAAAGTCTTATACGCTTAAGCCGGGGACCGTGCAGCTGATTTAGAAATACCTCCTGATTAGGTGTCGCAAATAAACGAGAACAATCCTTCTCGGCGGCGCGAAACCCACCAGCGATGGTGAGAGGCAACCAGTAATGGTGCCAAGCAAGCAACACCAATAATGGTGCCAAGCAAGCAACACCAATAATCAAGAAGGAGTATCTTTTGCCCATTAATCAGCGCCAAGTATTTGAAAAAATTTCCGAGGTTCAGGAATTACCCAACCTCATTCGTAATCAAATTCAGTCGTACGAATGGTTTAAAACAGAAGGTTTAGAAGAGCTGTTTGCAGCCGTTAATCCTATTGAGGATTTTACCGGTAAAAACCTTGCACTATATTTTCGTGAGTTCCACTTTGAAGAGCCAAAGTTTGATGAGCTCACCGCTAAATCCAAAAACGCCACCTTTGAAGTTCCCCTAAAAGCTCGCGTTGAATTGGTCAATAAAGAAACCGGCGAAGTAAAAACCCAGGAAATTTTCCTTGGCGACTATCCTTGGATGACTAAACGCGGAACCTTTTTAATTAATGGCGTTGAGCGGGTGGTGGTAAGCCAGCTGGTTCGTTCTCCGGGTGTGTTCTTTACCGCTGAAAATACCGGTTCATCCTTATTATTTGGCGCTAAAGTTATCCCCGACCGCGGAGCTTGGCTAGAGTTTGATACTACGGCCGGCGGCGTTATTAGCGTTAAAATTGACCGCAAACGCAAGCTGCCCGTTACCACATTGCTGCGGTCGTTCGGATACGCGGATGACAAGGAAATAAAGGCCTTATTTGCCCATGTCGATACCGGTGAGCTTAAGTTTATTGATGAAACCCTGGATAAAGACGCCACGTCTAATTTCAGTGAAGCTTTGATGGAAGTATACCGCCGCATTCGTCCAGGCGACCTCGCTACCGTAGAAAACTCAAAATCACTCATTGAAGGTATGTTCTTCGATCCCAAGCGTTACGACTTTTCCAAAGTCGGACGCTACAAGCTAAATAAGCGTTTGGCATTAGATGTGCCCAATACGTATGAGAACCGTATTTTCCGCCGCGAGGACTTAGTTGCGATTATCGCTGAAATCATTCGCCAAAATAACGATCCTAGCGCCCAGCCGGAAGATATTGATAACTTAGCCAATCGCCGCTTACGGATGGTGGGCGAGCTGATCCAGCAAAAATTCCGCGTCGGATTACTGCGCATGGAGCGCAACGTAAAAGACCGGATGAGTGTCTATGATCGCGAAACGGTTACGCCCGGCCAGCTCATTAATGTGCGTCCGGTGGTAGCGAGCGTTAAGGAGTTCTTCGCTTCGTCCCAGATGAGCCAGTTTATGGATCAAACCAATCCTCTGGCAGAGATTGCCCATAAGCGTCGTATTACGGCGATGGGTGCCGGCGGGCTTAGCCGCGAACGTGCCGGTTTTGAAGTACGTGATGTGCACCGGAGCCATTATGGCCGCCTATGCCCGATTGAAACTCCCGAAGGACCTAATATCGGCTTGGTTTCAAACCTGTCTACATACGCGCGGGTAAATGAGTATGGCTTTATTGAAACACCGTACCGCAAGGTTATTAACAGAACTACGCCGTCTGAGGCGGTGGGCCATATCGCCCGTTCAACTATTAAGGACGACAAGGGCAACGTTATTGTAAAACCGGGCGACACCATCACTTCTGCGCAAGCCAAGAAGCTGGCCGCGCTTAAGCTGGAGTCAATTCCGGTCAAGGCAAAGGTTACCAACGATGTCCGTTTTATGGACGCGGCTGATGAAGCCGACGCGGTTATTACCGAAGCGGGAACAAAGGTTGGGCCGGATAATTACTTCTTAGAGGCCCGGGTGCCCGTTCGCCGCGGCGGTGAGGCTGAGGAAGAAGACTCAAACAACGTTGAGCACATGGATGTTTCAACCCGCCAAATTGTGTCAGTATCAGCCTCACTCATTCCCTTTATTGAGCATGACGACCCGAAGCGGGCACTCATGGGCTCCAATATGCAGAAACAAGCCGTTGCCCTGGTAAAGCCTCAAGCTCCCATTGTGGGTACCGGTATGGAGGCTATTGTGGCGCATGATTCAGCCCAAGTAGTAGTGGCTGAAGCTAACGGTGTTGTTTCCGCTTCCAGCGCCGCTGAAATTACGGTGCAGTATGAAGGCAAAGACCTTAACGCCGTGACATATCCGCTTTTGAACTTTGTTCGCAGTAACGATGGGGCGAGCATTCATCAGCGAGCTATCGTTGGCAGCGGCCAAAAGATCAAAAAAGGCGATATTTTGGCCGACGGTATGTCAACTGAAAACGGTGAACTGGCGCTGGGCCAAAACGTCCTTGTGGCGTTTATGTCTTGGGGCGGCTATAACTTTGAGGATGCCATCATTCTCAGCCGCCGTTTAGTGCAAGACGACCGCTATAGCTCTATTCACATTGAAACTCATCAGATTGATGTCCGCGACACCAAGCTGGGGCCTGAAGTAGTAACCCGGGACATCCCTAATGTTTCTGAAGACAGCTTAAAAGACCTTGATGAAACCGGCATTGTGCGGATTGGCGCGGAGGTTACCGCCGGAGATATTTTGGTCGGTAAAATTACCCCTAAAGGTGAGCAGGAGTTATCGAGCGAAGAAAAATTGTTAAGAGCTATTTTTGGTGAAAAAGCCCGTGACGTTAAAGATACCAGCTTGCGTATGCCTAACGGAGAACGCGGCAAAGTGGTTGGTGTTAAATTATTCTCCCGCGACAATGGCGACGAGTTACCGGCGGGCGTTATTGAGCAGTACTATGTTTCGGTAGCCCAAATGCGCAAAGTCTCGGTTGGAGACAAAATGGCCGGACGCCACGGCAACAAGGGTGTCATAGCCCGGGTGCTCCCAATTGAAGATATGCCCCATTTGGAAGATGGTACGCCTGTAGATATGATTTTAAATCCGTTAGGCGTTGGCGCCCGTATGAACTTAGGCCAGGTATTTGAAACCCACATGGGCTGGGCCGCCCAAGCACTCGGCTATACCGTTGCCAGCCCGGTGTTTGATGGGATAACCATTGAAAAGATTAAATCGGAGCTTAAGCGGGCCGGTTTGCCCGAAGACGGTAAAGCCCAGCTTTATGACGGACGTACGGGCGAGTCGTTTCAGGAGCGTACAACCGTTGGCTATAAGTATATGTTGAAGCTTAATCACATGGTAGATGATAAAATACACGCCCGTTCAACCGGTCCGTACGCCATGGTTACCCAGCAGCCGCTTGGCGGTAAGGCGCAACGCGGTGGCCAGCGCTTTGGTGAAATGGAAGTATGGGCACTTGAGGCCTATGGGGCAGCCAATACCCTCCAGGAAATCCTGACCATTAAATCGGATGACGTGGTTGGACGCTCTAAGGCCTATGAGGCGATTATTAAATCGGAAGAAATCCGCGGGCCGCGTATTCCCGAAAGCTTTAACGTGCTCGTAAAGGAATTGCAGGCCTTAAGTCTAAGTGTTGACTTGATTCGGGAAGAAACCGATGTTGAGGTTGATGCCGAAGAAGTACTGACGAAAAATATTGAAAATGAAGTTGATGAGCTCGGAACCGATCCGTTGATACAAGGGGATCAAGCCGTAGCTGATATGCCGCTGGTTGATTTGGCTGGAGGCCAGGAAGATGCACTGCAGGCTGAAGCCGAGGCATCAGAAGCCGCCGTCCGGGCAGAACAGGAACAGGAGGCTTAAATGGAACCACTTATGTTAGACCAAACCGCCAGCGAATTTAGTGCCGTTCGTTTAAGCTTAGCCAGTCCGCAACAAATACTGGAATGGTCACACGGCGAGGTAACGAAACCGGAAACCATTAACTACCGCACCCAAAAGCCGGAAAAAGACGGCTTATTCTGCGAACGCATTTTTGGCCCAACTAAGGACTGGGAATGTTACTGCGGAAAGTACAAGCGCATCCGCTATAAAGATGTCGTATGTGATAAGTGCGGCGTGCGCGTTACCCGCAGCATCGTCCGGCGCGAGCGCATGGGCCATATTAGCCTCGCCGTTCCCGTAACCCACATTTGGTTCCTTCGCGGAACCCCCTCAAGTGTCGGCCTGCTGTTAAATATGAGCATCCGTGACCTCGAACGAGTTGTTTACTTTGCTAATTACGTGGTTTCCGAGGTGGATGATGAGCGCCGTAAGGCCGCGCTAGCGGAGCTTGAAGCCGATTACAAGTCGCGCCGGGAAGAAATTGAAAAAGACCACACCGCCCAGGCCGCGAGTAAAGACGCGAATGTTAAAGAAATTGCCGCTTCCCAAAGCCGTGAGCTCAGCGACCTCCAAGTAACGTACGAGAACGCTAAAGAAGAGCTGGAAGGCTTGGCCCGTTTAACACTTTTAACCGAATCAAAATACCGCGATCTCAACATGAAGTTTGGCGATGTTTTCAAGGCCGAGATTGGGGCTGAAGCGATCTATAACCTCCTTACATCAATTGATGTCGACCAGCTTGTACAGGACTTAACCAAAGAAGCTGAAGAGGCTTCAGGGCAAAAGCAAAAGAAAATTCTTAAGCGTCTTAAAACTCTTGAAGGTATGCGCAGCGCCGGAATTCGTCCCGAATGGACGGTCTTAAAGGAGCTTCCGGTTATTCCGCCCGACCTACGTCCGATGGTTCAGCTCGCAGGTGGCCGGTTCGCGGCTTCTGACTTAAACGACCTCTATCGCCGAGTTATTAACCGTAATAACCGCTTAAAGCGGCTGATTGAGCTCGACGCCCCGGAAGTTATCCGCCGTAACGAAAAGCGGATGCTTCAGGAAGCGGTAGATGCCTTAATTGATAACAACGCCCGCCGGGAGCGCGCTGTTAGCTCTACCGGCACCCGCCGTAAGCTAAAGAGCATCAGCGACATGCTCAAAGGCAAGCAAGGCCGGTTCCGCCAGAACTTGCTGGGTAAGCGCGTTGATTATTCCGGACGTTCCGTAATTGTTTCCGGACCAAACCTAAAACTGAATCAATGCGGCTTGCCTAAAATGATGGCCTTAGAGCTGTTTAAGCCATTTGTTATGGCCAAGTTAATTGAAGAGGGCCATGCCCATAACGTGAAAAGCGCCAGCCGCATGATTGAACGGGCTCGCGCCGAAGTTTGGGACGCGCTCGAGTTTATTATTACCGATAAGCACGTGCTGCTTAACCGCGCTCCCACCTTGCACCGTTTAGGCATTCAGGCATTCAAGCCAAAGCTGATTGAAGGCAAAGCCATCCAGCTCCATCCATTAGTATGCTCGGCTTTTAACGCTGACTTTGACGGCGACCAAATGGCGGTTCATGTGCCGTTAAGTGCCGCCGCGCAGCACGAGGCAGCCACGATTATGCTGTCATCCAACAACCTTTTGCGTCCAGGTGACGGCTCAGCCGTAGTAAACCCCAGCCAGGACATGGTTTTGGGATGCTACTACTTAACGTATGACAAGTATGCCGGTGAGGAGCCGAAGAAGCATTTCTCAAGTTCCGATGAAGCCATTTACGCCTATGAGTCCGGTGTGGTAAAGCTGCAGTCACCTGTTACCATTCCCGGTAAAAATGAACGGATGGTAACCACGGTTGGAAGAATCCTTTTCAACGAGGTTCTTCCCAAAGGCATTGATTATCGTAACGAAACGATGACAAAGAAGAAACTTCAGAGCCTAGTGGGAGAGGTGTTTGTCACCTGCGGCAATGAGGCTACCGCGACAGTGGTTGATAGTATCAAAGACCTAGGTTTTTTCCACGCTACCTCTTCCGGCCTATCAATTGGCATTGATGACTTTGTCGTTCCGGAAGATAAGGAAGAGTTAATTGCCCAAGGCGAACATCAGGTTGTTGAACTTAGTAAACAGTTTGAAATGGGGTTAATAACCGAAGAGGAACGCTATCGGCGCACCATTGAAGCTTGGCAAAAAACTAACGAAAAGATTAAAGCCGAGCTTGAGGCAGACCTAGCCCATAGTAATGCCACCATCGGATTGTTCGTCGAGTCCGGCGCCCGCGGCGACCTAAGCCAGGTAAACCAAATTTCGGGTATGTTAGGGCTGGTCAATAACCCAACCGGCCGTATCATCGAACTGCCAATCCGATCCAACTACAAAGAAGGCTTTTCGATGTTGGAATACTTCAGCTCAACCCACGGAGCTCGCAAAGGTTTAACTGACACTGCCCTTAAAACCGCTGAATCGGGATACCTGACCCGCCGCTTGGTAGATGTTGCCCAAGACGTGGTGATTACCACCGAAGATTGCCGTGATACCGAAGGAAACATGGTAAGCGCCGCTGAATCAGAGGCTATGAGTGAACGCTTTACCGCCCGCTTGGCAGGCCGCGCCGCCGCCCAGGCCATTAAGGACGGCAGCACCACTATCGTTAAGAAAGGCGAGCTTATCAGCGATGGAGCGGCTGAGCAGATTGCAGCGGCCGGGATTACGGAAGTCTTAGTTCGGAGCGTACTTTCCTGCAAAACCCAATGGGGCATATGTCAAAAGTGTTATGGCACGGACTTGGCCCGGGGTAGAATCGTTAACCTTGGTGAACCGGTAGGAGTAATCGCTGCCCAGTCAATTGGCGAGCCGGGAACCCAGCTGACCATGCGTACTTTCCATAAGGGTGTAGCTGCCACCGGCGCGGATATTACCCAAGGCCTCCCGCGGGTGGAAGAAATTTTTGAAGCTCGCAGTCCAAAGGGACAAGCGGTGCTTGCAGAACTTGACGGCATTGTCGCTATTAAGCAAATAAGCGGTAAAACCGTTGTACGGGTAACCCCGGCGAACGTAAAAGTTACCGAGTATGCTTTAGGTGACCGCATTCCCGAGATCAAGACCGGCGACAAGGTTGAAATCGGTGATATTTTGGCCGCTGACGCTAAAGGCAAGAAGTTGATTAAGGCTAAGATTGAAGGAACCGTTGAAGTTACAAAGGAAAAAATTCTGCTTACCCACGCTGGCGGAGCCTTTAAGGACCATGTGATTCCAGCCTATCAGGAAATCGAAGTTCAAAACGGTGATTTAGTTGTCCGGGGCCAACGCCTAACTGAAGGCTCAATCAACCTCCAGGATATGCTCACGTTGCGCGGGGAACTGGCGGTCCAGCGTTACATCGTGGGAGAGGTTCAATCGATTTACGCGTCGCAGGGACAGACGATTGCCGACAAGCACATTGAGATCATTATTCGCCAGATGTTTTCTCGGGTGCAAATTGAAGAGCCAGGTGATAGTTTGTTCGTAACCGGCGACATTGTTTCCAAAATGAGCGTTATTGAAGAGAATGCTGAGCTTGAGAAGAAAAAGAAAAAGCTCGCAACTTTCGATCAGTTGCTACTACCAATCACCAAAATCTCTTTATCTTCCGATTCTTACTTAAGCGCCGCCAGTTTCCAGGATACCTCGCGGGTACTGATTGGCGCTGCCATCCGGGGTAAAATTGATAAATTACGCGGTTTGAAAGAAAACGTGATTATCGGACGCCTAACCCCCGTGGGAACCGGTTTTCGCAAGGCTGAAGCCGACGCCAAACAGCCGGTTGCTGCGGCCGGCGCTGCCAAGGCAGCGTTGACTCGCGCCTCTGAATCTGATTAAATCAACTAAGTCTAACCAAGGAATCTATGCCTACTATCAACCAGCTCATTCGTAAACCGCGCAGCGCCAAGGGCCGCAAGTCCAAGACGCCGGCGCTGGGGCGTACCCTTAACTCGCTCAAAGGCCGCAGCTATGAAAAGTCAGCACCTTTAAAGCGAGGGGTCTGTACCAAGGTTTCGACCGCTACCCCGCGTAAGCCTAACTCGGCTTTGCGTAAAGTAGCGCGTGTACGGTTAACCAACGGCATGGAAGTCACCGCCTATATTCCCGGCATCGGGCACAACCTCCAGGAGCACAGTGTTGTCCTCCTGCAAGGTCGTGGCCCGAAGGATTTAGCCAACGTTCGCTATACCATTGTGCGCGGTGCCCTTGATACTGCCGGGGTATCCAACCGCAAACAAGGACGCAGTAAATACGGCGCCAAGAAAGCTGCCAAGTAATCACTAAATAAAGCATGACAACCCGTCCCAGAACTAGGGATAGCGGGAAGTATCAAAGGAGAAACGATTCATGCCGCGCAAGAAGACCAAAGACCTAGCCAGAGATATCACGCCAGACATCCAGTACAAAAGCGTGCTGGTGGCGAAAATGATCAATAAAATTATGCATAGCGGTAAAAAGCGTTTAGCTGAAAAGCTGATGTATGACGCAATGGATGAAATTAAGCTTAAGTTGAAGGCTGAACCCCTGGAAGTGTTTGAAACAGCAATTAAGAATGTATCTCCCCAGGTGCAGGTACGGGCAAAACGGGTTGGCGGCGCAACCTACCAAGTGCCAATGGAAGTTCGCGGTGACCGTAAAATCCATCTGGCTATGATTTGGATTTTAAAGGCTGCCCGCAGTAAATCCGGCCGCTCTTTCGATAAGGTGCTTGCCCAGGAATTGATGGATGCCTACAATAATACCGGCGACGCCATGAAAAAGCGGGAAGATACCCACAAGATGGCTGAAGCCAACAAGGCCTTTGCCCACTTCGCCCGTTACTAAGGATTAGCTAGGCTTACCGGGTAGTAACTTTTCTGAGCATGGTCACCATGGCTAACGCCGGGTGACGACATGCCACAAAAGTTCTACCACGGCGCGCCTACCTTAAACGTGGCCAGGATGTATACTAGATGTATGATCCAAACCCTAACCGATGTTACTCCTGAGGTTTTATCCGATATAGCTAAAGAGAAACAGCTGCGCCAGACATCTGAGCTGTTCATTCTTATTACGCTGGGAAGTCAGTTTGACCACTTAATAAAGCAGCAGCTTGATAAGCTGGGTGTGTATTGCGTAGTGGCCGATCCGGCAAGTGTGGCCCGGACAGACATTGAAATGCTACAGCCAACCGGCATTATTATTTCGGGCGGACCTACATCGGTACACTCTGATCCCCCTCAAATGGATGCGACTATTTTTGATATTGGTATCCCGGTCTTGGGTGTTTGTCTAGGCTTTCAACAATGGGCACAGCACGTCGGGGTAACAGTGGCGAAAGCCCCCCATCAAGAGCTTGGCACCCATACCTTTACAGTAGAAGATGAGTCTGATGAACTGTTTGCCGGGCTACCTAAGCTTATGCCGGTTCTTGAGAGCCATAACGACCGGGTGGAACCGGACAAGCGGTTGGTGGTGCTGGGTTCAACCGAGCACGCCCCAGTAGCCGCTGCCCGCTATGAGCATTTATGGGGGGTTCAATTTCACCCGGAGGTTACCGAGTCCCAGTACGGCCCCGAAATGTATGAAAACTTTGTTTTTAAGATTTGTAAGGCTAAAGACCGCTTCCCAGCTTCCGATGTAGCCGCGGCTAAAATTGCTGAAATCAAGGAGCAAGTAGGGGATAAAAAAGTTTTGCTGGCGCTTTCCGGCGGATCGGACTCCTCAGTGGTGGCCTATCTATTGAAAGAAGCGTTGAGTCCCGGACAGGTTCGAGGAATTTACATTAAAGGCATTGATCGGCCGGATGATGAGGCCTTTGTTGCCGAACTGTTTGGTCCTGAGGAGTGGCTCGACTTAAATATTGTTGATGCGACCGACAATTTTCTAACAGTGTTAGTCGGTGTTGAGTCCATGCCCGACAAACGTCTGGCAATGCGTGGTGTTTATAAAAGTATTCTCGAAAGGGAAGCCAAACTGTTTGGGGCAGACTTTATCGCCCAAGGCACCCTTTACACTGACTTAAGTGAAAGCGGTAGCGGCCACAGCACCGGAGCGCGTAAAGCTCAAATTAAATTGCATCATAATACAGGATTGGACTTTACAATCCCAGAGCTATCCCCCCTCGATGATATGGTGAAGGATACCGGTCGCAATATTGGGCGTCAGATTGGGGTCCCAGAATCACTGCTGATTCGCCACCCCTTCCCCGGTCCTGGCTTGATCGTGCGGGTTGAAGGGGAGGTTACGGCCGATAAACTGCAGATTGCCCGCCAGGTGGACGGCATCTATATTGAAGAGCTGAGAGCTGCAGGACTTTACGAGACCGTGTGGCAGGCCGGGGCAGTGGTTACTCGCTCAGAAACTACTGGTAGCAAGGGTGACGATGCCTCAACCGGATTTATTATCGCTTTATGGGCGGTGTGGAGTGTAAACGGTTTTACCGCTCAATGGGCTGAGATGCCTTATGATTTTTTGCGTCAGGTGTCGCGTCGGATCACCAATGAGGTCAAAGAGGTTGGGGCTGTCGTTTATCGGGTATCTGATAAGCCGCCGACCACTATTGAGTGGGGTTAGTTCTTCGAGAAAATAATGGACTTATGAACAATAATAGTATAAAATAACCTTCTGCCGTATTGTCCAACAACCAAAGGAGCATGGCAGATGCACATTTTGGCCGAAGTGATTGGAGCCCCCCAGCAGGATTCAAATGGACGGTGTGGGGTGGTTGCACGACTGATCCGCCACGTCGACGCGTGCAAGACCCTCGAACGACCCGACCAATGGGTCGTCGTCGGCTGCGAGGATGGCACAGCCCTTCTCGGTGACGTCATCATGATCGAGTTTGCGAGCGGTTACACCAGCGGTCCAGTTCGTTACACCAAGATCGGAGAGCCGGTCGGCAAGGTGTACCTCGGCGCACTCATGCTCAACTCCGGCGTCACGTTCAAGACCCCCGCGGAATGGCTCGCCGAGCTGCATCCCGGTATGCGGCTTCGCTACGCTGACCGCAACATGTCGGAAACGCCCTGGTTCAAGGAGCCGACCACGCGCGAGGACTTCCAACGGCGGCTGCCTGGAGGTCGCCTTACCAATCGGCCGCTTCCGCAGGCTCGCTAGCCCAATCCGCTACGCTTACCCGAAGGAGGTGGATGATGGAGAAGTGGGTTGGAAATTTGATTCTGTGTGTTTGCGCACTCGGTTTCCTGGTGGTGGTCGTGATCGGCCTCATGGTCGGTTTCGGTCTCTAGGCCCCGCTAGTTCGACGACGAGCCTCCTGGCGCAACAGCCAGTTGAAGTTCCGCGCTAGTGGGGCTTCGTCGTGCAAGGGTCTATATGATTTGGGTACACGAAGTGTATCATTAAGGTACATTTAATGTATCAATTCTGTACGGAGGTGTGAGCGATGAGTGCTTGGCTCGCTTGTTGTTGTATTTTCTCTTGATTTCTAGTAGAATTCAGGTCAAGTAAGGCGTCAGCCGACGCTTTTTATTTTGTCTTAATTTAGTCCGGTAGTTATTAGAAAGGAACCAGCTCAACCTTATGGCACGCGAATATAGTTTAGAGAAGACCCGTAACATTGGTATTATCGCGCACATTGATGCCGGCAAAACTACTACCACCGAAGGCATTTTGTATCGAACCGGAAAGACGCACAAGATTGGGGAAGTCCACCAAGGCGAAGCTACTATGGACTGGATGGACCAGGAGCGTGAGCGGGGGATTACCATTACTTCAGCCGCCACGACCTGTTTTTGGCATGACACCCGCATCAACATTATTGATACCCCGGGTCACATCGACTTTACCGTTGAGGTTGAACGTTCACTTCGCGTGCTTGACGGCGCTGTAACGGTATTTGACGGTAAAATGGGCGTAGAGCCGCAGTCCGAAACGGTTTGGCGTCAAGCCGATAAATACGGTGTACCGCGTATTTGTTTTATTAATAAAATTAACCAAACCGGCGGGGACTTTTATAAGAGCCTTGATAGCATACACGAGCGGCTAAGCAAGCGGGCCCATCCCATCCATTTGCCAATCGGCTTTGAGCAGACCATTAATGGCATTATTGACCTGGTTGCTATGAAAGCTTACACCTACAAAGATTATACGGACAAAGAGCTGGTAGAGATCGATATTCCAGATGACATGAAGGAAAAAGCCGCCAAGTACCGGCAGGAGCTCATTGAGGCTGCCGTTGAGGTTGATGACGCGCTCTTTGAAAAGTATCTTGAAGGCACCGAGTTAACCAATGATGAGATAAAAGGCGCAATCCGTAAAAGCGTCCTTACTGGGAAGTTTTATGTGGTGTCAGGCGGTGACGGCCGCGGCGTCATTGTTGAGAAGTTGCTCGACGCGGTAGTTGATTACCTGCCAAGCCCGCTTGATGTTCCGCCGTTGATTGGCGTAGACCCTAAAACCGGTGAAGAAATAGTGCGCAAGCCAAGTGACGACGAACCATTTTCGGCGCTTGCCTTTAAAATCGCCGCCGACCCATTCGTGGGTAAACTGGTGTTCTTCCGGGTGTATTCCGGTACGCTCAAATCCGGTTCTTACGTGCTGAACTCCAGCACCGGACAAAAAGAGCGGATTGGCCGGATCTTGCGGATGCACGCCAATAGCCGGGAAGAGGTACAACAGGTGTACGCTGGTGAAATTGCCGCGGCCGTGGGCTTAAAAGGCACCACCACCGGACACACCCTAAGCGACGAGAAGAGTCCGATTATCTTGGAATCTATTACCTTCCCTGAACCGGTTATCCAGATCGCGATTGAGCCAAAGACTAAGGCCGACCAGGAAAAGATGGGTATTGCGCTGCAGCGCTTAGGCGAAGAAGACCCGACATTCCGCATTTCCAGCAACCATGAAACCGGCCAGACCTTAATTGCCGGTATGGGCGAGCTGCACTTGGATATTATTGTTGACCGGATGAAGCGTGAGTTTAATGTGGAGGCTAACGTGGGCCGGCCGCAAGTTGCCTATCGTGAAACGATTAAGTCTGCCGCTAAAGGCCAGGGCAAGTTTGTGCGCCAGTCCGGCGGGCGCGGCCAGTATGGCGATGTTTGGCTGGAGCTTACCCCCCAGGAGCCGGGTGATGGCTACGAGTTTGTTAACGCCATTGTGGGTGGTGCGATTCCGCGCGAATACATTAAACCGGTAGACGAGGGCATTAAGGAAGCTATGTTGAATGGTGTGGTAGCAGGCTATCCGGTAGTGGATGTTAAGGCGAAACTGTATGACGGCTCCTACCATGATGTGGACTCCAGCGAAATGGCATTTAAGATTGCCGGCTCGATTGCCTTCCAGGAAGTCGCTAAAAAAGCCGACCCGATTATTTTAGAGCCAATCATGAAAGTGGAAGTAGTGGTTCCGGAAGAGTATATGGGGGATATTATTGGCGACCTCAACTCAAAACGCGGCCGGATTGATAAAATGGACGACCGCGGTAGCGCGAAAGTGGTTGACGCGTTCGTGCCCCTTTCGGAAATGTTTGGCTATACCACCACCTTGCGCTCGATGACCCAAGGCCGGGGATCAAATACCATGGAGTTTTACCACTACGCTGAAGTACCGCCAAATGTTGCCCAAGAGATTATAGGGAAACAGACCGCCGCTAAAGCTTAAGGCTTGTTGCAGCGCGTATCAATAAACTGATGCAGGCAGTTGTAACACTGCTCAAGGCTTTCTTCAAAAATATATTCTTCATCGGTATGAAGGCCGCCACCCCCTGGGTAAAACACGATGGGGTGAGCGCCGGATGCCGCGTAAAAGCGGGCCTCTGATCCACCCATAGAATCCACATACTCCACATTTTTGCCGACGCACTCACACATGATACTTTGCAGCAGCTTGGTGTCGGGGTGATCAATGTTAGATGAGTGGGCTTGTGCTTCCGGCCCGAAAGTAATGGTTAAATCCGGGTTAACCTTTCCAACCGACAGGATCCTATCTTTTATTGATTCTACGGTCTGAGGTGCCGCGAAGCGGATATCCAAATCAGCTTGGGCCCACGCTGGGACTTTGTTGATGGCTTCGCCGCCGGTAATTTTGCCCAAATTCACCGTGGTGTCCTTAGGGCTGTGTCCACTGCCTGCCGATAGTACCGTACGAATATCTTCAACCGCATGAACTACTAACTCAATGGCGTTAACCCCTTGTTGAGGTCGTGAGGAATGGGCAGCGGTGCCGCAGGCTTCAATATGTGTCCATAACGCCCCTTTGGCTGAGCGCTCTATCTTCCAAGGTCCACCGCCATCAGGTAGGATAACGGTTTTGCCCTTTAATTGAAGTTTTTCTGCTAAAAATGCGCTCCCATAAATACCGTTGACTTCTTCGTCGGTAGTAATGATAATGCCAATGGGTGGCTTAACGGAGCCAAAATCGTTAGCTAGCTCCTCATAAATGGGAATAGCAAACTTCATATCATAGACGCCGCGACCGAGTAGCTTGTTGCCTTCTTTTTTCAGGTCAAACTGCTCTTCTTCACCTTCCACTACATCCAAATGGGCGCTTAGCCATACCTCGGTTTCGTCGGATGAGCGAAAATGGGCGTAGAGGTATGGGTAGCCCTGGTTTTCATCCACACTGCATTTCATCCCGGCTGTCGTGAGATGGGTCTCAATGCGCTTTAGTTCAGCGCGATTTACATCGGATTCATTGGAAATCGTATGCGCGTGCACCAACTCCGCCAACCGGTTCGTGAGCTTGCCGCTAAGTTGTTTTGATGGTTTAGTAGCCATTTTCTTGATTATAACGTAAAAACCGCTATCAGAGGATATAATGCTTGCATGAATGTATGTGTATTTTGTGCCGCGAATGACCTTGAAGATAAGTATATTGCTCCGGCTAAAGAGTTTGCTCGGTTACTGGCAGAGGGTGGCCATACACTGATATGGGGAGGGTCTGACCGTGGTCTGATGAAGGTTATGGCGGATGGCGTTAGTCAGGGTGGAGGAAAAATAATTGGCATATCAATGGAGGAGCTTAAGCACAATCTTCGTAAGAATGCGGATGAGATGATAATTGCCAAAGATTTAACGGAGAGAAAAGCAACTTTTTTGAAACGGGCAGATATTTTGGTGATGATGGTCGGAGGCATTGGGACACTTGATGAAACCACTGAAATTCTTGAACATAAGAAACACAAACGCCACGAAAAGCCGATAATCATCTTAAACAGTGCTGGATTTTATGATGGCTTGCGCCAGCAGTTAGAGCAGATGGAGAACGAAGGTTTTTTGACCGACCCATTGCGCGAGCTGATTCGATTTGCGGAAACGCCAAGGCAAGCACTAACGATAATTGATGAATACGCGCGGAAGGCTGGACCAAGTGGTTTTTAATCGATTGTTTGTTTATGCTTATATCACTAACCCGGAGCAATCATGACTCAAGCTCAAGAAGTTGCCAGAATTTTACTTAAGATTAAAGCTGTAACATTGCGTCCAAATGAGCCTTACCGCTATACGAGCGGTATCTTGAGCCCCATTTATACCGATTGCCGACTACTTATTTCTTTCCCTAAGGAACGGGATCGTGTTATTGAACTATTGGCTGGGATGCTAAATGAAAAACCGGACGTAATCGCCGGCACTGCTACCGCCGGAATACCTCACGCGGCGTGGCTGGCTCAAAAGCTGGGCCTCCCCATGATTTACAGTCGAAGCAAGGTGAAAGCCCATGGTAAGCAAATGCAGGTAGAGGGGGTGCTTCAAGCTGGGCAAACTGCCGTTGTGGTTGAGGACTTAATTAGTACCGGTAGGAGTTCTCTCGAAACAATTGAAGTTGTTCGAAACAGCGGCGCGACGGCAAATAAAATCCTGGCTATCTTTAATTATCAATTGCCACAGTCGGCAGAAAATTTTAAAACAGCGAATGTTGAACTTTCCGCGCTTACAAGTTTTAAAGATGTTGTTGCTTTAGCAGTGGAAGATGGCTACTTGGACGCGAAGGACCAAGAGATGGTTGTAGCTTGGTCGGCTGATTCAGCTAATTGGGCTAAAGACCAAGGCATAGAGTAATTAGCGAAATGCATTAATTTGGTCGCGGAGTTGTGTGGCTTTAGCCTGCGCGGCCTCGGCAAAGTCTTCATCAGCGGAGGCGTAAATAGTTTCACGCGATGAGTTGATAATAAGACCGGTACCGCTGGCGTTAAGGCCGCCCTTGAGGAGCTCGGCCTGGCCGCCTTGTGCACCAGTACCTGGAACCAGAAAAATCATATTATCGCCCACTAACTTACGCAGCTCAGCCAGCTCTTCCGGATAGGTGGCGCCAATCACTAGCTGGCAGTTCTCATTTTCATTCCATTTCTCGCTAACCGACTGAGCTACTTTCAAATAAAGCTTGGTGCCGCTAACTTCTAAGTCCTGAAATTCACCCGAACCAGGGTTGGAGGTGCGCACTAACACCATAATGCCTTTGTCCTTGTAGTCGAGGAACGGCTGGATAGCGTCGCGACCGAGATAGGGTTGGAGGGTTACCGCGTCAACGCCAAGGTATTCAAACGCAAACTTAGCATAAGCATGGTTGGTGTTCCCAATATCGCCGCGCTTAAAATCTAGGATGATAGGGATGTGCGGATAATTTTCGCTTATGTAGTGGCAGGTGGCGTGCAGTTGATCAATACCAGCCGTGCCCTCGGCCTCATAAAATGCCGAATTGGGTTTAAATGCGCAAACTAGGTCCGCGGTAGCATCAATAATGGCTTTATTAAAACTAAAAATCGTATCATTTTGCTTTTTGAAATGAGGGGGAATGCGATCGATGGTAGGGTCGAGTCCGACACAGAGCAGTGAGTTATTTTTCATTACTGCGTCGGCCAGCTTGGTTTTAAAATCCATATGATTACTTTAGTATAGATAGTGAATGGGAGCAAAAGATTGACCAAGCTGACAACCTCGCTCTACGACCCGGCAAAGACATATGAAGACAATTTTAACCACGGACCTTTTGGCGAACCCGTGTCCGAGCCTTACCAAAATGAGAGTGAGCCGCGGTATGAGGCGTTTGGATATAAGCTCTACTCGCCATTTGGCATCCCGGCCGGACCGCTTCTTAATAGCAACTTTGTAAAAGACGCTTTTGAACGCGGTTTTGATGTGGTGGTTTATAAAACACAGCGCAGCGTACCATTTGAGGTTAATACATTTCCTCAGATCTTATACGTTGACGTTGATGGCGATTTAACCCATGAAAAGGCGGCTAAGCCGCTGTTAGGCCAAGCTTCAACCCCTAAGCCGGTTGAGAAGTTTTCCATAACCAACTCCTTCGGTATGCCGTCAAACGGACCGGACTATTGGATTGAAGATATGAAGAAAGCTTTAAGCTACCAAGGAAAAGGCCAGTTAATGGTTATGGGTATTGTCGGGACAATTCAAAAGGGGTTTAGCCAGGAAGATTATTTGCGAGACTTTGCCTATACCGCCGGGTTAGCGGTTGATGGCGGAGCAAAGGTTATCGAAGCCAACCTTTCCTGCCCCAACGTGGCGACTGAAGGCGTGCTTTGCTATAGTCCCGATTCAGTCATTGACATCGTAAAGGGAGTAAAAGAACGGGTTGGTAACGTGCCGCTGATTATCAAAGTGGGGGATTACACACCCGACCAGCAGGAGCTGCTGGAAAAAATCGTGCAGGATGTTGCTCCTTATGTCGATGGCATCTCGGCAATTAACACCATTCCGGCGCCAATTGTTGATGAAGCCGGCAACCAGGCGCTGCCAGGCCCTAACCGGCTCAAAAGTGGGGTTTGCGGGGCCAGCATCAAATGGGCCGGATTGGACATGAGCCGAAAACTAAAAAATATTAGAGATAAATACAGCCTAGAATATAAGATCATTGGCGTGGGCGGTGTTATGTCGGCTGCTGACTTTCAAGAGTATCGCGGCGCCGGTGCCGATATTGTACAGTCGGCAACTGGCGCCATGTGGAATCCGAATTTAGCGGCGGAGGTTAAGGCCAGCGGCAAGTTTTAAATTAAGATTTGAATCCCTAACGCCACACAGACGATCGCCGATAACATAACGGCTGCTAAGACCAGTTTGTGATAGAGCTTGGCATTAACCCTTTTCGACAAAACCCTACCCAATGTATAACCAATGATAACCACCGGTATCATCCATCCGGCTACAATTAAACCCTCAAGACGTAGGGATGAGCGCTGGAACAGGTAGATTGCCGGAATGCTGGCACAGTTCATGAAAAGAAAAATCGCCGCTAAATTATGGCGGGTTTGGTTTGGCGTGGCATTGTGGGCTCTCATCCACATAACCAGCGGGGCCGGTGCTGTTGTGGCTGCGCTTGTTAGCAGTCCGGCCACAAAGCCGCTGGCGTGTATGCTTGGAGACACCTTAAAAAGCCTTTTGGGCGTAGGGAATAGGTATTCTTGGATCATCAAACTAACAGCAATTAACACGCCAATGGCCACCAAGAGGGCTCCCTTGTCGCCGTGGGTTACAATGTAGGCGCCCAATACGATCCCCGGCAAGGATGATACGAATAGTCTTATAACCACCGACCAGACAAGCTTACTGGTTTTACGTTCATTGAAAAGTACTAACAGGCATAAAATGTTAGCGATAAATAAAATAATGGTTATCGCGGTCGCGGGATCAAAAAGAATAAAGAGGATCGGTAGTAAAAAGGCCGCGACGCCAAACCCTACAATTGTTTGGGCAATAACGCCCAGCAAAGTAAAAAGCGCAACAAGAAATAACTCAGTCATAAGCTGAACAATATCAGAATCCTGGCATAGAACCTATGGTTTCAACTGATAGGAACTGATATAATTATGTTTACCTATGGAAATTACCCCCTCGAAGCGACTTCAAATTCTTAGCGGCAGTTCCAAGAGTGTGCTCCCAAAGTTGGTGGCAGACCACCTCGACATTAAATTAGGTGAGGTACACCTGGCACGTTTTGCCAACGGAGAAATCAGCTGTCGGCTTGATGAATCGGTACGAGGGGCCGATGTTTTTATTTTTCAAAGTCATGACCGACCGGTAAACGAATCAATTATGAAACAAGCCATTGTGATTGACGCGGCTAAGCGCGCATCGGCAAAACGGATCACCGCGGTGTGTCCGTTTTTTGGTTATGCCCGCCAAGACCGTAAAGCCACCGGCCGAGAACCGATAACCGCCAAGTTGGTGGTGGATATTCTGGAGGCAGCCGGGGCCGACCGGATTGTCAGCCTTGATTTACATTCCGGGCAAATACAAGGCTTTTTTGACGGCCCGTTTGATCATTTAACCGCCATGCCGGTGCTGCTTGATTACATCCGTGGAAACTTAGGGGGGGATCTTGTGATGGTTGCCCCAGACGCCGGGCGGGTGAAAATGGCTGAACGCTATGCCGGACTGCTCAACGCCGGGCTCGCAATTGTGCACAAACGTCGCTCCCGCACTGAAGCCAACAGTGTTGAAGCATTGGACGTGATTGGCGAGGTGGAAGGTAAGCGCTGTGTGTTAATGGACGATATGATTGATACCGCCGGAACGATGTGCGCCGCC
Organism: uncultured bacterium; assembly: GCA_963721685.1. GTDB lineage: Bacteria > Patescibacteriota > Saccharimonadia > UBA4664 > SCTI01 > JASLFZ01. The sequence continues at coordinate 152,397 of CAVRJJ010000001.1, forward strand.
GCCGAGCAATTGAAAAAGCATGGTGCTGCTGAAATTTATGCTCTGGCTACCCATCCGGTTTTATCTGATCCGGCTATTGAGCGACTCAACAATTCACCGATTGATAAGGTTATTATCACGAATACGCTACCAATTCATACAACCAGTCCAACTGATAAGATTGAAGTGGTTTCTGTCGCCCCCATTATTGCTGACGCTATTTCAGCAATTTTCCACGACATCTCCGTCTCGCAAATCTTCAGTGGTGAGAATCAAATCTAGCCTTTACAAACCCGTTATTTCTCCCTTATACTGGGAGAGTCCAAAAAACTTGGGCGTTATTTTTTGTGGCTGAAGGGTCGGACTCTTCAGTTCATGCGTTTTAAACAAGAGGTCCGACCTCAGTTTCATTGCAGAAAGCTGACCCGTTCGGCAAGCCCCCGCGGATGCAGGGTTATCATTCTGAAATGAAACCACAATCAAGGAGAACCAATGGCAGAATATAAGCGAACTAAGCCACACGTTAACGTTGGTACTATGGGTCACGTTGATCACGGCAAAACTACCCTAACAGCCGCTATCACCGCGGTGTTAGCTAAAAAGCTGCCGAGCGATATCAACAAGGCAGTGGCTTTTGACCAAATTGATAAAGCTCCTGAAGAGCGCCAACGTGGTATAACCATTGCTACCTCACACCAAGAGTATGAAAGCGAAAAGCGTCACTATGCCCACGTTGATATGCCAGGTCATGCCGACTATGTAAAGAATATGATTACCGGTGCCGCTCAGATTGACGGTGCAATTCTTGTGGTAAGCGCCGCTGACGGTCCTATGCCTCAGACCCGCGAGCACATTTTGCTCGCCCGCCAGGTAGGTGTACCTTATATTTTGGTATTTATGAACAAAATGGATACCGCTGACCCCGAGCTGGCTGAGCTTGTAGAGATAGAAATTCGCGAACTGCTTGAAAAGCAGGGCTATGACGAGAACGCTCCAATTATAAAGGGTTCAGCCCTCAAGGCCCTTGAAGGTGACGCCGCTGCCGAAGAAGTTATTATGGAGCTGGTTAAAGCACTGGATGACTCTGTTCCGGAACCGAAGCGTGAAGTTGATAAGCCGTTCTTAATGCCAATTGAAGATGTTTTCTCCATTAAAGGCCGCGGTACGGTTGCTACCGGTCGAATCGAGCAAGGGAAAGTTGCCGTGGGTGACGAGATTGAAATTGTTGGTATTCGTGACACGAAGAAAACCACCGTTACCGGCGTTGAAATGTTTAAGAAGCTGCTGCCTGATGCCCAGGCCGGTGACAATGTTGGCGCGTTATTGCGCGGTATTGAGCGTGACGATATCGAGCGCGGTCAGGTTTTGGCTAAGCCCGGATCAATAACTCCACACACTGAATTTGATTCAGAAGTGTATGTATTGAAAAAAGAGGAAGGCGGCCGACATACACCGTTTTTCAAGGGTTACAAGCCTCAGTTCTATATTCGAACCACCGATGTTACCGGAGAAATTCAGCTCCCTGAAGGTGTAGAAATGGTTATGCCAGGCGACAACATCCAGATGAAAGTAAAACTGATTGCCCCAATTGCTATGCATGATGGTTTGCGTTTCGCTATTCGTGAGGGCGGCAGAACCGTTGGCGCCGGTGTTGTAACCAAGATTACCAAGTAACGGATATCTCATGACCAAAGACGACGCCGCACCTAAACAACGCATCCGTATTCGCCTCAAAGCTTACGACAATAAGGTCATTGACCAGTCGGCAAAGCAGATCCTCGATACCGCTACGCGGACCGGGGCTAAAGTGGCGGGACCAATTCCGTTGCCCACAGACCGTAAGGTGCAAACCGTTATACGCAGTCCTCACATTTTTAAAAAGTCCCGCGAGCAGTTTGAAATGCGGACCCACAAACGACTTCTTGATATAACTGAACCGACACCAAAAACCGTTGATTCGTTGATGAACCTCAATCTACCCGCTGGAGTTGATATCGAAATCAAAATGTAAGCGCTCATGCTTGCGATTCAGAACCCTTGCGTGGACAATGGGTCTACAACAGGATACAGACCATGGATTTACCGCAATCAATTCAATATGCCGCGGCGATTATTGTAATCGTTGGCGCCGGTGTGCTCTTAGGGTTTTCCCTGCGCCGCCGTCAGCCGTTGCAAGCGGCTCATTCCCAACATGAACGCTTGCAAACGTACGCGGACCTCATTAACTCAATGGATGGCTTACGAACGGCTGATGAGCGGCACAAAGCCGAGTTTGTAGCAGCTTACTACCGGGCTTTGGTATACGCCCCTGACAGTGTCGTGACAAGCTTAAACGCTTTTTTGCAAACGGTTACGGCGTCCGAGGGCCAGTACGAGAGTTCCAAGCAAACCGCTGCTCGGGATGCTGCGGTGCTTCAGATGCGCAGGGATGCCCAAAAGCAACTTGATAACACTACCAACCTCAAGCAAGGTAACTTATACAGCATAGAAGTTAACAGTGCCGAGTCAAATACCGCGATAATGAAACCTGAGTCTCAGGTGGACACTTCGCCGATTCTGGCGGAGGCGAAAGCGGGCAACGCCAAGTAAGGATTGTTCATCTCTAGCATAAGCGCTATAGTGAAAATATTAAATGAAAAGCATCTATGTCTCGGAAACCTAAGCGGCGGGTAAGGCGAAATTCTGGCGGACGCCAAGAGCTGGTTCGTTCAATTACCGAGCGTTCCTGGTTTCAGCTGCCTGACTGGGGAGTTGCCTGGCTGGAAAAGTATGCCGGCCGGGTGGTTTTTGGCATGGTTATTTTACTAACTCCGATAGCTCTATTAGCCGTGGTCTTGGGTTTTAACTCGCTTCCGCTCCACATTGTCGGTATGCCGGCTGAAGATAATGGTTTAGGTCTTAAGGCTGTGCTTTTCCTCTTTACCTTTAGCCTGCTGGCTTTAGCGGTTAAGCCATTGATGCGCGGGTTACGACGGGGATGGTGGTTGGTGATCGCGGCCGCGGCTATGCATGTAACTAACAATGTCGTATCCGGTGAAGGCTTCAGCGGTATACTTCTGCTGCTATTGTCGGCATATCTCTATGCGCAGGTCCGTTACCGCTTGGATTAGCGGCCGCGTTCTTGTTTGGCTTTTGTTCGTCTAACCAGATATAATATGAGATATGAATCTATTTGATGCGTCCCATCAGCCGTTAGCTGATCTTTTGCGCCCTAAGCAAATTGATGATGTAATCGGCCAAGAGCATTTGGTTGGAACCGGCAAGTTTATCCGCCAGCTGATTGAAAACGGCAAGCCGGTTTCACTAATCTTGTGGGGGCCTCCCGGCAGCGGAAAAACAACCCTGGCAAGAATTATTGCCGGCAGCAGCTCACACGCATTCGAGGAGCTCAGCGCGGCCATTGCCGGTGTGGCTGATGTGCGCAAGGTTATTGACCGGGCTAAGGAACGCAATAGAATGGGGCAGGGAACAATTCTGTTTGTTGATGAGATACATCGATTCAATAAATCCCAACAGGATGCTTTTTTGCCTCATGTTGAAAATGGGACGATTGTGCTAATTGGCGCTACCACCGAGAACCCATCTTTTGAGGTGGTTTCACCGCTGCTGTCGCGCAGTCGGGTTGTAACCCTCAATCCTTTGTCACACGAGCAGCTTATCCAATTGATTGAACGGGCCATGGTGCAGTATAAAAACAAGAAACTTCAGCCGGAAGCGGCAACACTATTAGCGGAATTGGCCGCCGGAGATGCCCGAGTGGCACTGGGTGGATTGGAGGCGGCTGCGGCTACTACCGAGGTGGTAACTCCAGATAGCATCAAGCAGGCAATGCAAAAGACCAGTCTGCGCTACGACAAGGGTGGCGAGTTTCACTACAACTTGATTTCCGCCTTTATTAAGTCAATGCGGGGAGGCGCAGTAGACGCGGCGCTTTTTTACCTTGCCCGGATGTTGGAGGCAGGAGAAGACCCTAAATTCATTGCTCGTCGAATTGTGATTTTCGCGTCTGAGGATGTGGGGGCAGCCGATCATGCCATGCTGCAGCTAGCCGTTTCGACGTTTCAGGCGATCGAGCGGATAGGGATGCCGGAAGGAAGGATTATTCTCGCGCAAGCGGCCATAGCGATGGCTCGAGCCCCTAAAAACCGGGATACCTATAACGCTATTGGATCTGCTGGGCAGGCCGTTCGGGACAACCCTAGCGCTGAACCGCCGCTCCATCTGCGTAACGCCCCAACCAAGCTCATGAAGAATCTAGGCTACGGCAAAGACACAAAATGGGAACCCGGCTTTGAGCATCCTAAAGGTTTTATGCCCGAGGGCCTTGAAAATTTGAAATTGTATAAGCCGGAAAAACCCTCCTAACAGCCTTATAGATTTCTATTCCGTTTACGCTTATACTGTGAACATGGCAAAAACCCAAAAAACCTTGGACAACGAATACGACAGCGTCTACTTCCTGAAAGTCCTACTCTATTTATTGCTTGGTACCGTTTGGATCGCGTTTGATGAAAAAAGGTATATACCGGCGGGGATTATCATTGGCATATTGATTGCCCAACACGAGCGGTTGCAGCTGGACCGTAAAATTGAGTACGCCATGTTAATTATTGGCGGGCTGCTCGGCTTGGTGGGTATTGGTTTAACGGTCAGGCTCTAGCGGTTTCAACAATCCGTTGACAGATAGCCACCAGGTTTGATATAGTTTCTTGGTGACTCTTGCTGGGCCAAATAAGTTCAGCTGGCTGGGAATCAGATAGGATCGGTCATAACCGGTAACCGCCTGAATCCCGGGATTATTTTTTGTTAATAGGATGCTTTAATGAAAGCCTTGCTTGGGAAAAAACTTGGAATGACCCAGCTGTTCGACGAGAACGGTAATGTTTCACGCGTTACCATTATTGAGGCAGGTCCCTGTGTGGTGACCCAAGTAAAAACCGCCGACACGGATGGCTACCAGGCGGTTCAAATTGGTTTAGGTATCGCTAAACATCCTGCCAAACCCCAGGTCGGGCACGCTTCCTTTAAGGATATGACACCGAAGCATTTTCGCGAGGTGCGTCTGGATAAGGTGGGAGCAAAGCCTAGTGAGACAGAAACAAAAGTAGGGGATACCTGGAAGGCAGATACATTTGAAATTGGTGACACGGTAGAGGTTGTTGGGACGAGTAAAGGCAAAGGTTTTGCCGGCACGATAAAACGTCATAACTTCCACCGCGGCCCCAAGACACATGGTTCACATAATTACCGCGCACCCGGTTCAATTGGTTCAGGCTATCCGCAGCACGTCTTAAAGGGACAAAAAATGGCTGGCCGGATGGGCGGCGACCAAGTAACCGTTAAAGGTCTGACTATTGTCCACGTAGACGCGGAAAAAAACTTGCTGGCAATTAGTGGTGCTGTGCCCGGTCCTCGCAAGAGCCTGGTAATGATTCGAGAGGCACGCTAATGGCGCAGGCAGTTCTTTATACCAAGAGCGGAACTAAAAAAGATACTGCCGTTACGTTGCCAGCAGCGGTGTTTAGCGCTAAACCGAATCATGAGCTTATCAACTCCGCTTACCAAACCTATGTCGCCAATGGCCGGCATGCCGGTGCTAAAACCTTAACCCGCGGTGAAGTCCGTGGTGGCGGGAAGAAGCCATGGAAGCAAAAAGGCACCGGTCGTGCTCGTGCCGGCTCCAGCCGTTTGCCGCATTGGACTGGCGGCGGCGTGGCCTTTGGTCCGGTAGGGCTGGAAAACCATAGCCGTTCGATGCCCGTTAAGGCTAAACGCGCGGCAATTAGGCAAGCTCTCAGTTTGCAGGCAGCCGACAAAAAGCTGCGGGTTATTGAAGATTTCGTAATGGCGGATGGCAAAGTCAGTTCAACGGTAAAATTGCTGGCCAAACTTAACGTTGAAGGCACTATCTTAATGGTGGTTGCCACCAAAGACCCACTAACCGACCGAGCCACCCGTAATATGCCAGGTGTGGAGATGGTAAGTGCTACTTATCTGAACGTATTTACGATCTTGAATGCCGATGTCATCATTATAACCCAAGAGGCATTAGCCCAGATTGAAAAATGGCTTGGTACCGCTGAAACCCCAACGGCTGCTAAAAAGCCAGCCGCGAAGAAGTCGGAGGCAACCTCATGAGTTTTGCCGTAGTTCGACCACATATAAGCGAAAAAGCTATTGGCATGGCGGAAGGTGGAACCTACGTGTTTGACGTACCTTCAAGTTCCAATAAGATTGAAGTTGCCAAAGCGGTGGAAAAAAGCTTTAGCGTCAAAGTCGCTTCCGTCAATATGATGATTGTAAAAGGCAAGACCGTGGCATTGCGGCGTAAAGGTGGAAAAAACACTACCGGTCGTCGCAGTAACTTGAAAAAAGCTATGGTTCGTTTACAGCCGGGCCAAAAAATTAACTTATTCGATGAGAAGGCAAAGTAATGGCAATCCGTTTATACAAGCCAACCACACCTGCCCGGCGCGGTATGACAACAGCCGATACGGCTATGTTAACGCGTAAAAAACCGGAAAAGTCATTATTAGTTGCTAAAAAAGCCGGATCCGGCCGCAACAACCAAGGCAAGATTACCATCCGGCATCGTGGCGGCGGCGTTAAGCGCTATTACCGGCTTATTGATTTTCGTTTACTGCCAGGTTTTAAGGGTACCATTACCGCTTTAGAATATGACCCTAACCGTTCGTCTCATATCGCGCTGGTATTGCGTGACAACGGAACCAAAGCTTACATTTTAGCGGGAAGTGATATGCAGGTTGGCCAAACGGTTGAAAGCGGGCCGGAAGCCGATATTCGTAAAGGTAACCGCTTGCCGCTTGCAAACATTCCGGTTGGTACCCAAATCTATAATATTGAATTGGTTCTTGGCAAAGGCGGTCAGATAGCTCGTAGTGCCGGCTCAAAAGCCCAACTGGTTGCTAAAGAAGGCACGTTCTGCCAGGTACGGCTTCCAAGCGGTGAGGTGCGCCTAATCCATCAGAACTGCATGGCCACGATTGGCACCGTGGGCAATGAAGCCCATCAAAACATTAAGTATGGTAGTGCCGGCCGCCGCCGCCGGTTAGGATGGCGTCCCACCGTCCGCGGTAAAGCAATGAACCCGGTTGACCACCCCCATGGAGGCGGTGAGGGCAATACCAGCCCGGGAATGAATCCGAAAACCCCGTGGGGTAAACCAGCCCTGGGACTTAAAACCCGCCGCCGCAAGCTAACCGATCGAATGATTGTCCGCGGCCGTAACCAAGGACGGAGGCGCTAAGATGAGTCGTTCACTTAAAAAAGGTCCCTTTATGGACGAAAAATTAATGATGAAAGTTGCTAAGATTAAAGCTGGCGACAAAACCGTAATTAAAACCTGGGCCAGAGCCAGCACCATATCTCCCGAAATGGTGGGGATGAACTTCGCTGTGCATAACGGCAAGGTTCATGTGCCCGTGTTTGTGACGGAAAACATGGTTGGCCACAAGCTTGGCGAGTTTGCTGCCACCCGTAAATTTCGTGGTCATGGTGGAAAGCTCGCGAAGGGGCAACGCTAATGAACGTCCGCGCTACAGCCAAATTTGTTGGCACCTCCCATCGAAAGGTTGGCTTAGTGGCAGCTATTATCCGTGGCCATAAGGCCAAAGAGGCCGTTACGCTTTTAAGCCAAACTCCGCAAAGGGCCACGGAGCCGGTAGGGAAAGTTTTAAATTCCGCTATCGCGAACGCTGAAAATAATTACCGGTTGAAAGTGGCGGACTTAATAGTTGAATCAGTCTTAGTGGGGCCTGGACCAACCCTGAAGCGCTTCCGGCCGCGCGCCCAAGGCCGGGCGTTTCCCATACTCAAGCGCACTAGCCATATTACCGTGGTGTTAAGTGACGGGACCGCTAAGCAAGTTGCGGCTGAAAAATCTGCCGCTCCGGTTGCTTCAACGTCCGAATCAGCAACTGTACCAGCCGCAAAGGTAAAACCGGCTAAAGGATTGCGGCCTTCGGGCGATGCAAAAGCCAATACACGAAGCCAGGCTTCGGCCAGGCGCACTAACCAACGCAAGGGGAACGCATAAATGGGACAAAAGATTAATCCGCGCAGTATGCGCCTCCAAGTTGATAAAGACTGGTCATCAAAGTGGTTTGCCACTAAAGACTACGCGTCACAATTAATTAGTGATGTTCAGATCCGCCGGGCAATTGACAAAAAACTTTCCCGCCGTGCCAGTGTTTGCCGGGTTGACGTTGAGCGTTCGCCTAGCCTCGTAACCGTAACGATTTATACGGCAAAGCCGGGGGTAGTAATCGGGCGCGGCGGCAGCGGTGCCGAAGAGCTTAAGCAAATGCTGTCCAAACTTGTCACCGGCGACGTTAAGGTAAGTATTGAAGAAGTAAAAAAGCCTGAAACAAACGCAAAGCTGGTCGCGGAAAACATTGCGGGCCAGCTCGAGCGGCGTATCTCGTTTCGCCGGGCGATGAAAATGTCTGTCGAGAATGCGATAAAATCCGGTGCTCTTGGCGCTAAGGTAGCGGTGGGTGGCCGCTTAAATGGAGCTGAGATGGGCCGCCGCGAGAAGGTAGCCCAAGGTTCTATCCCGCTGCACACCTTGCGGGCGGATATCGATTTCGCGCAAGCCCAGGCACGTACTACCTACGGCATTATTGGGGTGAAGGTTTGGATCAATAAAGGGAATAAGTTTTAGAGGTTTATGCAATGTTAATGCCACGTAAAACCAAATATCGGAAACAGATGAAAGGCCGGGTTAAGGGCGTGGCTACGCGCGGTACTGAAATTTCTTTTGGCCAATTTGGACTGAAATCTGAAGGGACCGAGCGGATTACTTCCCGCCAGATTGAGGCATCCCGTCGTGCTATGACGCGCTACATTAAGCGTGGTGGCAAGATTTGGATTCGAATTTTTCCCGACGTGCCAATTACCCGTAAGCCGGCCGAAGTTCGTATGGGTAGCGGCAAGGGGTCGGTTGACCATTATGCTGCCCGCGTAACTCCTGGACGCATGTTGTTTGAAATGGAAGGCGTAAAAGAAGAGGTTGCCCGTGAAGCTATGCGGCTAGCCGCCATGAAGCTTCCAATTAAAACCCGTTTTGTAGTACGCCGGACACCAGGGGAAACAACAGAATGAAGTACGCTGAAATAACCAAAAAATCCAATCAAGAGCTAACGCTGCTCATACAGGAAACCCAGGAGCAAATTCGCCAACTGGCAATTGAAATGCGTACCAAGCAAGTTCCTAATATTAAACAAATGCACCAGCTTAAACGAACGGCAGCTCAGAGCTTAACCGAACAACGTCAGCGCGAAATGCAGAAGGAGGAGCACCATGGCTAGAATACTGCGAGGAACTGTCTCCTCAAATAAAATGGATAAAACGGTGGTTGTGCGCGTTGACCGGGTAAAAGAGCATCCCTTGTACCGCAAAAAGTATAGTGTTTCCACCAACTTTAAAGCTCACGATGCCGAAAACAGCTGCAGCGTTGGCGATGTAGTTGAAATTACCGAGAGTCGGCCAATTAGCCGCGACAAGCGCTGGGTTGTAACCCGGACCATAACCGCCCCGGAGGCAACGGCATGATTCAAGCTGAATCCCGCCTTAAAGTAGCCGACAACAGCGGTGCGCGCGATGTCTTGTGCATTAAAGTGCTGGGCAGTTCGCGGCGGCGTTATGCTCGGGTGGGTGATGTCATCACGGCTAGCGTTAAAATAGCTTCACCCGGCGGAAACGTAAAGAAGAAGGAAGTGGTGAAGGCTGTGGTGGTGCGCGCTACGCAGCCTACCCGCCGTCCTGACGGTTCCCAGGTTCGCTTTGATGATAATGCCGTGGTAATCATCGATGCCAATAAACAGCCCCGGGGAACCCGGGTGTTTGGTCCGGTTGCCAGGGAATTACGCGAAGCCGGATATATGAAAATTATCTCGCTTGCTCCGGAGGTACTCTAATGAAGCTGCGTAAAGGCGATAAAGTGGTTGTGCTGGCCGGCAAGGACAAAGGCAAAAGCGGTGAGATTACCGCTGTGCTGCCAAAATCCGGCAAGGTTGTGGTTACCGGCATAAATATTGCCAAGCGTCACACCAAGCCTTCTAGTAAGTTTCCTCAGGGCGGAATTCTGGAGCTCACCAAACCAATCGCTACTTCTAAAGTTATGGCAGTTGACCCCCAAACCGGTGTTCCCGGTCGGGTGGGCTACCGCATCAATCCTGACGGCAGCAAAGAACGGGTATTTAAACTCAGCAAACGTAAGAAAGTAAAGAAGGCATAACCATGAACCGACTACGCACGAAATACCAAAAAGAGGTTCGCCCGGCTTTACAAAAAGAGCTTGGGTATACCAACCTGCATCAGATTCCGGGTGTCGAGAAGATTGTTATTAATTCGGGGGTGGGCCGGGCAGTAACCGATGCCAAGCACTTAGAGCTGGTAACTTCAACAATCCAGAAAGTTACCGGCCAAGCCCCGGTAACTACCGTAGCAAAAAACAGCATTGCCGGTTTTAAGCTGCGCGAGGGAAATAAGATTGGTGTAATGGTAACGTTACGGGGTGAGCGGATGTATAGCTTTATGGATCGTTTGATCGCCTTGGTATTGCCGCGTATCCGCGATTTCCGTGGTATTGCGGTCAAGTCCTGTGACGCCCAGGGTAATTACAGCATTGGGCTAAACGACCAGTCGGTTTTTCCGGAGTTGACGTTTGAGGAGACGTCCAATCGTCATGGCATTCAGGTGAATATTATTACCACTGCCAAAACCCCGGAGGAAAGTAAGCGATTATTAGAGTTAATGGGATTTCCCTTTCAGAGGAGCAGTTAGATGGCAAGACTAGCATTAATTAATAAGGCCAATAAGACACCAAAGTATTCGACCCGCAAGGTCAACCGATGTAAGCTGTGCGGCCGTCCGCGCGGGTATATGCGGCAGTTTAGCATGTGCCGGATTTGTTTCCGCGAGCATGCCAGCCGCGGCCAAATCCCCGGTGTTACTAAGGCTAGTTGGTAAGGAGATAATAGTATGACTGATCCCATTGCAGACATGTTAACTCGAATCCGTAACGCCATTGCCGCTTCCCGCGCCTATGTGGTGCTGCCCCATTCAAAGATCAAAGAAGGAATTGCTAAGATCCTTAAAGATAGTGGGTTTATCGCGCATTATGAAGTTGAAAAGAACGGCATCTTTACTTCCTTAAAGCTGACCCTTCAGAGCGACGGCGAATTGCCGGCCATTAATGATTTACAGAGAGTTTCCAAGCCCGGTCGACGGGTCTATACGGCCGCCGACAACATTCCCTTAGTCCTTGGCGGCCGGGGAATGGTTATCGTTTCTACCTCGGGAGGCTTAATGACCGGCCGTGAAGCCAGAGGCAAAGGCCTTGGCGGTGAACTAATCTGTAAGGTGTGGTAAGATGAGTCGCGTAGGACGTCAACCAATTCAAGTACCATCGGGAGTAAAGGTTGAACTTAATGGCGAGACCGTTACGGCAACCGGCCCGAAAGGTACATTATCGGTGCAGTTGCTGACTGGAATCACGCTCGATCAAACGCCGGAGCAGATTACCGTAGTTAAAGCCATTGACGATGACGAGCGGCAAAAAACCTTTGGTTTAATGCGTACGCTTATTAATAACATGGTTGTGGGCGTTAGTGCCGGTTTCCAGCGCCAGTTGGAAATTAACGGGGTGGGCTACCGGGCCAGCTTGGCCGGTAACACCATTAACCTTTCGCTGGGCTACTCCCATCCGATAGCTTTTGAGCTTCCCGCGGGTGTTGATGCTAAGATTGAACGTAACGTCATAACGCTGAGCGGCGCTGACAAACAGAAGGTGGGGCAAGTGGCGGCCAATATTAGGGCCTTGCGCAAACCGGAGCCGTATAAGGGCAAAGGTATAAAATATGTTGAAGAGCGCATTCGCCGTAAAGCTGGTAAGGCAGCATCCAAATAAGGATTAGATTATGAGTACTACCGTTATATCAAGAACCATCCAACGCCGGAACCGGACTCGCGCTAAAATTAGCGGCACGGCAGTTCGCCCCCGTCTGAATGTTCATATTAGTAACCGGCATGTTACCGCCCAGCTTATCGACGACAGCGCGGGCAAAACAATTGCTTTTGTAACAACCGCGAAAACCGCTGACGCAAAAGGCAATTTAACCACCAAGGCTGTTTGGGTTGGTGAACAGATTGCCGCTCTGGCAAAAAAGGCAAAAATAACCCAAGTAGTGTTTGACCGCGGCAGCCGCATCTATCACGGGCGACTGCACGCCTTGGCCGAAGCCGCCCGCAGCAAAGGATTGGAGTTCTAATGGCTATTTCGCAGCAACCTAAAGAGTTTGAAGAGAAGGTAATTGCCATTGACCGCGTAGCCCGCGTGGTTAAAGGCGGCCGCCGATTCCGTTTCCGGGCAACAGTGGTTATTGGAGACAAAAAAGGCCGTGTTGGCTTAGGTATCGGCAAGGGCGGAGAAGTGATGACGGCAATTGCCAAAGCCATATCGCGCGCCCGCCGCAATATGATTACCATTCCCTTGAAAAACGGGACTATCCCGCACGAAATAACGGTTCGCTTTTCCGGCGCCCAAGTTATGCTAAAGCCGGCATCAACCGGGACCGGTGTGATTGCTGGCGGTGCCGTTCGTAACGTGGTGGAGGTTGCTGGAATTCATGACTTATTAACCAAATCATTTGGCTCAACCAATAAAGTAAACAACGCCTACGCCACTATTATGGCCCTTTCAAGGGTCAAGCCTATCAGCAGTAGCCCTTTGTCCAAGCCTCGCCCCAAGGCAGTAAAAAGTACCGCAAAGACGGAAAAGGTCGCGGTCTAAGGAAAAACTATGAAAATTCACGAACTTACTCTCACATCAGGCAAAGACAGTAAACGTATCGGACGGGGCATTGGTTCCGGCAAGGGAAAAACCGCCGGCCGCGGTACCAAGGGTCAAAATTCGCGCTCAGGTGGAGGCGTGCGTCCCGGTTTTGAGGGTGGTCAAAACCCTTTATCCAAGCGTTTGCCAAAAAAGCGAGGGTTTGTCTCACTCAGCCGCGTGAGTTACTTAACGGTTTCCTTAGCCGATCTTAATCGAGTCAGCGCCTCAACAATTACCAATGCTGTGATGGCAGAAGAAAAATTTATTAAAAATGCGATCGCCCCGGTTAAAGTATTGGGCACCGGCGAACTAACGAAGAAAAAAACAGTTAACTTGCAGGCCGCGACAAAAGAGGCTGTTCAGGCTATTGTTAAGGCTGGCGGCACTTTTACCGAAGCTGTCCATTCCAAGCGTGCCAAGAAGCCATCCAAACGTAACCGCACCACTTAACGAAACGAGCAAATACGTCTCATGAATTTGCAAACATTACGTAACGCCTGGGGATCCAAAGAGCTGCGAAACCGTATTTTGGTGGTGGCAGGCATTCTGCTCATTTTTAGGCTTCTGTCCTATGTTCCGGTTCCGGTTCCCGACAACCAGGCGCTTTCAGTTTTTTTAAAGCAGCTTTTCGGCTCAAGCCAGTTGCTTGGTTTTGCTAACCTTTTTTCAGGGGGCAGTTTAGCCAACTTCTCAATTATTATGATGGGTTTAGGTCCCTATATTAACGCCTCAATTATTGTACAGCTGCTTACTAAAGTTATCCCCCATCTGGAGTCGTTAAGTAAGGAAGGGGACCGGGGACGTAAAAAAATTAATCAGTATACCCGTTTACTCACCGTTCCTTTGGCAATCGTACAGGCAATCGGGATGGTTGTACTTATAAGGCAAACTTCAATTCAAGCCACCCAAACCGACCTTATCGGGAATGCCAGCCTGTTCCAGTGGTTCCTGATGGTGGTAACCATGACCGCGGGCACCATCTTCCTCATGTGGCTAGGCGAGCTTATAACCGAAAAAGGCATTGGTAACGGAATATCCTTAATTATTTTTGCGGGTATTATAGCGGCGCTTCCCGCCAGCGCTACCCAGCTTTTAAGCTTGGCCTCCAATGATACGGGAAGGATCCTCCAACTTATTTTCTTCTTGGTAGCTTTATTCGCGGTTATTTACTTCCTTGTTATGCTCAATGAAGGAAAACGCTCTATTCCGGTTTCATACGCGAGGAGGGCACGGGGGAACCGTATTTATTCGGGAGTGGACACTTATTTGCCAATCAGGCTTATTACGGCGGGGGTTATTCCGATTATCTTTGCGTTGGCCTTTTTAGCCGTACCGGCTTTTGTGGGGCAACTGCTTGCCGGCGCTAAAACCGAGTGGGTCGCCAGTTTTGCCGGGTGGCTAACTACCTTCTTCGCCACTACGAGCATCGGGTATCCCATCGCTTACTTTTTATTGGTGGTTGTGTTTACGTATTTTTATACCGGGATTATTTTCAACCCGAAAGATATTTCTGAAAATATGCAAAAACAAGGCGGGTTTATACCTGGTATTCGGCCGGGGAACGAAACCGCGGCTTACTTAACTAAAGTGGTAAACCGCCTGACGTTAATTGGAGCGGTCGCGTTAGGGCTGGTCGCTATATTACCGTTTATTGTGGAGCGATTTACCAATACGCAGGCGTTAACACTTGGGGGTACCGGGCTGCTGATTGTGGTGGTGGTTGCGTTAGAAACCATGAAACAACTTGAGTCGCGGGCAATCCAAGTAAATTACGACAAATATTAGCCTTGGCAAACCCAATCTACTTTATCACGAGTAACGTCGCTAAATTTGAGGCAATTAAGCAAGTATTGCCGCAAGTTCAGCAAATTAAGCTTGATCTTCCGGAAATTCAAGAACTTGATCCTCATAAAGTAGTAGCCGCGAAGGTGCAGCAGGCTCTCATGCACCACGAAGGCCCCGTGCTGGTTGATGACACCTCCTTGGCAATCAAAAGTCTGGGCGGCCTCCCTGGGCCGTTTGTGAAGTGGTTTGAGCAAGCGGTTGGATTACACGGGGTATATGAGATGGCAAAATCCGGGGGAAGCACCAAAGCCATTGCCAGTTGCATTTTGGGATATGCCGAATCTGCCGATAATATTCAATATTTTGAAGGAGTTCAGGAGGGGCAACTGGTTGTGCCCAGGGGGAGTAATTCGTTTGGCTGGGATCCATTATTTTTACCTGACGGGCACAAAAAAACCTTTGCCGAAATGACCCCGGAAGAAAAAGATGCGATCAGCCACCGAAAAAAGCGGCGCAAAACTTGCTTGCCGCGCTTCAACGCTAACTCTGGAGAAAATAGCCTTTACAGATGGAAGCAATCTGTGTAGAATATTCAATTGTAGTTCACTATGTCAGATACAAAGGAAGTAATCGAATTGTCCGGAACCGTTCTGGAGACCCTGCCAAACGCAATGTTTAAGGTAGAGCTCGAGAACGGTCACGTTATTTTAGCCCATATTTCGGGAAAAATGCGCATGTATTACATTAAGATCCTTCCAGGAGACAGAGTGACGGTGCAGATGACACCCTACGACCTGAGTAAAGGCCGGATCACCTACCGGCATAAAGATTAGAGGAAGAAAACGTGAAAGTACGGCCTAGTGTCAAACCAATGTGTTCCAAATGTAAGATCGTCCGCCGCGGCGGCACGGTCTACAACCTTTGCGAAGTTCCTAAGCATAAGCAGCGACAGGGTTAATCACTAATGGCTCGTATTTCCGGTATCAACCTCCCCAACAATAAGCGCGTAGAGATTGGCCTTACCTATATATACGGTGTCGGTTTAACCCAGAGCCAGAAGATCCTAGCAAGCGTGAAGATCGACCCCAATACCCGGGTGAAGGACCTGACCGAGGCTGAAGAGGTCAAATTACGCGAGTATATTGATAAAAACCTGACCGTCGAAGGCGACCTGCAGCGAACGGTTGCCCAGGCGATCAGCCGCTTAAAAGAAATTGGGTCGTACAAAGGCGCGCGGCATAAGAATAACCTGCCGGTACACGGGCAACGTACCAAGACGAACGGCCGAACCAAGCGGGGTAAGCGCGTAACAATGGGTAGCGGACGTAAAAAGTCGGCATCCAAGACCTAAGGATAAATGAGGAATTATGGCTAAAACAGCAACCAAACCAACCCGCCGCAAGAAGGCCAAGCGCAACGTCGCCGTTGGACAGGTGCATATCCATGCCACTTTCAATAACACCATTATTTCGATTAGCGATGAACAGGGTGGCGTTATTGCTTGGGCTAGCGCTGGCGGAGCCGGATTCAAGGGCTCGCGAAAGTCTACTCCCTACGCGGCTGGAGTAGCGGCCGAGCGAGCGGCAGCCGCCGCTAAGGACATGGGCTTGGTAAAAGCCCATGTGCTGGTTCGGGGAATCGGAAGCGGACGCGAATCGGCTGTTCGGGCCTTGGCCGCATCAAACATCCAGGTTACCAGCATAAAAGATGTAACCCCGGTAGCCCATAACGGCTGCCGACCTAAAAAGGCGAGGCGCGTCTAATGGCACGTGATTTAACCCCCATTGTAAAGCGTTCGCGTCGTGAAAAAACCCCGCTCCATCCCAAGGCCGTCAAAGGGTTAACCCTTCGCAATTATGGGCCAGGTCAGCACGGCCAATCGAGTATGCGGCAAAAATTGAGTCAGTACGCGATTCAGCTTCGCGAAAAGCAAAAGGTAAAACGCATGTATGGTTTACTTGAAAAGCAGTTTCGCCGTGTAGTCGCCGAAGCCGAGCGCCGATCGGGCGTTACCGGAGACACCTTGCTCGAATTGCTGGAAGGACGCCTTGATAACGTGATTTACCGCTTGAACTGGGCACCGTCGCGCCAGTCAGCCCGTCAAATTGTTACCCACGGTCACATTTTGCTTAATGGCCGTCGGGTGGACATTCCCTCAATCCAGGTAAAACCAGGTGATGTGATTGGGGTGAGGCCAAAAAGTGCCGCGAACGCGTACTTTGAGGTGCTAAAGCAAGAACTAGGCAAGAACGAAGCGACGATTGGCTGGTTAAGCTCGGATGCTAAAAAGTTGACGGCTAAAGTAACCGGATCTCCAGTACGGACAGAGATTGCCGAAGAAATTAATGAACAACTCATTATTGAGTTTTACTCACGCTAACAAGGAAGGATTTAAGGTGTTATACGACATTCAACTGCCAGCAATTAAGGCTCTCAAGGAAGAAGGCAACAAGGCTACTTTTACGGTTGAGCCGCTCTATCCCGGCTACGGGATGACGCTGGGCAACAGCCTGCGTCGGGTTATTCTTTCCAGCTTAGGTGGATCTGCCGTAACAGCGGTTAAGATTGACTCGGTTGCTCATGAGTTTTCAACAATTAAAGGTGTCAAAGAAGATGTGGTTGAAATTATCCTTAACCTGAAACGTCTACGTTTTAAGGTTTACAGCGATGAGCCTCAGTATCTCATCCTTACAAAAAAGGGTGCAGGAGCCGTTACCGGCGCTGATATTAAAACCAATGCCGATGTTGAGATTGTTAATCCCGAGCAGCATATCGCCACCATTGACGCCGCCAGCACTCAAATCGGTATGGAGATCAAAATCGAAAAGGGACGCGGCTATATTCCCGTGGAAGCCCGCGAGCACGAAAAGCTTGAAGTGGGCATGATTGCCGTGGATGCCATTTATTCACCAATCAAGCGAGTCCGCTATAACGTGGAAAACACTCGTGTTGGGCAAGTTACCGACCTAGACCGCTTAGTCCTTGAAGTTGAAACCGATGGTTCAATCTCGCCAAGTGAAGCGGTTACCCAAGCAGCCGAAATTCTGGTGCAGCATTTCGCGGTTGTTTCCGGACAGTCAGCCCCTGAAGCATCGCCAAGCGCTTCGCCCATTGATGATGTAACTGAATCAAACGCCTCTCGTATTATGATTGAAGAAGTCAACTTTTCTCCTCGTACTACCAATGCCTTAATGAACAATGACATCCGGACGATGAAAGAGTTGCTGCGCTTAAGTAACGCCGAGTTGCGTGAACTTAAAGGATTTGGCGCTAAGGCCTACGAGGAAGTAAAAAGTAAGATTGCCGAACTTGGTTTAATTCGGGAAACCGAGGAAATCTAATGCATCGCCATGGCTATCAGGGAAAGAAGTTGCAATTGGCTGCCGGGCCGCGCCGAGCGTTGATACGCGGCCAGGTTACTTCATTGGTGCTGCACGAGCAGATTACCACCACTGAAGCTAAAGCTAAAGAAATAGCTCCCTATTTTGAACGGCTGGTTACCAAGGCCAAAAAGGGCGACTTGCATAACCGCAGGCAAATCAGCAGCTTTCTTTTAACCGATACGGCGGTAGAAAAGATGATTCGGGAGATTGCTCCGGCGTTCAAGGACCGCGAGGGTGGTTATACCCGGGTAGTAAAGTTGGGCAACCGGCAAGGTGATAATGCTAAAATGGCAGTTGTTATGCTCACTGAGGAGCCAAAGCGTGACGCTGAGGAGCCAAAACCAACAAAAGCCGCGACAGCAAAAAAGCCAGCCGCTAAAACCGCAAAACCAGTAGCTAAAAAAGTAACTGCAAAAAAGGAGGTGGCGAGCAAATGATAAAAACCTATTCAGCCAAACCTTCTGAAGTTACCCGGCAGTGGTATGTGGTTGATGCCAAAGGCATGAACTTGGGCAGGCTTGCCACTTTGATTGCCACCCATTTAATGGGTAAGCATAAACCGATGTACACTACCCATATTGATTGCGGTGACAGTGTGGTTGTTATTAACGCGGCCGAAGTCGCCGTTACCGGCAATAAGCTGGTTGATAAAAAATATTATCGTCATTCCGGCTATCCGGGAGGAATCAAAGAAACTACGCTGGAGAGGATGCTGCAAGACCACCCAGAGCGGCCGATAGAACACGCTGTTTCCGGTATGCTGCCAAAAAATAAACTGCACGCCGACCGTATGAAGCGGCTTAAAGTTTATGCCGGATCCGAGCACCCGCACGACCCTCAATCACCTAAACCGCTAGGAGTTAACCATGGCTGAAACAAAACCCACCGGACATTATTATTACGGCCTAGGCCGGCGCAAGGAAGCAATTGCTACCGCCCGCCTTTATAAAGGTGCTGGCGAGTTGTTGGTGGGCGAGCAATTGGCCAAGGACTATTTTAATAACGACGCGTTGATCCAGCTGCTAGAACAACCGGTTGCTCTAGCGGGACAAGAGAAAAAACTGCGGATAACCCTTCATGTTAGTGGCGGCGGTAAGCGCGGCCAAGCCGATGCGGCCCGTTTAGCTATTGCCCGTGCCCTTGACGGCATGACTGATGATCTCCATACGACACTTAAAAAAGCTGGGTACCTTACGCGTGACCCTCGTGAAAAAGAGCGTAAAAAACCTGGACTTAAGCGGGCTCGCAAAGCTCCGCAGTTTTCCAAGCGCTAGCGTGCAAGTCCCCAACCTTACGGTTCTCTATGAGGACAAGGATGTCTTGGCAGTTGATAAGCCTGCTAAACTCGTGGTGCACAACGCTGAAACCGCCACCATCCAACCAACCGTCGCGGACTTCGCGCGGGAGCGAGGGGTTATTGATACCGACGATGAGCGACCCGGTATTGTCCATCGACTCGATAAAGATACTTCCGGTGTCATGCTTCTCGCCAAGCATCCTGAGGCCAAAGCGTTTTTACAGCACCAGTTTAAGCAGCGCGAAGTTCAAAAAACCTATATCGCGCTGGTTCGCGGCCGCCTAAGAGAAAAGCACGCCATTATTCGTCTCCCTATTGGGCGCCATCGTAAACAGCCGGTTAAGCGCGCAGTGGTGCCCGGTGGCCGCGAAGCGGTTACCGAATACCGGGTTCGGGAAGTATACCCTGGCGCGTCGTTAGTTGAAATTTCTCTGCACACCGGGCGAACCCATCAAATACGCGTTCACTTTAGCCATCTTGGTAATCCGGTAATTGGAGACACCTTTTATGGTGAAAAAGCGTTGCCCCAAGGATTAACCCGGCAATTTTTGCACGCGGAAAAAATCAGATTAAATTTGCCTTCAGGTAAACCTGTAACCATTACCAGTCCATTGCCATCTGAGCTGGAATTATATCTTCAAAACCTTGCGAGTTAGGTATACTAAAATCATGAAATTATTACTTCATCCAGCGGCGGCTCCCAAAGTGAATGCCTTGGCTGCAAGCCCCGGCGGAAGCGTTTTGCTCTATGGTGTGAAGGGTGTAGGGAAGCGAACGATAGCCCAAGAAATTGCCCGCCAGCTTAACTGTCTTGGCTGTGAGCATAATGATTGCCGCGCGTGCCGCATGGTTTTAGGTGCCAATCATCCCGACGTTATTACGATTAACCCGGACGCAAAAGGCAAGATTGGGATTGAGCAGGTTCACCAGCTGCTCCACGACCTGCAATATGAGCAATATGAGCCGGCCGGAAAGCGGGTAGTGATCATTGCTCAAGCCCATTGTCTCACTCTGCCTGCCCAAAACAGCTTGCTTAAGTGTCTGGAAGAGCCGCCCAATACCACCATAATTCTCACCAGTGAAAACCTTCAATCCCTGCTGCCAACTGTTATCTCCCGTTGCCGGTCAGTGCATGTTCCCCGGGTAAGCGATGATCGGCTAGCCGCATATTTGCATCCTATTTTTCCCGCCCAAGAAAAGACAATACAAACGGTTGTAGCCTTAAGCCAGGGAGCGGTGGGGATAGCGCTTAGCCTGTTAAATGATGCTAAAGCTCTTGAGCAGCATCAGCAGCTCAAGGAAGAGGTTGAAAACCTCTTTAAAAGCAGCGAGCTGTTTGACCGAATGCAACTGGCATCGAAAATGGCTGCCAAAGACAATCTAGACGCGTATGTGTCAATCATCACTGCAACCAGCCATAACCTGGCCCGCGAGGGGGGCGGTTTGCACGTTCCCGGGGCAGTAGAGCGGTTGAACCAACGTTTAAGCGCCAATGTTAGCCCCAGAACCGCCCTTGAGGCGTTGGCGGTAGAACTGTCATGATGTCGCTTCTGATAGTTGGATTAGCTGGTTTTATTTTGTTTCGGCTCCTGGGAGGCACGCCTTTACGGCGCCGACGGGTAAAACCAGGTGGCGATACGGCGGCAAAAATTGTGGAACTAATCGAGTATGCCAGTAAGCTGAGGGCAGTGAGCAATTACCCAGCGGCGGAAAAAGTATACCTCGAAATTCTCAAGCTCGACCACCGGCACGCTGAAACCTATAGCCGACTTGGCACACTTTACTCTGCCATGAACAACCAAACCGACGCGATCGAGTGCTTTCAAATAGCTACCCAGCTTAATCCTACAGGCGCAACGTATCATAACTTGGGCTTGGCTTATTATGAGAATCGTAACTCTATGAAAGCCATCGCCGCTCTAGAGAAATCAGTCATGTTTGAACCAACGGTCCAGCGTCATCTGGCGCTCGCTAAAGCACTCAATAAAATGGGCAAGGGTGACCAAATGATTGCAGCCCTGGAGCAGGCAGCGAACCTTGACCCAACCACCAAAGTATTGTGGTTGTTAGCTGACGCCTATGCCGCCGCTGGCCGCCAGGATGACCAAGCCCATGTATATGAGAGAATTAGGAAGGTTGACCCGCGTGATAAGCGGATGAAAGCTATTGAAAAAATAACCGCCGCCGGTGCTTCCCAAAGCCGTCGCCCAGTTGAAAAGGCTAAGCGCTGATGTTATGCTATTCAGGTTAAACGCCCAAGACAAAAGGTTTACGCCCAGGTAGCTCAGCGGTAGAGCACTTCCATGGTAAGGAAGGGGTCACGAGTTCAATCCTCGTCCTGGGCTCCATATGCCGGGTTACCCAAGTGGCCAACGGGGGCTGACTGTAAATCAGCTGGTGTACGCCTTCGGGAGTTCGAATCTCTCACCCGGCACCAATAACGTTCCGACGCTTGCCGCGTGCCGACGTAGCTCAATGGTAGAGCAACAGTTTTGTAAACTGTAGGTTGCGGGTTCAATTCCTGTCGTCGGCTCCATATATCAGATACAATGAAAGGTAACCCCAAGGAAGACCAATGCCAAAACGTAACCGACCCTATTTTGCGCTTGAATGCACCGAGTGCCACAACCGCAACTACACAACCAGTAAAAACCCCAAAAATACTACCGACCGCTTAGAGCTGAAGAAATTTTGCCGTCATGACGGCAAGGTAACGGTTCATCGTGAAAGCAAGTAACGCGCCAAAGCGGCTTACCAAAAGTCGCGACCGTATGCTTTTTGGGGTGTGCGGCGGCGTGGCCGACTATTTTAATGTGGATCCAACCATGGTTCGACTGGGTTTTGTGGCTATTTCGGTCCTTTCGGCCGCATTTCCTGGAATACTGGTGTACATCATTGGCGCCATTATCATGCCCGAGCCCAGCGAACAGCCCTAATCTAGTCTATAATAGCTCGGGTAACGCATAGGGGTGTAGCTCAGCTGGTAGAGCAACGGTCTCCAAAACCGTGTGTCGTGGGTTCGAGTCCTGCCACCCCTGCCATTGCACTTATGCTTTTATTTTTACAATTTATGTGGTAAAAACAGTGAGACCAATAGGGTAGGTTAGCCCTTCAAACAAGCTGGTGATCCAAGGAGGTCACAATGAGAGCGGAGCAAGCACTGCCAACAGTCAACCTTGGGGTACTGCGTGCAGCTGAGCGCAGAGTCACCGAGACCAAGGACGCACTTGCCGAGGCCAAGCAGGCCGACAGCATTGCCGGCCAAGCTCTTGCAAATGAGCTGCACAAGTTCAACCAGAAGTGGGTCTTCCTTCGGCTGGATGACCTCCCGGGCGTCTACCTGCAAGAAGGTGGCTCATGGAGCGCCGTGACGCTTCGGGTCTGCATGGGCTTCGTGTCGAGAGTCGGTTCACACGAGAACTCACGTCCCGTTCGCACCTACGTCGAGGTGGAGAGCGACATCAACGAGACCGGGGAGAAAGCGGTCTTCCGCATCGACGTTGACACGATCCAGGGAGGCTTCATCTGCCCGGAGTACGGGTATCAGATGCTTCTGAAAGCCCTTCTCGAGGGCAAAGTGTTCGACGAGGACACGGTTGCCGAACTGGGCTTCATGGTCTTCCAGAACTAAGACCATGCTCGGCTACTGGATAGGAATCTGCATCGCTCTGTTCATCGCTCTTCTCGGGGCAATGATGTTGTATCGCCATGGAAGGTGGACATGGGGCATGCGCTCACCAGGGAGAGAGACCTACATCTTCATTGCAGGATGCTGTGTGATCATGGGTCTAGTCGCGGCACTCGTGCTCGGCCTAGCTGCCATCAATGCATGAAGATAGAGATAAGCGGCGGGGACAGCAGATACGTTCCCGCCGTTTGGCATTAGCCGCGTTACAAAAGTAGCGCGGCTACTTTTTAGTTTTTAAACTGTATATTCCGTCATACGGGATGCTGGCTGAAGCTGTATAATAGTTATGACATCTATTAGAATGCCCTGCCAAAGAGATGATATTATGCAAAAAATTATTCTTTATTATAAATTCGTCCCAGTGACCGATCCGCAAGCGGTGATGCTGTGGCAAAAAACGCTTTGTGAAGGCTTAGGCCTTAAAGGCAGGATTATTATTAGCGCTCACGGCATCAATGGCACCCTTGGTGGGAACCTCCAAGCCCTTAAAAAGTATGCCAAAGCCACAAAGCTGTTTCAACCCTTCAAAGGCATGATGTTTAAATGGAGCGATGGTAAGGTTGAGCATTTTCCTAAGCTGAGCGTGAAGGTGCGCGACGAGATTGTGACATTTGGCGCGGCAGATGAGATTAAGGTCGACGAGCGTGGTGTGGTAGGGGGTGGCAAGCACCTCTCCCCGGCCGCTGTCCATCGGCTCATTAAGGAGCGGGGGGATGAGGTGGTGTTCTTTGACGGACGCAATGTTCATGAAGCTGCCATTGGACGCTTTAAAGACGCTGTAATCCCTGATGTTGAGTACACCCGGGAGTTTCTGGACGAGCTTGATGATGCTAAATATGACGCGATCAAAGAAAAGCCGGTTGTAACCTACTGCACCGGAGGTATACGCTGCGAAGTGCTTTCCAGCCTCATGGCAAACCGCGGTTTCAAAGAGGTTTACCAAATTGAGGGCGGGATTGTTAAATATGGTGAAAAATACAAAGACAAAGGGCTATGGGAAGGTTCGCTCCGGGTATTTGATGACCGCATGAATATGTGGTTTGGAGAAACTGAGGAGCATATTGCTAAGTGTGTAAGCTGCGGAGTAAAAACCAGTAATCAAATAAGTTGTCATGGCACTGGGTGCCGTAGGCTAATGGTTGTTTGTGAAGGGTGCAGTATAAGATCTACTCACGTATACCACGCTGAGAATTGCCGTGAAACGCAAAAGGCATAATACGGTGCGCTTTCACTTTTAGGCTGGACCGATTTGCACTACCTCCGCGTCAAAGTTTTTAGCAAAATAGGTATCGTGTGATACATAAAGGATGGCTCCAGAGTAATTTGCCAAAGCCTTTTCCAGCTCTTCAATCGAAGGAAGGTCCAGGTGGTTGGTGGGCTCATCTAGGATTAATAGATTTGGTATATTGCAGAGCATTTTAATGATTTGCAGGCGGGCCTTCTGGCCTCCGGATAGTTGCTTGACTGTTAATTTTCCATCTTGAATTGGATCAAACAAATAATCTGAAAGAATTTGTCTAACGCGCTGATCATTGATAGGCACGTTTTTATCATAATAGGTTTGCCCGATCGCTTCCGATAGTGTTAATGGTAGGTACTTTTCATTTATTTCTTGTTCATATAATCCAATTTCCAACTTTGGGTTTGGCGTGATACTGCCTTCAAAAGTTTTGACTGATGAGGTGTGGGTGGTGGCCGCGTCCAGGATCGCGCGAACTAAGGTAGTTTTACCGGCGCCATTACGGCCTTTAATATGAATCTGACTCCCAGACGATAAGCTAAGGTTCAAATTTGCAAATAATGGCTGAGTGTAGCCCAGCGATAAGCCTCGAATGAGTAGTAGATCCCGGACTGCGCTCGTATTCTGATGACGGCCTATCCGAATGTTTTTGTCCTTGTATTTATGATAGCTATCGGATGCCTTCTCCGACATTTGTGTAACGCTTTCCTGGTCTATCCAAAACGACGGCTTTTGAATTGATTGCTTCAAATCATCATATTGCCGCTGTAAGCGCTCTTCCATGATGCGAAACTTGGAGTCGCTTGACGCGTACTTTTTTGTGCGGGCTGCCAGGATTTGCTTTGTTAAATTCTGTAGCGTCCTTTGAGCGTTTTCATAATCGGTTATATGCTTAACGGTCGAGCTGCTGTTCTGGCGCAGGTAAGCGTTATAATTACCAGGAAAACTGATGGCTTTCTTGTCTTTAATCTCAATAATACGATCAACGTAAGCTAGCACATCACGATCGTGAGTAATCACCGCGACCGCGTGCTTAGCACTGGTAAGCCACTTAATAAAGGATTCTTTGCCAACATAATCCATATGGTTAGTAGGCTCGTCCACGAGAGCTAAGTCGGTATCGGAAAGCTCAACCCGAACGAGGTCAGCTAGACGCTTTTGGCCACCCGAAAAGCTGGCAAACGGTTGCTCCGATTGTTCAGCCGAAATTTGGTAGGCTTCTAAGTTTTGTAGAATTTTGTCGTAAATATCGTAGTACCCCAGTTCGGTGAATCGCTCGACAGCATTGGTATAGTGCGTAATCTTAATAGGGTCATTACCCATGGCTGCAGGGGCATCGGTAAGAATAGTTTGCAGGCGCCTGAAGTCCGGCAGGTTGTCCAAGATGTAGTCGATGCAGGTTTTTTCGGCTAGTGTGTGGAATTCTTGCCGCGTCGCCGCTACCCTCAGGCCTTTGCGATGCGTAATATCGCCGGAATAATACTTATCATGTCCGGCTAGAATGTTAAAAAGAGTAGTTTTGCCCACCCCATTACGGCCGATAATAGCAACTTTCTCTTTTGACTCCAGCTTGATCCTTAGCTCTCGGAATAATTCCTTTGAACCCATGGCTTTTTTGGTTATTTCTACTCCGAGAATCATCTTGCTAGCTTACCACATGTCTGCCTGCTAGCTTTTAACCTTAAACCATGCTATAGTTCTGTATGTCTTAAACGGCGCCACTTGGCGTTATTTTTTTATGGATCAAAAACCTACCCACATACGTAACATTGCAATTATCGCCCACGTCGACCACGGTAAAACTACCTTGGTTGACGGGCTGTTGAAGCAATCTAAAACTTTTGCCGAACATCAGTCCGAAATGGGCCAGGAGTTGATTATGGATAGCGGTGAGCAGGAGAAGGAGCGGGGGATTACGATTACCGCTAAGATTACCGCCGTTGTGCATGATGACTATCGCATTAATATCATTGACACGCCCGGCCACGCTGACTTTAGCGGCGAGGTGGAGCGCACCCTGGGTATGGCCGACGGCTGCCTGCTGATTGTGGATGCCCAGGAGGGCCCCATGCCCCAAACCAAGTTTGTATTAACCCAAGCGCTGGCCCATAACTTGAAACCAATTGTTGTTATCAACAAGATTGATAAATCTGCCAGCCGGATTGCTGAAGTTGAGGACGAGCTGGCCGACTTATTTTTGGAGCTGGCCGTCCATGAGGACCAGCTGCACTACCCGGTATATTACGCCATAGGGCGCGAAGGGAAGGCCTGGAAAAGTTTACCTGCAGACCCAAGCGCCCCTGGAGATCTTTCGCCAATTTTTAAAGCTATCACTAGTGACGTCCCCGCCCCTCAGGTTGAGCCCGACAAACCACTGCAAATGATGGTGACAGCCTTAGCTTTTGACAGCTACAAAGGAAAATATGCCATTGGGCGTATTAATCGCGGGAACATTGTGGCTGGCGATCAGGTGTCCATCTGTAAAAAAGACGGCACTATTGCAAAGGCACGGGTTGAAGCGGTTTTTATGAGCCATGGTCTTAGTAAGTTTACCGTAGAAGGCGGGGTTGCCGGGGACATTGTTCAGTTAACTGGGCTGGGTGATATTCAAATTGGTGAAACCGTGGCCGATGCTACCAACCCGGAGGCGTTGCCTATTCTTGAAGTTGAGGCGCCGACGTTACAGGTTTATATTGGCCCTAATACCAGTCCTTTTAAAAGCCGGGAAGGTAAGTTTGTAACCGGCCAACAGATAGGTGCGCGGCTATACAAAGAGCTGGAAATTAATATTGGGTTAAAAGTTGAAGATACCGGTCTTGGGTACTTGGTTTCCGGGCGCGGTGAACTTCATTTAAGCGTGTTAATTGAAGCTATGCGCCGTGAGGGTTTTGAAATGGAGGTTGGACGGCCTCAGGTGGTTACCCGCGAAGTAAATGGTAAGACCGAAGAACCGGTTGAGGAAGCAATTATTGAAGTTCCTGCAGAGCACTCCGGAACCGTTCAAATGGAGTTTGGGCTTAGGCGAGCAACCATCAAAGACCAATTTAATAGCTCTAAGGGCGTAACAAAATTAATATATGAGCTACCTACTCGTGCCATCCTGGGATTGCGTACTATTCTTATGACAAAAACTAAGGGCACCACTATCATGAACACTTTAGTGGTCGGCTATCAACCTTTGGGCCAGTCATTACGTCAATTACGCAATGGGGCCCTTATTGCTTTTGAATCCGGCACAACCACACCGTTTGCGCTGCAGAACGCCCAAGAACGTGGCACTACGTTAGTAGGGCCAGCCGAGCAAGTCTACGCCGGGCAAATAATTGGTTTAAATTCCCGCTCCGATGACATGGAAGTTAATGTTTGCAAAGGAAAGCACTTAACCAATATGCGCGCCAGCAGCAGCGACGGAATTGTAAAGCTTACGCCCCATATTATCTTTAGTCTTGAAGAGTGCTTAGATTTTATTGAAAATGACGAGCTTCTTGAAGTAACACCCAAAAGCTTGCGCCTGCGTAAGCGCGAGCTTGAAGCTAATAGGCGCAAGAAGGTTAGTAAAAATAATTAGCTAATCTTAAGATTATCCCAGAGGATTCGGGACATGAGTTGCATAGCGCTGAGCCATAAGCATTTTACTGTGTTAAAATATAATGAAGATTTAAGAAAATGAGGTACATGTGAGAGTCATCCTAGCGTATTTGGATCCCGGTTCAGGCAGTATTATTTGGCAGGCTATTATTGGCGGTGCACTTGGCGGCGCCTATGTGCTTCGGAGTACCGCGGGACGTATTATCCACGCCGGCCGGGCCGCCCTGAGCCGCAATCAGAATTCAGAAAAAACCGACAGCGATTCGAAACAATAGGCCGCTATGAGCACCTCAGAACAGGTGCAGTCTTCCTTTAGGGATCCTGCCGGCCACGTTTTTACTTATCAAAGTACGGTATACCGCCAGGTTAATCTGGTAGGAAAAGACGACTACGATAGCTTCCTCTCTTCGGGTTTATATGACGATTTAGTTGCCAAGCAGCTGATTATTGAGCATAAGGAAGTCGACAAGGTTAAAGGGCTTGAACTTCCGGACGGTTGCTATAAGCTTCTGCGCCCCAAGCAACTGGACTTTATTTCCTATCCGTATGAATGGTCTTTTTCACAGTATAAAGACGCGGCGCTCTTTACACTCAAAATTCAGCATGAGGCGGTAAAACACGGAATGGTGTTAAAAGACGCTTCTGCTTATAACATTCAGTTTGTGGAGAATAAGCCCGTATTTATTGACACTTTGTCATTTGAAAAACTGACGGAAGCTCGCGCCTGGGTTGCCTACAAGCAGTTTTGTCAGCATTTTCTTGCCCCTTTGGCCCTGATGTCCCAAGTGGACGTGCGCTTAAGCTCGTTAATGCGCAATTACATTGATGGTGTTCCTCTTGACTTGGCGGCCATGTTACTGCCGCGCCATAAGCGCTTAAGGCCGGGCTTATTAATCCATCTGTGGTTGCATGCTAAAGCACAACAGCGGTTTGCCGATGGCACCAAGGCCTCCCCTAAGCCGCAGGGAAGCCGCGCTAACGAAAGGGTGTTAATTGCCCAGGCCGACAGTTTACGGCGGCTCATACAGTCACTACGGCTGCAGCGCAAGCATTCAACTGAATGGGGGGAGTACTATTCCTTTACCAATTATGAGGAATCAGCCTTTAAGGTTAAGCAAAAACTGGTCGCGCGGTATGTTTCAGCATTGGCGCCCGCTGATGTGTGGGACCTGGGGGGTAATGATGGCCGTTTTACCCGGGTGGCGGTAGAGGCGGGGGCGCCAAAGGCAATTTGTTTTGATATCGACCCGCTGGCTGTGGAGAAAAACTATTTGCATGGCAAATACGCTAAATCCGGGGTAGTTTTGCCCTTGCTTTTGGATTTAACTAATCCTAGCCCTGGCTTAGGGTGGGCTAATCAGGAGCGAGAAAGCCTTGCTCAGCGCGCCAACCCAAAGACAACGGTCATGGCCCTGGCGCTTATTCATCATCTGGCTATCTCCAATAACCTCCCTTTTGAGCAAATTGCCGACTATTTTGCGCAACTGGGCAGCCATCTGATAATTGAATTTGTTCCCAAGCAGGATTCAAAGGTAGAAATACTGCTGGCAACCCGCAAGGATATTTTTCCCGAGTACACTAAAACCGGGTTTGAAAAAGCTTTTAGTAAGTATTTTTCTATTCTCAAGCAGGACAAAATTAGCGGCAGTGCCCGGACTCTCTATCTTATGAAGGTTAAGCCCTAAGTGAAACATTCCGGTAAAAGGAAGGCGTTTGATTTTAAGGAATACGCGCTGTTGCTGGCACTTGTGCTGGGAGTGGTTATTACTTTTCCGTTTATTGATTACACCCGCCAAGACATCAATATTTCCCAGGTCGGCGAGCTTGGATTATTGTTTGGGATGCATATTGTGGTGGGATTTCTATTTTTCAATCTTTATTTTGCAACGCTGACTACAAGGTGGGGAAGGATTTTTGCGACGGTTGGTGGCACCTTCATTTTGTTGCAAAAATTTCCCCGGCTGTACGATATTCTTTCAGCGTGGACGCAAAGCTGGCCGCCGGCCCTAAACAGTTTTTTGATAACCGCGCTGGTGCTGGCCGCTTTGGGGGCTGGGGTAAGAGTTGCGGAACTGATTATTCAAAGATGGCAGCCCAACTGGCATAAACAGCTGTTTATTGTTGGATTGTTTATTAGCGCCAGTATTGTGGGTGTAAACAGCTATAATTTCATTTCCTACCTGGCGAAGCAGCATCAATCATATACCTATCAACCCAGCAGCACATTAACTGATACGAAGTTAATGACAGGCGAAGAACGTGATATTTATTATTTTGTTTTCGACCGATACGCCAGTCAGCAAACGCTGCAGGAACAATTTAATTATGATAACAGCCCCTTTTTAAACACTCTGCGCGCCCAGGGCTTTACCGTTAAGGATGATTCCGTGGCTAATTATCAGTACACGGCCCCCTCAATTGCTTCAACCCTCCGAATGGACTACCACCGCGATATCGCTAAGGATTTACCCGGCGCGCGGCCTCCGAGCTATGTGCCGTATAAAACCATATTCGAAGATTCACCTACAAGCGCGCTGCTTCGCGGGAGGGGTTATACTTCTTACAATCTCGGAAACTGGTGGAATGTTACCAAAAAACAAAAGCAGGCAATTAATATTGAGCCGTACCGCGTAATCTTATTTGGAAAGACCTACAACTTGAGTGACCTGCAATCAAATGGCCTGCAACGTACTTTTTTAAACAATCCTCTCCAAAAAGGCCTAAACACAAAAAAAACCGCGATTATCCGGCTGGAGCTGGCCTCGCCGCGTAGCCTCTACCTTGGACAAATGGATGAGCTGACTAAGATTGCAAAGCAGCGTGGAAAAGAGCCCAAGTTTGTTTTTGCGCATTTACTCAATCCCCATCCGCCCTACGTTTTTACCAGCTCCGGGGACCCGGTTCCGTATTTTCCCGATGAAAACAACGCCGGTGCCCCCAGGCGCGACAAGTACATAAACCAAATGGAGTACGCGAACAAAACCCTTACGGACTTAATCGCAACCATTAAAACCAATGCCGCGAAACCGCCAATCATTATTATTCAATCAGATGAAGGGCCGTACCCAATTGAGCCCACGCCGCCTTGGCAAAAAGCTCCGGAAGAAACATTGCAGCTTAAGTTTGGCACGCTGGCCGCCTATGATCTGCCCGGCGCAACCCCCGAGCAGGCCTCCCAAGTTAGCTCGCCGGTAAATATCTTCCGGTTTGTTTTCAACCAGTATTTTGGTGCAAAGCTCTCATATCTTCCCGATTGTTCCTATGTTTTTAATAACGCCGACCAGCCCTATCACTTCTACGACATAACTGCCAAGCTCCATACAGCCGACGAGAAGTGCCAAAACATTCACTAAGTAAAATCAGGTATGATTAGTTCTATGAATGCTTTGGACGTAGGAATTATTATTATTTTATTAGCCGATATTTTGCACGGCGCCCGCATTGGTTTTGTGCGTTCATTTTTTAGTTTCGCCGGATTTTGGGGCGGCATTTTTGTGGCTGCTATGTTCGCGCCCACGGCTGCCCGTTACGGATCAACTCCGATAGAAAAGATTGGACTGATTCTTGGAACGGCTTTAGTAATTGGTTTGAGTTTGAGTATGCTTGGCGAATTTTTGGCAAAGCGGCTGGGTCGGCTGGTTAAACGTTTTAATGTTGGTCCCATAGACGCAAGTCTGGGCTCCGCGTTTGGCGTGATTTTAGTTACCTTGTCGGTTTGGTTGATATCGGCAATGTTGTTTAATGTTCCCAATAGGGCTATTAGTAATCAGGTACATGATTCAAAGATAGTCCAACTTATCAATGAAGCCTTTCCGCCAGCCCCGCCGGTGGTCGCTAAAATCCAGGGCCTTATTAATCCTGGCGGATTTCCTCAAGTTTTTCTTGGCCCTGAGCCCAAGGCCGGGTTTGTTGATGGGGGTGCTACTAAGGCAGAGGTTGAACAGGCGCTGACGGCGGACGGACTTTCAACCGTAAAAATCTTAGGCAGGGGATGTGGCGGCGAGCAGGTTGGGTCGGGCTTTGTTGCAGGGGCCGGAATCGTTATGACCAACGCGCATGTGGTAGCGGGCATTGACGAACCAATCGTCTTGGACCAGAACGGCGTGCACCGCTCAAGTGTAGTGGCTTTTGATTCCAATTTAGACGCGGCTGTTCTTCGGACTACCGGGTTGGCGGGACCGGCATTGCCGCTGGAAACGACAATTGTCGAAAGCGGGACTCACAGCATAGCCCTTGGTTATCCGGGAGGAGGTCCATTAACTGCTGCCCCGGCCGCGGTTATCCAAAGCTACCAGGCAACCGGTAGAAATATTTATGGCGGAGGCATTACCACCCGCCGGGTGTATGAGATTAAAGCCGATATCCATCCGGGCAACTCCGGCGGGCCCCTAGTGCTGCCCACCGGACAGGTTATTGGGTTGATTTTCGCTCGGTCGCAGACCAATGAACGAATTGGATATGCTTTAACTGCCAGGTCTATTGCACCGATGATTGATGCCGCTTCAACCAACCGCCGGGCGGTTTCAAGCGGTGTTTGCATCGCCGACTAAAACTAAGGAGCTAGGCTTCTTAAGCTAATCTTTAGTATAATTAAATTCCTATGACCTTCTCATCAAAACCGAGCGACGATGACTTGAAGCGAAAGCTTACGCCTGAGCAGTACGCGGTGGTGCGCGAACAGGCTACGGAGCCACCATTTTCCGGAAAGTATCTCGACCATAAGGAAAGCGGTATGTATCACTGTGTTTCCTGCGAAACAGCCCTATTCTCTTCTGATACCAAGTATGATTCACATTCAGGGTGGCCGAGCTTCTGGAAGGCGGTGGATGCAGACGCGATTACTCTTATCCCCGACGATAGCCTTGGTACGCGCCGGCTTGAAGCCGCCTGTGGTCATTGCGGTGCCCATTTGGGCCATATGTTTGAAGACGGACCCAAGCCTACCGGAAAAAGATACTGCATCAACTCTTTAGCCCTGGACTTCATGCCGGCTGCGGATAAAACAGTCGTTCGAGCATCCCGCCAATGATCCAACAACCCATCTCGCTCACCATTTTTGGCATTTCCGGTGACTTGGCCTCTAGAAAACTGCTTCCTTCCCTTTACTGGTTACTCGCGGCCGGGGAGCTTCCTGAGCACATGGTCATTATTGGCGTATCGCGTCAAGAAATTAGTGTTGAGCGCTTGATGAAGAAAGTTACCCTTTATGTAGGTAAAAAAGCCGACCCCCTCATTATTAGCCGTTTAGGGTCAATGATCCGAATGGTTCGGATGGATAGCGGGCAAGCCAGTGAGTACATTAATTTAAAGCAAGTGTATAAATCAATTGAGTCTAGCGACGAAGCCGTACGGCTTCTCTATTTGGCCCTGCCCCCGGTGGTTTCGAAGCCGGTTATTTCAGCCATGGCCGAAGCCGGTATTACCAAGAAGGCGCATAAAGATATTCGTTTGCTGCTAGAGAAGCCATTTGGATTTAATTTGGCCTCAGCCAAGGAGCTTGATGCCTGTTTGGAGCAGGCCGTCCAAGAAAAGCAGATCTATCGGATAGACCACTATCTGGCCAAGGAGACGGCTCAAAACATAACGGTTTTTCGTTTTGCCAATCCGATCATGTCGGCAATCTGGAATAATAAGTTTATTGAGCGAATCGAAATTGAAGCTAGCGAGCGCATTGGCATTGAGAACCGCGTAGACTTTTATGAGCAAACCGGAGCGCTGCGTGATGTAGTGCAAAGCCATCTGTTGTCATTGCTGGCGCTCGTAATGATGGAAGAGCCGAAACATGACGATGAAGCCGATTTTCATCGTAAGCGACGGAAAGTCTTAGAGTCGATAACCCCTTATAACCCCAAGGATGTAACAACCCGATCGTACCGCGGCCAATACACAACCTACCGTAACGAAGTTGGGAACCCGGAATCAATTATCGAAACCTGGGCTGCCCTGCAATTGGAATTGAAATCCCGTCGCTGGAAGGGCGTCCCTCTTTACTTAAGCGGCGGAAAGTCACTTGACGAGCGGCGAGCAAGTATCCGCGTATTTTTTAAAGCCTCCCCCAAGCAGCACTACAATTGCCTAACCTTCCGGCTGCAGCCACGTGAAGGTATTGAATTGCAGCTTGAGGCAAAGCGGGAAGGACTGACCGATGTAACCGAGCCAATCTTTTTGAAGTTTGCCTATGGAGCGTCATCATCCGGGCGGCGACCCGACGGATACGAACGCGTTCTGAGTGACGCGATCAACGGTGACCGAGCCAGCTTTTTAACCGGGCCGGAGATTCTAGCCACCTGGCGTCTGGTGGAGCCGGTACTCCAGGCCTGGCAGCGAGACGGGGAGAGCCTTCACTACTATCAACCCGGATCAAAACCGCCCCTATCCTCCCTTCATGACGAACGCGGCCGCATTATACCCTCAACCTAAGCCTCGACGCTTACCCTTAAATACACTATTATGAGTGCCATGAGTAAGCCTGAAATTATTGCTGTTGAGGACGTTTCCAACCATATTGATAAAAGCGTTACGATCCGCGGTTGGGTGCAAACCATTCGTGACCAAAGCAAAATTAAATTTATGGTGGTACGGGACAGAAGCGGAGTTATGCAGTCTGTCATACTATCCTCCGCTGCTCAACCCTTCGCCTTAATTTCCAAACTTACCACCGAGTCGGTGGTGGCGCTTACAGGAAAAGCGGTGTCATCAAAACAAGCCCCCGGCGGGGTTGAGATTGTGGCGGAGTATTTGGAAATAATATCGCAGGCTGATCCGCAATTGCCAATCCAGGTTATTGAAAAAAACGTTGAAGAAGCGGATATGAACATTCGGCTCGATTGGCGCTGGATTGACCTTCGCAAACCGGAAAAACAATTAATTTTTAAAACCTGGACCGTGATGGATCAGGCATTTCACAACTATTTAATTGAAAAGGACTATATTCAAATATACTCCCCTAAGCTTATCAACACTCCAAGCGAATCAGGCGCCGAGGTTTTTGAAGTAGATTACTTTGACCGCAAGGCCTATTTAGCCCAATCACCGCAGTTTTATAAGCAAATGGCAATGGCGTCCGGTTTTGAAAAAGTGTTTGAGGCGGGGCCGGTATTTCGGGCCGAGCCGTCCTTTACTACCCGGCACGCGACGGAATTTACCGGTTACGACTTAGAGCTCGCTTATATTGATTCCCATGAGGATGTAATGAGGGAACAGGAAGGGGTGCTGGTTGCCATGCTTGGCGTTGCCAAGAAAGCCTATGGCCCCTCAATAAGAGAACAATATCAAGAAGAGGTAACTGTTCCCCAAATGCCGTTCCCAAGAGTTACCTTAGCCGAGGCCAAATCCATGCTGAAGGCCGCCGGTGTTACCAGCGAGAAATTGGATGACTTGAACCCGGAAGAGGAACGCGAGCTCTCCCGGCTTATAAAAGAGCGGGATAATCATGAGTTTGTATTTGTATCCGACTACCCGGCTACCGCCCGGCCGTTTTATCACATGCGTCATGAAGATAAGCCGGAATTGACGAAGAGCTACGACTTGTTATTTCGAGGAATTGAAATTACAACCGGCGCCCAACGCGAGCATCGTTATGACCAGTTGATTGCGCAAGCCAAGGAAAAACAGATGAATCTTGAGCAATTGGCGTTTTATTTTAACTTCTTTAAGTACGGATGCCCGCCTCATGGTGGTTTGGGTATGGGCCCCAACCGCCTGTTAATGCGAATGTTTAATCTGCCCAGCTTGCGTGAAGCTATGTATATTTACCGCGGTCCGCACCGTCTGGTGCCCTAGTAATGGGCAGGTGGCTATTGCTGCTTATGGCAGCGGCGGTAATGGTTTTTTCAACGCAAGCCCAGGCTAGCGACGCGTCGTTATTGGGTCCGCAAGGCTCGCTGGGCTCGACTTCCACGATAAACAACAGCGGCACTTCGGTTCCCCAGACCGGCAGTTTGTTGCAGCCTGCCGGTACCAGTACCGCCCCTATTCAGGAAGCCGACGCGCAGGCCGGGGGAATTACCGGATCGCAATCCGAAACCCTCCAGCAAACCGCACCTTCCGATCAAATCAAACTGCTCATTGGGAGTGAGGGTGAAGGCGAGCAAACGCTAGACAATGAGGGTAACTTTAGCTGGCTGCTAATTATTTTGGCAATACTCGTAACGGCAACAATCATTACAGCCGTCCTGGTTTGGATCGAACGCCGCCGGGCTTTAGCTTCTTTATAACCAACTCCGCAATTGTGCTTGTGCTTATTCGATGGTTAAATATAGGTAATGAAGTGTCAACATTGCGGTTCAAAAGATATTATAGGCATCCAAGGCCAGAACTTTTGTCTTAATTGCGGGGTAGAGGTTATGGCGGCGGCAATACCGATTACCAAAGTTAAAAAAAATAAAACGTCGAACACTTTTCAGAACAGCGCTTACGGACCGGCCGCCAAGCCACAAATTGTCCAAGCCTCCGTACCCAAGCAAAAGCATTCCCACCGTGCTTCCTTAAAGAACAGCGGCATACATCCGCTGCGGTTTGCTCTGAAAGTGGCTTCCAGCTTGGCTTTGTTCGTTGGTGCGTTTATTGGGGTAGCTATATGGTTTGAATTAGATAATGACCTACTGCTTTATTTTGCCGTTACCAGTCTCGCGGTAGTAGCAATTTATATGGTACTGGCCCAAGCCGCGCTGCTTTATGGCTTTGCCAAAAAATTTGACGGCAATCCAGCACCCCATCGGCTGTGGTGGGCGGCTGCGAGGTCGGGGTTTATGGATATTGTGAATGTCAACCTGATTAGCCTAATTGTTGCCGTCATCGCGGTGGGTATTGATGTAACGGCTTGGAGCTTTCTTAATGCCCAAGAGGGGGTTAATAGCGTTGCAATGGGCAGCCTGCTTGGTTTGCTGAACGTGGCAATACTTTGGGTATTACTCGGTGCCTATGTTGCCAAACGGCTGGCGGTACCGGCAGTGGCTGTCGGCGGCATGACTGCCGTTCAGGCACTGAGGATTGGCTGGCGGTTTTATGTTAAGGCAGGCGGTCATCTTGTAGCGGCAGCCCTTGAGGTGGCGGTGGTGAGAGTTTTTGCCATAGTGGTGGTTGGTTTACTCATCTACGGGGGATTCTCAATTGACTGGGGCAGCACTTCCATGAACGCTGCTTTAGGCGGCGCCTTCGTTGCGGCAGGAATAAGCTTTTTAGCCGTTATGACCTTGTTAGAGCTAGAAATGCGTATTTGGCAACGCCAATACCGACAGTGGACTAGTATGCTGCCGGCGGCATTGCGCTTTCGCCTTATTACCGGCCGCGTTAAGCCCCAGCCGTAGTCTGTTTGCTTGACTTATCAGATGGTTTTGCTAGAATTAACCTTAAGAAAGCCCCAGGGCTTTTTAAAATTGCCAAAAATGGAGCTGAGCGTGCAAACTTTATTCCGCTACATCCAGTCGTCCGGAGCTGAGCTGCGCAAAGTTACCTGGCCATCCCGAAGAAACGCCGTTCGGATGAGCGTGATTGTAATCATATTTTCTATAATCATGGCGGTTGGTATTGGCCTTGTTGATTTTGCTCTCACTAAAGTACTACAAACCATAATTCTGAAGGGATAACATGACATCGCAGGCGACTAAAAACTGGTACGTTATCCATACTTATTCCGGCTATGAAGACCGCGTAGCTGAAAACTTAAAACAGCGCATTGTTTCCCTTGGCATGGAAAACAAAATATTTGATATTATTGTCCCGAAGGAAAACCAGATTGAGATAAAAAACGGCCGACGGCGTATAGTTGAGCGCCGGATTTTTCCAGGATACGTTTTGGTTCAAATGGATGTTACCGACGACTCTTGGTACGTAGTGCGAAACACTCCCAACGTAACCGGTTTTGTGGGCAGCGGTACGACGCCGACCCCTATCGACCAAGCGGAAGTGCGGCATATCCAGAAGCGCATGGGTGTCGAAGAGCCCAAATATAATATCGATTTCAGCATTGGTGAAACCGTCAACATTACCGACGGACCATTTAAAGGGTTTGATGGCGCGGTCAGTGACATTGATGAAAGCAAAGGCAAGATAAAGGTCCTGGTGAACATGTTTGGCCGCGAAACTCCAGTTGAGCTTGACAGCCTTCAAGTAAAGAAACTCTAAGAAAGCAGGAATTATGGCACAAGTAAAAAAAATTAAGGGCGTAGTGAAATTCCGGCTTCAGGCTGGCAAGGCCAGTCCGGCCCCCCCGGTTGGCTCTATTCTGGGTGCTCAGGGCGTAAACATGATGGAATTTGTAAACGGCTTTAATGAGCAAACCCGTGACCTAGGCGATGTTCAGCTGGCGGTGAAGGTCACCATTTACGAAGACCGCAGTTTTAGTTTTGCGACCAAAGGTGAGCCAACCGCCAACTTAATCCGCAAAGCCGCCGGGGTTTCAAAGGGTTCGGGGAATTCAGTTAAGGAAAAAGTAGCCTCCCTCAGCAAGGCCCAGGTTACCGAGATTGCCGAGCAAAAAATGTCGGATTTAAACGCCAATGATCCAGCAGCTGCCTTTAAGGTTGTAGCCGGCACCGCCCGCAGTATGGGCATTACCGTCGAAAAGTAACTTAAACCACACGTGGGAGGCTGAAAACCAGCCGCTTGGACCACGAAGGAGATATAAATGGCAGAAGCCAAACCTAAAACCAGCAAAGCAAAGCCTAAAGCTGCAGCCAAAGTCAAAGCAGAAGAAATTATAGAAAAGGCCCCGGAAGAAACGGCCGAACCGGTGACTGAGGCTACTAACATAGAGGCGCAGCCGGAAGAAGCAGCAGCCGCTGAGCATACCACGAAGGCCGGCAAACACAGCGCCAAGGCTAAACGTGAAGTTGAAGAAGAAGCGGCCCGTAAAGCCGCTGCTGCCACAAAACCGGAAGAAAAGCCCAAACCGCCCGCGCCTAAGCGCAACCCCCTAAAGCACCACGGTAAAGCATACCGGGAAGCCGCGGCAAAGGTGGACCGCACTAAGCACTATGAGCTGGCTGAAGCTCTTGAGTTAACAAAAAGTACTGCTACCACCAAGTTTGACGCTTCGATTGAGCTGCACATGAATTTAGGCGTTGATCCCCGCCAAGCCGACCAAATGGTCCGCTCAACTGTGGTACTGCCAGCAGGAACCGGTAAGACTCTGCGCATTGCCGTGGTTGCCAAAGGTGACCAACAGGCGGCCGCTAAAAAGGCAGGCGCCGATTTAGTGGGAGATGACGAGCTAGTGACTTCCATTGAAAAAGGTAAACTGGATTTTGATGTGCTGATCGCAACGCCGGATATGATGGCAAAACTTGGCAAAGCCGCCAAAGTCCTTGGACCGCGCGGGTTAATGCCCAACCCAAAAAGCGGCACGGTAACGGCCAACGTAGCCACCGCCATTGAACAAGCCAAGGCCGGCAAGGTGGAGTTTCGTATAGATAAGCAAGCAATTGTTCATATGGTGATTGGCAAAGCCAGCTTTAGCGGGGATAAGCTTATGAGTAATGCCACTACCGCCATTGACGCGGTAATGAAAGCCAAACCGGCGGCCACCAAGGGTACCTATGTTCAAGCTATTGCCTTAAGCAGCTCAATGGGTCCAGGTGTTAAACTTGATGTCCAAGGGGCTATTGCCGCCGCTAACCCTAAGCGGTAAACGTGATATTATAGGGAAAGTTTAAGGAGCAACTGGTGGGAGTATTTAGCGACCGGGAAATTAAAGCCGCGCTTAAAAGCGGACAAATTGTCATTGATCCTTACGAGCCTGCCAATGTAAAGGGGAGCAGTGTCGATGTTCGACTTGGCGAATGGTTTTATGTAACCGACAGCGCCACCAACCAGGACTACTACAACCCGTTTGATGTGAAGTCGGTTGAAGACTACTTTAAGGGTCCACTTAAAGCCATTAGCAACCAAGAATGGGCTGAGCACCATAACCGCCGCCCGTGGAAGAACATCCCGCTGAACCATCCGATTATAGTGTTGCGCCCGCATGAACGTATTTTAGCCCATACGGTTGAATTTGCCGGAATAGCTTATGAAGGCACTACCACCATGCAGGCCCGCTCAACTTGGGGTCGTAACGGGATCGTGGTGTGCAAAGACGCCGGATGGGGCGATCCGGGCTACATTAACCGCTGGACGATGGAAATCCAAAACGACAATGACGTTTCCGTACCGCTGCCGGTTGGCATGCGGGTGGCTCAGTTGGTGTTCTACCATATGGCAAAGTCGGATAAAACTTATGGTGACAGCGATAAGTATCAGCTTAAGGGTTCAATTAAGGATATTAAAAAATCTTGGAAACCAGAGATGATGCTGCCGCGGGCCTACAATGATAAGATTTCTTTACCAAAAAATAAGTAATGGCAAAATCGGGCGCATTTATTGTCATTGAAGGTACCGATGGAGCCGGCAAGGGTACTCAGACCGACCTGCTTCATGCCCGTTTAAAAAAAGCCGGGTATAAGGTGGCAGTTTTTGACTTTCCGCAGTACGGCCAGCCCAGCGCCCATTTTGTGGAACGTTATCTTAATGGAAAGTATGGCGGTATTGATGAGGTGAATGTCTACCAGGCTTCCCTTTATTACGCCATGGATCGCCTGGAGGCCGGCTTTGCCATACGGGAGGC
This sequence comes from uncultured bacterium, assembly GCA_963721685.1. Classification (GTDB taxonomy): domain Bacteria; phylum Patescibacteriota; class Saccharimonadia; order UBA4664; family SCTI01; genus JASLFZ01. The sequence continues at coordinate 192,817 of CAVRJJ010000001.1, forward strand.
TCTGGCTGACGGTAAAATTGTTTTAGCCAACCGCTACGTTGGCTCAAATATGGCCCACCAAGGTGCGCGTTTTGACGACGACAAGGAACGGGAAGCCTTTTTTGAATGGATCCAAGATTTAGAGTTTGGCCTACTTGATATTCCGCGCCCTGACCTTAATCTGGTGCTTCACATGCCTGCCAAAATAGCCCAAAAACTGGTAGACAACAAAAGCCAGCGTGAATACCTGGGAACGAAAAAACGCGATATTCATGAGGACGACTTGAACCACCTTGAAAAAGCCGAACGGGCCTACTTGCAAATGTGCAAGCTATTTCCCCATATGTTCCAGCTGATTGAATGCATGAAAGGAAGCGCTGTGGCCTCAAAGAAGGAGGTAAGCGAGCGGATTTGGCATGAAGTTTCAGGAAAACTCATCCATCAAAACAAGTAAGACTACATTCTTATAAGCTTACAAAAACTATAAGCATATTCATTCTTTTCATCAGCGTTATGCTCCTCACGGCTAACTTCCTTCCATTGGGTTGGGTCATAGGCAAAGCGGACATCACCTTCAGGGCTAGCATGAACCAAGGTTATATACAAAACATTGGCCAGCGGCAGGGCTTGCTCATATACCGCCCCTCCGCCAATTACAAAAATTTCTTTATCACCTGATGAAGCGGCCTTATCAATAGCGGCTTCCAGCGAGCTAACCACCTCGCAGCCTTCTGCCAGATAAGCAGTATTGCGACTGATCACAATATTGCGGCGCCCGGGGAGGGGGCGGCCAATGGATTCATAGGTATTACGGCCCATAATGATGGGGTGACCCATAGTGGTCTTTTTGAAATATGCCATGTCGGCAGATAGCTTCCAGGGAATGCTGCCGTCGTTGCGGCCGATAACGCCATTTTCAGCTGCGGCCACAATAAGGCTTAGCGTCACTGTTTAAACCGCGATTGGGGCTTTAATGGGCGGATGAGGGTCGTAGCCGGTAAGCTCAAAATCGTCAAAACTAAAATCAAAGATTGATGTTATCTGGGGATTAATCTTCATTGTCGGCAGTGGCCGCGGCTCACGGCTCAGCTGTTCATGCACCTGGTCGGTGTGGTTGCTGTAAATATGCGTATCACCAAGGGTATGGACAAAATCACCCGGCTTTAATCCCGTAACTTGGGCGATCATCATCGTAAGCAGCGCGTAGGAAGCAATGTTGAAAGGTACGCCCAGAAATGTATCGGCGCTGCGCTGGTATAGTTGGCAGCTTAATTTGCCGTCGGCCACGTAAAACTGAAACAGCGTATGGCAAGGAGGCAGGCCGGCTTTAGCCATCTCTTCAATTTCGGCGACATTCCAGGCAGACACAATAATGCGCCGGGAGTCGGGATTGGTCTTAATCATATCAATCGCCCCCTGGATTTGGTCAACATGGTCGCCGCCGGGAGTCGGCCAGCTGCGCCATTGGTAGCCATACACCGGGCCAAGCTCGCCGTGGTCTTTAGCGAAGCTGCCGTCGGCCTTAATTTTTTCAGTAAACTCTTTAATACCAGCCTTCCATGCTTCACTATTCGAATCCGGAACATCCTTACCCTGGCCTTGGAGGTAAGCCCGGTACGGCCATTCATCCCAAATATGGACGTCATTATCCACCAGATACTTAATATTGGTACTGCCCTGTAAAAACCACAATAGCTCATGAATAATACTGCGAAGATACAGTTTTTTGGTAGTAACGGCGGGAAAGCCTTCGCTTAAATCAAACCGCATTTGGCGGCCAAATACGCTGGTAGTGCCTGTGCCGGTGCGGTCGCTTTTAATAGTCCCATTGATTTGAATGTCTTTCAAAAGATCCAAGTATTGTTTCATACGTATAATATTAACATTTTTGCAGCTTTGGGTGGCAGCCGCTACAATTGGGGTATGAACAAATTTAGCGAACTGACACAAGCCGAGTATGCCCGCCAGCGAGACACCTTAAATTTAATTGCATCAGAAAATTATCCTTCTCCAAAGGCCTTGGCCTTGATGGGCTCAATTTGGAGCACGAAGTACGCTGAAGGTTCTCCGGGGAAACGCTACTACGCCGGCGTAACACTGGCAGATGAAATGGAGCTGCTCGTTCAGCAAAAAGCGCTGGAAGTATACGACTCTACCGGCGAGTATGGCGTGAATGTGCAGGTGCTATCCGGTTCTCCGGCTAATACCATGGTTTATCTGGCCATGCTGGAGCCTGGCGACAAGATCTTAAGCCTTAGCTTGGCTAATGGCGGCCACCTTTCCCATCTGCATGCCACCAGCAACTATAAAAAGTTTTTTGAGCATGAAACCTATGATGTCAAAGAGGTTGCCCCTGACACCTTTGAAGTCGATATAGATGACTATATGGCAAAGCTAAAAAGCTACAAGCCAAAGCTCGTCATTATCGGGTTCTCAGCCTATCCCCGCAAGTATGAATTTGAGGCTATGTGTAGGGCCGCCCATGAAGCCGGCGCGTTGGTGTTGGCAGATATTGCACATATTAACGGGTTGGTAGCGGCGGGGCTGCATGATACGCCCTTTAAAGCTGGTGCGTCTGGAGCCGATTTTGTATCGATGACTACCCATAAGACGATGCGCGGACCGCGCGGTGCCATGCTGTTTGCCAAGAATGATTACATTGGTGACATTAATAAGACGATTTTTCCTGGCACCAGCGGCGGCCCGCACTTGCAGCAGATGGCGGGGATTGGTCAGTCCCTTCTTGAAATTCTTGGCGAAGACAACTATCCCGACAATGTTGACTTCAAGACCTACAGCCAAACCGTACTGGATACTTCAACCGCCCTTGAATCAGGGTGTAAGGAGGCTGGGCTGGGTGTGGTAAGTCCTACTCAAAACCACTTGTGCCTCATTAAGCTGCCTGATGAAGTGGACAGCTTTGATTTTCAAAAGCGCCTGGAAGCGGTTGGCATTATCACCAACCGCAATATGCTGCCATTTGATACCAAATCGGCTTGGCGCCCTTCGGGGATGCGCTTTGGTACCGCCGCATTGGTTAGCCGCGGGCTTGATGTTGAGGGAGCCACAAAACTAGGCAAACTGATTGGCGGTATGGCAACTGGCAAAGTTGATGATGCCGGCGCAACGAGTGAAGTTAAGGATATGGTTTCCAGCTTGAAGTGGTACTACCCCGAATTTAAAGGGTAGTATTGACGCTCATCTGATTATCAGATACAATTCTTTTGATTACTGAAGACCGGAGCAGCTGCAAGGCTTAATTGGCTCCCGAGGTAAACATTCAACCTAATTGGTTTGTCTGTTACGGTCTTCGGCTCAATCGCCGAAGTTTTTGTTTTAGGAGGCCTGCGTGGCAATTACCCGCCAAGAAAAAGAACAGACCGTTATTCAGCTGCAGGATGAACTAGCCCAGCTGAAGCTGGTGGTGCTAACTGATTACCGTGGGCTGTCAGTTACTGAGATCAGCGAGTTACGCGGTAAGCTGCGCGACGAAGGTATGACCTACCGGGTTACTAAAAACACCTTGCTGCGCATTGCGGCAAAAAACATTCCCTCCCTGGCAGCTATTGATCCGGCAACTTTTACCGGCCCAATGGCCCTAGCCATTAGCACGACCGATGAGGTGGCGCCGGCCCGAGTGGTTTTCCAGTACGCCAAGGAGCATCAAGCGCTGGAAATAGTGGGTGCGTTAACCGGTGAAGGTGAGCTTCTCTCGGTTGCCCAGGTTAAGGCCCTGGCTACCCTGCCAACCCGCGAGCAGCTGCTAGGCCAATTGGTGGGTACTATTGCCGCCCCAATCAGTAGCCTGGTGGGAGTGATGGGGGCGAACGTCCGCAGTATTGTGCTGGTACTAAATGCAATTAAAGAAGTTAAAGAATAACAAGGAGATATCATGGCAGACGAAGCAACTGCAGCTGAAGTAAAGCAAGTTCCCAAGAAATTTAAAGAGTTAGTTGAGCAGATTGATAAGCTCAGCGTACTTGAATTAAGTGAGCTGGTTAAAGTATTGGAAGACCACTACGGTGTTTCGGCCGCCGCCCCTATGGCCATGGCCGCCGCACCGGCCGGTGGAGGCGATGATGCCGCTGCTGAAGAAAAGAGCGCTTACACGGTAATCTTAGCCGCCGCCGGTGACCAAAAGATTAACGTTATTAAGGCGGTCCGCGAGCTAACCGGCCAAGGTTTGGCCGAGAGTAAGGCGATTGTTGACGGCGCGCCTAAGCCAATCAAGGAAAATGTTCCCAAGGCTGAGGCTGAAGAAGCCAAAGCCGCGTTGGAAGCTGCCGGCGCTACCGTGGAGATGCAGTAGTACCTCCCATAGTTACCTGAAGAATCCTCATTTGATCTTTAACCCACGCTATGGTTCAATGTGGGTAACCTATCATACCAAAACAAATGGACACATAATCTGTGGCAGAGTTAGCCGATAAACAATTAAAGACCCTGAAAAAGCTAATTGAAACGGCGGAAACAAACTTAGCCGGTGCCAAAGAACTGCTGGCAAGCTTAGTTGGCGACGAAGAAGCCGGTACGGTTTCACCTTCGGCCCCGGTCGGCAGCAAAGTAATTGAAGGGTTGTTTGACGGCCAAAACATGGTTGGGCCAGATGGTAAGCTCTACCCGGTGCCTGCCAACTATGCCTCAAAATCCAAGCTGGTCCAGCAAGACGGGTTAAAGCTAACAATTGGCGACGATGGATCTTTCCTTTATAAACAAATTGCACCAGCTGAGCGCCGCAAGCTTATAGGAACCCTTAACCTTAAGGATGGCCAGTACTATGTGGAAGCCGGTGGACGCGATTACCGCGTTCTTTTTGCCAGTGTTACCTACTATAAAGCCCAGCCAGGTGACCAAATAACCATTGTCATCCCGGAAGAGGGCGAAGCCGAGTGGGCTGCCATTGAGGCGGTTTTAGCTTAAGCCTTCTGGCCATCGAGACCGGGTCACGTTATAATATACTGCAGTAATGCTTAGTAGGGGAGTGGAGCTTGGGCGAACTAGCGCTGTATCGGAAGTATCGCAGTGCCGCTTTTTCGACGGTAATCGGTCAGTCACACGTAGTGGAAACACTGCAACAAGCGATTCAAAGTAACCGCTTAAGTCACGCCTACCTGTTTACAGGGCCGCGCGGGGTAGGCAAAACCAGTGTAGCCCGTTTGTTGGCCCGAGCCGCCAACTGTACACATGAAACCTCGGGGGAACGTCCTTGCGGTGCCTGCTCCAACTGCAAGGTTGAGATTGGCTCGCACCTTGATTTAATTGAGATTGACGCGGCCAGCAACCGGGGTATTGATGATGCCCGAGCCTTACGCGAAAAAATTGCCAATGCCCCGGCGATGGGACGTTATAAGGTTTATATAATTGATGAAGTCCACATGCTTACCACTGAGGCCTTTAATGCACTGCTTAAAACGCTTGAAGAGCCGCCCCCCCACGCCATTTTTATTTTAGCCACTACTGAGGCCCATAAGCTCCCACCAACCATTATTTCCCGAACTCAGCAGTTCCGCTTTAAGCTCATCACGCAAAGCGACCTTGTAGATCATCTCCGCACCATAGCTACTCAAGAAAATATCCCCATTGAAGATGAAGCGCTTGATTTGCTGGCGGGTACGAGCCAAGGGAGCTTTCGCGACGCCATCAGCTTGCTTGACCAGGTTGCCACCAGTGGAGTATCACCGTTAACCGTGGCTGCAACCCGCGAACTTTTGGGCCACAGCGACCCGGAAATCCTTACCGCCATTGATGTTGCCATTATTTCCGATGATACCGCCGGGGCTCTACAGGCCGTGGACCAGGCAATGGCGCAAGGTGTCCAGGCCGGCCAATTGGCTCATCAACTGATTTTGCACTGGCGCCAAAAGCTGCAAATATTAGTTCGTGAAGGTGCCGATGAGCTATCGCTCCAACAAGCGGTGCGGGTGATTCAAGGTCTCTTGCCAGTTCTTAAAAGCAGTTGGCCCGAGCTCTCGCTCGAAGTTGCCTTAGTAGAGCTTACCTCTCCGATGGCGGGGTCGGCTGTCCCGCTGGCAGCCCGAGAGCGCTTGGCGGGCCCCAAGCCCAGCGCCGTTAGCCTGGCGCCAACCGCCGTGGCTGCCTTGCAAACCGAGCCGCTTGATAGCGTTCCCGATCCCGACCTTTGGGTAAAAGCCTTAACGCAAATAAAGCAAAAAAATAACTCTCTTTATGCCTTGTTGCGGTCATGCAGCTTAGAGTTTAATGATGATCGGGTGACCATAGGCTGCAAGTTCAGTTTCTTTCGGGATCGCCTGAAAGAACCCAAAAACCTTGAGTTGGTGGAACAAACTCTTTCACGGGTGTATGGTCGCAAGCTACATGTTATGCCCCAGCTGGAAGCGGCTACCGCTGTAACCGCGGCCGTTGACCCGTCTGCCGAGCTTATGTCATCAGCCTTAGAAATTTTGGGCGGCGAGGTCATCCATGAGTAGTGGCGTTAAAGACACCAAAACTCCCCTAACGGTTCTTCCCCATAACCTGGAAGCCGAAGCCGGCTTATTGGGCGGGATTTTGGTTGATAAAGAGGCCTTGGTAAAGGTGGCCGACATTGTAGCGACTGAGGACTTCTATGTTGACCGCAATGGCATTATTTACGGGGCTATGGCCGACTTATATGAGGCTCGACAGCCAATTGACCTCTTAACCCTTTCAAACCGGCTGGAGAGCGTTAAAGAGTTGGATAAAATTGGCGGGTCGGCTTACTTAACCGAGTTGGTTGAGCAAGTTCCCACCGCCGCGCACGTTGCGCACTATGCCCGGATTGTATCCCATAAAGCAACGTTGAGGCGGTTAATTACGGCTGCCAGTACCATTGCCGGGCTGGGGCATGACGAGAGTACTCCGCTTGACGGCTTACTGGACAAAGCTGAACAAACGTTATTTGGGGTATCTCAAAAGCACTTAAAGCAAAACTTCATACCCATTAGTTCGGTCTTAGCCGAATCATTTGACCGGCTTGATGAGCTGCATAAAGACAAAAACAGCTTGCGCGGCATTCCCACCGGATTCAAGGCGTTGGATGGTGTTTTGGCGGGCCTGCAGAAATCCGACCTCATCATCTTAGCGGCCCGCCCAAGTATGGGGAAAACGACGCTGGCTATGAATATTGCCCACCACGTGGCGGTGAAGGAAGGTATTCCGGTGGGTATTTTCTCTCTGGAAATGGGTAAGGAGCAGTTAATCGACCGGATGCTTGCCACCGAGTCGGGAATTGATGCCTGGAAGTTGCGCAACGGGCGGCTGGAAGACAGTGATTTCCCTAAAATTAACAACGCTATGGCGGTCTTAAGCGAGGCTCCGGTCTATATTGATGATTCGGCTTCGGCCAACGTGATGGAAATGCGCACCAAAGCCCGCCGCTTGCAGAGTGAGCACGATCTTGGGTTGATTATTATTGACTACCTCCAACTGATTAGCGGACGAAAAGTTTCCGGCAGCGAGAATCGGGTGCAAGAGGTTTCGGAAATTTCACGTAGCCTCAAAGGATTGGCTCGTGAACTGAATGTGCCGGTACTGGCCTTATCACAGCTTTCCCGGTCGGTTGAATCCCGCACGCCGCCGGTGCCGATGTTGTCCGACTTGCGTGAGTCGGGATCAATTGAGCAGGATGCCGACGTGGTGATGTTTATTTACCGCGAGGACTATTACCGGGGTAAAGAAGCTGAACAACCGGGCTCGGCCCAGATATTAGTCCGCAAACACCGCAACGGGCCCACCGGCGAGGTGGAACTGTTCTTCCATCCGGAGCAGCTGCTGTTTAGGGACATCGACCGTTTGCATGCCGGTCACAGCCTGTAAAGTGACTTTACACCAAGAGCTGATACGGTTATGCTTTGATCAACGATAATAAGGGTTTGTAATGCTACCGTTCAGCCATGGCGAGCTTAGCCAGGTCGGAAAATTTGGGATTGTGGGGGTGCTCAACACCATTATCGATTTTGCGATTTTCAACATCCTTACCAGTAAGCGTTTCAATGTAAATCGAGTTACCGCCAACATCTGTTCAACTACCGTGGCCATGATTTTCAGCTTTTTCGCTAACCAGCAAACGGTGTTTGAATCTGGCACTGGCAACCCATTGGTTCAGGCACTGCTGTTTTTTGCGGTTACGGCATTTGGGTTATACGTTATTCAAACGGGTGTGCTTTACTTGTTGGCCGTCCGCTGGGAATGGCCGCGGCGGTTATTAAACGCGTTTTTAAAAACAACCAGGTTAAACCGCGTTGTTTCAAGCACTTTTGCGCTTAATAACGGGGCAAAGCTAGTGGGAACATTGTGCAGCCTGGGCTGGAGCTTTTATATGTATAAAAACGTGGTGTTCCGATGATGCATCGGTTGCAAACCTTTGTTTCAAAGTACCGGTACCAGCTGGGCTTGGCCGTAATTATACTGATAGCCGCTTTTATGCGCTTCTACCAGCTTTCAACGCTCCCGCCCGGTTTGCATAGTGATGAGGCCGCCAATGGTCTGGATATCTTACGCATTCTTGAAAACCACGATTTTCGGCCGTTTTACAGCACAAACGGAGGGCGCGAGGCGTTGTTTTTCTACTTCCAGGCGATAGGTGTCCAGATATTTGGCGCTACCATCTTCGGTTTACGGGTAGTTCCCGCTTTTCTCGGTGTTGTCGCGGTTATTATGTTGTACGTATGGCTGAATAACTGGTTTGGCAAGCGGGTGGCCATCGTGGCGGGTGTTTTGCTGGCAGCGAGCCCGTGGGCCATTACGATTTCGCGCGACGGCTACCGCGCCGGCTTACTAGCAATCATGGTGCCGCTGGTGCTATGGCTCTACACGAAAGCGATTCAAACCGGGTCATTAGGCTGGTATCTTGGTGCCGGCGCGGCCTTTGGTCTGGGTTTTTATACGTACCCGGCATATTGGGTTACGCCGCTGCTTTTGGCCATTTTTATGGGCTATTTGGTGGTACGCCAGCGGCAGCGGGCACGCTCACTCATCACGGGAGTGGCAAAAAGCTTGGGAGCAGCCATAATCATACTGATTCCCTTAATCTGGTACGGCGTGCAGCATATGGGCGAGCTGTTTGGCCGGGCTCACGGCGTGAGTGTTTTCAGCCAGCCAAACGGACTGGTTGGCATGATACAGGCGGTGGGGGAAGGGATAGGTAAAACTCTGCTGATGTTCCATCTTCATGGGGATGACAACTACCGGCACAACCTGGGCGGGCAACCGGAGCTCAACGTGTTTGTAGGCGCGATGTTGCTGCTGGGTATCATGCTATGCGTTGCTTACCGCAAGCGGCATCATTATTACGTCGCGCTGCTCGCGGTGCTTATGGTGATGCTGATTCCGGCCATGGCCACCACCGAAGGGATTCCCCACGCGCTGAGGGCTTACGGGGCGCTTCCAGCAATTGTCGCCTTAGCGGCGCTGGGAATGCTTTATATGGTTGACCAGTGGCGGGCGGTATTTCCTTTAAACGCGCCGGCCCGGATGCTGGGAGCGGGAGCTATGGTGGTGTTGCTGCTATTAACCGTTTATCAAGGCTACACCCAGTATTTTGTGGCGTGGGCCAATACCTCTGAAACCTATGAAGCCTACCAAGAGGAAGCGGTTAGCTTAGCCGCTTATTACAATACCAAGGACTTTAAAGGAAAGCGTTATGCTGTGGCGGGAAGTTACGAAATGATGCCCACCCAATTCCTTACCCATAACCGCTCATCGTATCAGCGCCTAACCAAAACCCAGGTGGAAAGCTTGCCGCTGGACGCTAAAAGCGCCAAAGAGTTTAGCGTTTTTTCAGACGATGTCGCGCGAGTGCAGCCGTTGCTTGAACGCAAGTACCCCACACTCAAGCGCAGTCCGCACCGTTCAAGCTTTGATGACCGCGAATTATTTGTAATCTACACCGTCCCCTCCTTATGAGCCAACCGCGTTTAAGCATTATTATTCCAGCTTTTCAGGAAGCGGCTCGTATTCAATCAACCCTTGAGCAGCTCGCGGCTTTCTTAAAGAAGCAGCGCTACCGCGATGTTGAGGTGCTGGTAGTCAGCGCAATTGGTAATGACAAGACCGCCGAGCTGGCTTTGGCAAAGGCCCACTTATTTACCTCTTTCAAGGTGGTAGCAGCCGGACCGCGCGCCGGCAAAGGCCGCGATGTCCGGACCGGCATGATGGAGGCCAAGGGTCAGTTCAAGCTGTTTATGGATGCTGATTTAGCAACGCCGCTCCATCACGTGCAGAGGATATATGATCGTTTGGAGCAAAATCCGGATATTATTATTGGCGTGCGGGATTTGCGTTCGAGCCATCAGGGACGCCGCAAATGGCTTTCCAAACTGGGCAATTGGATTATCCGGGTAACTCTGCTGCCCGGCATTACCGACAGCCAATGCGGCTTCAAGCTGTTTCGCCATGATGTGGCAGATGAGTTATTTGGACGTCAGCGCATATTAGGATGGGGTTTTGACATGGAGTTGCTGGCCATTGGTCGGCAACGCGGCTACCGCATTAACGTGATTGCTATCCCGGATTGGCACGACCAGCCGGACGGCACGTTCCAGAACGATGTGAACCTGGCGGCACTACAAACCCTAGGAGAGCTGTTTATTATTATCTGGCGCTGTTGGACCGGGGCATACCGGCACAAACATTTTAGCTATGAGCGTTATGACCAAAACCGTTAAAGCTCTTTCGCCTCGCTGGGCGTTGATTGGCGTTATTACGCTGATTGGCGCGGTGGTGCGGTTCTGGAACCTTGGTAAATCCAGTTTCTGGCATGATGAAGGCTTTACCGTCATGATGGCGCAGCTGCCGGTGGCTGAAATTTGGGAGCGGACCGCCCGAGACGTGCACCCGCCGCTGTATTACATGACGCTGCACTTCTGGATTAACTTGTTTGGCACCAGCGAGGTCGCGATCCGTTCATTGAGCCTGGCCGCTACGGTTGCCATTATTCCCTTAAGCTACCTGCTGGTCCGGCGGCTCTGGAACGAACGCGCCGCCCAGTTAGCGGCGCTGTTTGTGGCTCTTGGACCTTTGTTAGTGCGTTATGGCCAGGAAGCCCGCATGTATGGCTTGGTAGCGCTACTGGTAACGCTCGCCGTGTATTGTTTGATACGCGCCATGCACCGTAGCCAAAACCGGTGGTGGATCCTCTATAGCCTCAGCTTAGCCGCTGCCCTCTACACCCATTACTACGCCATTTTTGTACTGCCCGCCCTGATTATGTATGTCACTATCAACACTTCCCGCAAAACCAAGGGCGGTTGGTGGAGCTATAAGTGGTGGTTTAGCAACCTGGCCGCACTGGCACTATTTGTGCCCTGGATTCCCCAGGCACTGTCCCAGGTAATGCGCGAAAAGAACTTCAGCTGGATCCCGCCCACCGACGCCACCACCCTTCCCAGCACCTTAATGCAGTTCATGGTGGTGAACTATCCGCCTGCGCTTGGAGCCTCCTTAAAGCTCAGTATTGGGGCGGTGTTTGTGGGCCTGCTGGTACTAGCCTGGCGCAAATCCAGTAAACAGCGCTTATCCTTAGGTTTTTTTATGCTTTACGCCTTGGCCGGACCGGTTGTTGTGTATACCGCCTCGGTGGGCGGTTCGCCGTATCTGGAGCGTTATTTTATTTTTGCGGCGGTTGGCTTTTACTGCTTGCTGGCAGTAATGGTGTCCTTGCTGGGAAAGCGTCTCCAGGTGGCAGCGACGGGCGCTATTATCCTCTTATTTACGTTTGGTATTTACGGCATCCAACCAACGCGCCCCCATAATATGCAGGCCGTAGCCACCTATATCAATGAGCGCTACCAGCCCGGCGACTTTTTACTCGCTGATATGTTTTTAGCTTATTTTGACTTTAGCCACTACAACCATACCGGCGCGCCGGTCCACTTATGGGAGCCGGGCGGGATTGACGGGTACGGCGAATCCAGCCTGCTGAAAAAACGCGAAGCGGAGCTGGTGGTACGCCGCTTGGAAGACATCCAACCTGCCAGCGGCAAGGTATGGGTGGTACGCAAACTGGATAAAGTCGGTTCACGCGAAAGCATCCCGCTCAACTGGACACCGGTTGGCCCGCAAGTTGAATACGCCGATAACGGGGTTCAGGCCTACCTGGTAGCACCTCGCCGATAGCCGTAAATTAAGCTACAATAGCAAGGAAGAAGGAGCCTCTGATGTTTGATAAAGCTAAAACCTTATATGAGTTAAAAAAGATCCAATCATCGCTTGCTAAAGAGTCGATTGAGGTTGAAACCGGCGACGGTGCCGTTAAAGTAACCATCAACGGCGAACAGAAAATTAAAAAAATTGAATTAAACCCCGAGCTGATTGACGGTGATTTCGCCAAGCTTGAAAAATGGCTGGAGTCGGCCATTACCCAAGCCATTACCCGCAGCCAGCAGCTCGCCGCCGCTAAAATGAAGAGCGTGGCTGGCGGCCTTGGCATTCCGGGAATGTAGGTGACGTTGCCTGTATGCAGACAATCCCGCGTTCGATTGCCCAATTGATTGATGAGTTTGCCAAGCTTCCCGGCGTGGGGCCACGCTCAGCCGAGCGCTTGACCTTTTTTTTGTTGCGCCATAACACCGGCCAGGAAACCCAGCTAGCCAACGCCTTACAGAATTTGCGCGCCCAATTAATATCCTGCAAGCTCTGCCATAACTACAGCGAGGCTGAACTGTGCGTCATTTGCACCAGTTCCCGCCGCAACAAGGCCATTATCACGGTGGTTGAAGAGCCGCTGGACGTGGTAGCTATTGAAAAGACCGGGTTATACGAAGGGGTCTATCACGTGCTGGGCGGTGTCATCTCACCCATGGACGGCGTTGGCCCTTCCCAACTGAATGTAGGCAGTTTACTGCAACGGGCAGGGGAGGCCGAGACCAAGGAAATTGTGCTGGCCACCAACCCCTCCACCGAAGGCGAGGCCACCGCCCTCTATATCCGCAAACAGCTGGAAGATACCGGTGTTACCTTAACCCGGCTGGCCCGCGGTTTACCGGTAGGCGGCGACCTGGAGTATGCCGACCAGATTACTTTGGGCCGAGCGCTGCAAGAACGGCAGGCATTTTGAGCACCCTGCAAGCCGCCATTACCAAACTGGACCAGCTGATTGCCGAATCCGAAACCATTCTCATATTGCAGCCGGAGAAGCCGGATACCGACAGCCTCACCGCTAGCCTGGCGCTTGAACAAATCCTAGGTGATATGGGTAAAACCGTTATTATGTACTGCCAGGATGATGTGCCGGGCTACATTGCCTATTTCGAAGGGGCCGACCGGGTTAACGATGAATTTCCTGACAAGTTTGATATGAGCATTATTGTCGATACCGGCGGTGCCCAACAACTGGGACGTACATTGGAAAAATACCAAAGCCGGATTGTCAAAAAACCGGTAGCGATTATTGACCACCACCCCAACCGCGAACCGATGCCGTTTGAAACCCACGAGGTGGTTGACCCGGAAGCTACCTCCACTGCCGAGGTGCTTGTTACCATCGCAAACCAGTTGGGTTGGACCATTAACACCGCGGCCGCCAACTTGATGGTGCCTGGCATCTTAGCCGATACTCGTAACTTATCAATCGCCACGGTCGGGGCGAAAACCTTCCGCACCATGGCCGATTTAATCGACCTGGGTGCTAATATTTATGAGATCCATGAGGCCTACCGCGCCAGCGACCGCTTAACTCCCGAACTGGTTCAGTTAAAAGGCCGCTTGCTATCGCGCATGGAGCTACACGCCGACGGCAAGATCGCCATAGTTATCGTTACCCCCGACGAGCTTAAACAGTACGCCGAAGCCCACGACCCGGCCGACCTGATTATATATGATATGCAAAACGCGCTGGGCGTAGCGGTTGCGGTGGTGATGCGCCACTACGGCGGCATGACCAACAAAATTAAGGTTTCCACCCGCGCTACCATGCCGGTTGCCGCCAAAGCCTGCGGGGCCTTTGGGGGCGGGGGACACGACCGCGCGGCCGGTTGCCAGTTTAACGAAACCCCAATATCCGAAGTTAAACCGAAATTTATTGCCGAACTAACCAAACAGATTAAGGACTATGAAGCTCTACAACACGCTCACTAGAACTAAAGAAGCAATTAAGCCACTTCAACCCGGTCATATCAGTTTGTACACCTGCGGCCCCACGGTCTACCACTACTACCACATCGGGAACCTGCGCAACGCTGTGTTTAACGATACCTTAAAGCGGGTGTTGCTGGCCGAAGCTAATAAGATTCATCACGTCATGAACATTACCGATGTTGGCCACTTAACCGGCGACGCCGATGACGGCCAGCGACAAGCTCCAGGAACGGGCCGCGAAGGAAGGCAAAGATGTGTGGGAGGTTGCCAAATACTACACCGAGGCCTTTTTTAATGATATGAACCATCTGCGCGTGCTGGAACCCACCCGTTACGTCCAGGCCACCGACGCCATCCCGCAGCAACTGGCCATGATTGTCCAGCTTTTTGATGAAAGTTTTGCCTACCAAACCGAGCAAGCCATTTATTTTGATGTCAGCAAACTGCCCGATTACGGCAAGCTCAGCGGCCAAAACCTCAAAGACAAGCAGGTGGGCGTGCGCGAGGAGGTAGTAACCGACCCCCAAAAGCGCCATCCCCAGGACTTCGCGCTGTGGTTCTTTACGGTCGGCCGTTTCGAGGGCCATGCCATGCACTGGGAAAGCCCATGGGGCGAAGGGTTTCCCGGCTGGCACCTGGAATGCTCGGCCATCATTGAAGAAGAGTTTGGCGACACCATCGACATCCATACCGGTGGGGTTGACCACATTGGTACCCACCACACCAATGAAATTGCTCAAAGTGAAGCTGCCCACCGAGGTAAACCCTTGGCCAACTACTGGATGCATATTGAGTTCCTGTTAGTAGACGGCCGCAAAATGAGCAAGTCCCTGCAAAATACTTACACCTTAAGCGAGATAACCACTAAGGGGTTTGATCCGATGGCCTTGCGCTTGCTGTATTTACAAAGCCATTACCGCAGCCAGCAGAACTTTACCTGGGACAGCTTAAAGGCCGCCACCAACTACCTCCATCGCTTGCAAGCTTGGGCCGACGCGCAGTTCCAGGACGGCGCCGGTACCTTGAGCGACAACCAGTTCCAAGTTTGGCACCAGCATCTACGCGAAAAACTTAGCGACGACCTAAACACCCCGCAAGCATTTGTCATCATGAGCCGAATCCTAGATGACTTTGAATCAACTTACCTCACACCTACGGCGGAACAAGTTGGCCATATTGATGCGCTATTTGGCCTGGGCCTAGCTGAGCGGCAAGACATTACCCCCGAACAAAAAGCCGTTATCGCCGAACGTGAAGGCGCTAGAAACACCAAAGACTTTGAGACTGCCGACCACGCCCGTGCCCAGCTGAAGGCTGACCATATTGAACTGGAAGATACCCCTAACGGTCCGCTCTGGAGCCGCCGTTAAATCTTTTTGGCGTTGCGGCGAGCCTCGTAGTCCATTAGCTGCTCAAAGAGCACCCCTAAGCAGGCGGTAACCGGAATAGCGACTAAAGCGCCCACCAAACCGCCTAAAGCCGTACCAAATAAAATGGCCAGCAAAATTAAGAGGGGAGACATCTGGATTGTCCGGCCAAACACCAGCGGCCGCACCACGTTGCCATCCAGCAGCGTGTAAATAAACAGGAATCCAGCCACCACGATAGCAGCGGTAACCGAGGTAAACAAGGCCACGCCGCCGGCTACAATAATGCCGATGATCATACCGACAATCGGAATTAAGGTCATCAGGCCGGTAAAAATACCAAGGGGGATGGCATAGGGAACACCGAACAAAATTAACAGCGCGCTGGTAACAATACCCACGCCCAAGGCTATCAGCAAGTTGCCGTTGGTGTAGCCGGCCACAATTTCATACATCCGGCTGGCAATATGCTTCACCCGCGGGCGGTTCTCCGGCGGTATGTAACGGCTAAGGTGCTTAATCCAGCGCGGCCCCTCCAAGAGCATAAAGAAGGTAAAGGTTAGAATGGTTAATACTGCCGTCAGCCCGCTAAAAATACCTATTACAATGCCTAAGGCCGTTCCATTACCGGTGGCAATATTGGCTACCAGGTCATCCTGCACCTCATGGGCACGAGTTACTAAGTCATAATCACGGATAATGGATGATACCCACGTATCAGATTGCTCAGCATCACGTACTAAATCCGGAAGTTGAGATGCAAAGGCTTGGGTCTGGTTAATTAGCGGCGGAATCAAGCTAGCGCTCATAAAGCTCATAAAGGCCACAAATAAGGCAAAAACAATCGAGGTGGCCAGTAACCGCCCGCTTTTGAGCCACCGGCTTAAGGCCTGTACCGCCGGATCAAGCGACACCGCCAAAAAAACCGCCACGCTCACCCATACCAGCGGGGTAGACAGCTTACCAGCTAACCACACAGTGGTCACAAAGGCTAAGATCAATAACAGGACACGCACGACCGTACTGGTTTCAAGAGTGACTGGTACGGAATTACGTGACATACCTGAAGAATACAGGAACTGCTTATGGCTTTCAAGATGACTAAGCCTAGCGCCCTCAGGAGGAACTTAGTACAATACTAAGGTTCAACCCGGCAATGGGGCGTGGCCAAGCGGTAAGGCACCAGGTTTTGGTCCTGGCATTCGGGGGTTCGAATCCCTCCGCCCCAGCCATTGCACTTATGCTTATTGATACTCTCTCCTGTCTGATATACTTACCAGATGAAGACCGTTGGAATAATTGGTGGTGTTGGACCTCAGGCAACTGCTTATATCTATACGCAGCTTATTGAAGTTGCGCAAAGCCAATATGGTGCTAAGAATAATGACGACTATCCAAGCGTAGTTATTGCATCGGTTCCCGTGCCGGACTTTATCTCCAGCACTGAGCATATGCAAAAAGCAGAGGAGATGCTGGTTGAGGCTTCTAAAAGACTAGAAGCAGCTGGCTGCGACGCCTTGTGTATTGGTAGTAATACCGTCCATATCCTGCTGGACAAGCTCAAAAAGCAGGTATCTGTACCATTTTTATCAATGGTTGAGCTGGTGGCTGATCGATGCGCCACGATGGGCAACAAACAAGTTGCATTGCTTGGAACACCAATACTGCTAGAGTCAGGTCTTTATGATCTAGCACTTAAGACCAAGGGAATAGCATTGATCCAGCCGACAGCCTTAGAAATTGAAGTCTGTGACGCAGTAATCCGGCGTGTTATCGGTGGTGAAACGATTGATCCAATTAAGCAAGAATATGTTGCCGTATTAACCTCTATGTTTAATCAGGGAGCCGATGCTGTTATCTTGGGCTGCACGGAGCTTCCATTGGTGCTGGATTATGAGGTTTTAGGTGATAAGATCGTGAAGTCCGACCGTATTCTAGCCGAGGGAATTGCTAAGTATTGCTATGAGGCTAAGAGCTAAGGTTCTATTCTCGTCTATTATGCTATCGTGTAGCTATGAAACTGCAGAAAATTGTTTGCTTGGGTTTTAATGGAACCGAGCTGGAAAAAACCTACTGGCAGGAGCTTGACGCATTAGTGGAGAACCGGACATTGGCCGCCAATGAGGCTGAAGCTCTGGCTAACCCTGACGCAGATGGTTTGCTGGTGAAGCTGGGCGCAAAAGTAGATGAAAACTTAATTAATTCGTTTCCTGATCTTAAATACATTGGCATGCTTGGCACTGGCTACGGTGGTATTGATACGGCCTTCGCGGAAAGCAAGGGAATTACAGTCACCAACATAGCAGACTACGCTACTGAAAGCGTGGCTGAGTTCACTTTCGGCATTCTCCTGGAATATTATCGTGATATAGCAAAAGCTCGGAGCCAAGCCAAAGCGGGTAACTACTCTGATAACTTTACGGGCGGCGAGATAAAGGGCAAGAAGTTTGGAGTTATTGGTCTTGGCGATATTGGCAAACGTACAGCACAGCTTGCACAAGCATTTGGTGCCGATGTCTATTATTGGTCGCGCAATCGCAAAGAAGATGCCGAGCAAGCCGGAATTGCCTACTGCGAGCTTGATGAGCTAATTGCCGACGCGGATATCATCACCCTGAATGTGGCTCTCAATTCCGAAACCGAGGGCATTATTAATGCCATTAGAGTTGCTGCAATCAAACATCACGCTATTGTCATTAATCCAAGCCCGATGGAGCTAGTGGATTTTGATGCCTTAGTTGAGCGTTTGGAAAAGAATGACATGATCTTTATGCTCGACCACATCGATGAAATGACCGAAGAGCAGCAACGCCAAGTCCAGCCTTTTGATAACTGCATTGTCTATCCGCCGATTGCTTACTTAAGCAGGGAAGCGGGAGAGTCTTAGGAAGCGAATCTATATTGATAATCTTAAAAACTTTTTGGCTGGCAAGCCAACAAATAAGGTGAATTGATGATGGACGGTGGACATGGAGAGAGTGGAGGAAGCGAGCCTAAAGAATTTAAGGCCGCCCCCGTTTTACCAGAAGCCCCCGTTCCCACTGAAACCAAAATTGAGAGACCAACCCTAGAGGATATCCCTGAACTACTTGAACTCTGGAAGCAGCAGTATGATTACCACCACAATCTTGACCCCGATTATTATGCGAGTTTACCGATGAGCTACGCTCTGAGATCGAAGCTGACCTCCAGGGAATGATTGAAGCTGAAGATCGACATATCCTTGTAGCCAGAGATGGAGCTACCATACAGGGGTTTATTACCTTTGGCGGCGAAGTTGATGACTATCATGACGCCAACATTACCGACTACGGCGTATTGAAAGAGGTGCTTGTAGCCGAGGGTACAAGGGGGAGGGGAATTGGCCGTAAATTAGTTACGGCTAGGCGAGGAGCATTTTGCAGAGCAGGGCGTTACTGACATCATGGTTCAATGCTCTTCCTTTAACACGGATGCCTTAGCTGTATATGAAGCGATGGGTTATGTTGAGCGGCAGAAATTGCTGTACAAAAACATCGGCGAAGGTGCTGATACCGATGAGCCATCGGCTGAAGCACTCAAGCAGGTCGAAGTACTTCCGGAAAAATTAGCTGAAATGCTTAAGCCAGAAGAAACGGCCATTATCGTAGTGGATATGATGAAAGCTTACTGTGACCCAGAGGCTCCATTTCCTAAATCCATTGATGCTACCACGAGGAGTTGAAGGCAGCAGCCGCTCGAATCGACCACTTCTTAGGTGAGTCGCGGACTCACGGAATAGCATCGACCGTCTTTGTTAAGATGCTCGAACGACCAGAGACTGTTACTGAAAATATTCGGGAAAAATGGAGATCGACAATATACCTCCAGTAGCAGAAAGGGACGGCGTGGGCTGGGACTATTTTGGAGTGCAGCCGAAGAAGGACGACCTGAGATTGTTAAGACTCGTTACAATGCATTCACCGATACCGACTTGCACGAACATTTAAAGGATCGTGAGATCAAAACCATTATTGTGGTAGGCGGCTATGGTTCTACTTGTGTACTTGCGACGGCACTTATGGGTCAGATGTTTATGGTTATAACGTCTTCGTGCCAAAAGACTTGACCGCTGATTTAGACTCTGCTGATCCACGGGAAGATCCCTCGTCTCTGTCCGGGAGTATTGAAGGCATTTGGATTAGTTTTTGGTTATACCCCGGAGTCTCCTGCAATTGCAAATACTTGGAAGGAAGCCGCTTCTAAAATGTAGGTTTAATTCTCGGTATAGGCGTTTGCATTTATCGTCCTAATATGATATTATATCGAAATCCGTTAACCACCCTCGTTCCTTAGGGAGAGTGCCATGCCCAATCGACCCGAACGCCTCTGGATGTTGATGGACGTCACCGAACTGCCGCCTACGGCGGATCTGCCGACCTCGGACGCCGAGACCCGCTTCTTCAAGGGCGACATCGATGACCTGATGGCCTCTACTGGCTGGCTCACCGAGGATGACCTCATGGTCTTCCTTGAGAGCTACGACCAGCAGACTGGTCTCGACAACGAGACCGTCGCGGCCAAGATGTTCAAGGCGTTCATGCGGTTCAACGACCGCGCAGCGACGCACAGTCCCGGCATGTCGTATGAGTTCCGCGAAGTCGTCGAAGACGAGCGGGTTGCTCGGGGTCTGTCCGCAAGCCCGCGCTACGTGACAACCCGGCTGACCGTCAACACCGAGACCGAGTCGATCGCACGCGCGAGCGTCATCGACCTCAGTCTCCAGCTCTCGGCAGTGGCCTGCTGGGTGCCGGACGGCAAGGCCGAGTACGCCAGGATCCTCCGCGACTGGGCGATCAGCCTCGAAGAGAAGGCTGCCGTCTAGGCACATCACGTTCGGACAGGCTCTCAGCATACCGGAGAGCCTGTCACAGCCCCGCGAGGCAGAGCCCTGCGGGGCTAAATCATGCCATGGGCGTATACATAATTTGTTCGGATAACGTCCCATAGCCCCAGCCATACATTTTACATCTGTTAATATTTTTAGGGTAAGTGGGATTGCACAACTCTTTTACGATTTCTAGTGAATATTTGTCTGGCCTACAGGTTATACTACATTAATGATTCATAATAAATGGTTTCGCATATTGCTCCCATCAATACTTATAATTCTATGGCTGGGCTTAGGCTCGGCCGGTGGCCCTATCTTTGGCAAAATTTCTGAAGTCTCAACAAATGATCAAGCTGCATTCCTACCTGCTTCTGCAGAATCTACACAGGTGCAGAAACTGCAAAGTAAATTCAATAATGGTCAGGCAATACCTGCAATCGTCATATTTGAATTTGATGAGCAGATAAATCCTGCTGAACTCCCAACTTTTAATGCGCTTGGTGAAAAACTGAAAGTAGATGGCATTCAGCAAGTTATAGGTCCAATTCCATCAGATGATTTGATGGCGCTTGAATATATTGCCCCAGTGTCTAATGATAGCGTACTAAAAACAGTCATTAATGATTTACGCCAAGCTGCTGATAATAATTCACCAGACGGCGCAAAGACATTTGTTACAGGACCAGCAGGCTTAAGTGCGGACTTGTCTAAAGCATTTGAAGGTATCGACGGAATTTTGTTGGTAGTTGCCTTAGGTGCCGTGTTTATAATCTTGCTACTGGTATATCGTTCATTACTATTGCCTTTTCTCGTTTTGATCAATGCAATGCTCGCACTGTGTGCTGCAATCATTACGGTTTATTTGTTAGCCAAATACAACTTGATTGAGCTAAATGGTCAAAGTCAGGGTATATTATCGATTCTCGTAATTGGTGCCGCTACTGATTACTCACTACTGCTTGTGTCCCGCTATAAGGAAGCGTTGAGCCGCACTAATGATAAATGGGAAACTATCGCATTTGGTATAAAAAGCTCGTTTGAACCGATTCTAGCATCAGCCGCAACAGTTGTTCTAGCACTACTTTGTCTATTGTTCTCGGATTTAAATTCAAACAAAAGTCTCGGCCCGATTGCTGCCACAGGGATAGCATTCTCGCTATTGGCAACACTCACATTCTTACCTGCTCTTCTTGCTACTTTTGGCAAAACAGCATTTTGGCCGAGTAAAATTGCCCAACCGGAGAATAAAAAGGCGGTAGCAATCAAGACAGGCCGTGAAGAACTTTCGGGTATTTGGAACAGGGTTGGAGGTTTAATAACAACTAATGCTCGTACTACATGGATCGTAATAACCGTACTACTGACGATGGCATCGCTCGGCCTCTTACAGCTAAGGGCTAGCGGAGTACCCCAGTCAGAATTAATTTTGTCACAATCAAACGCAGCCGATGGCCAAAAAGCAATCGCCCGTCACTTCGATGCCGGATCTGGCGCCCCGGTAATTATTGCTAGCTCGCAAGCGTCTCAAAAGGGAGTAGTTAATATTCTTGAAACAAATGATAAATTAGCGATGCTCACGGCCTACAGCGATCGTGGTCAAACTAATAACCTCAATGAGGCAAAAGTGATCGAAGGCAAAGTATTACTGAGTGCTACATTAAAAGAAGACCCGTACTCGGAGCAGGCCAGGTCGACTATTTTGTCGCTAAGAGATGAATTGAACCAAGTCGCTAGTGCTCAAGTTGGAGGTACTACTGCTATTGCAGCCGACACGAGCATTACCGCACAACGTGATCTGAAATTAGTCGTACCATTAGTACTGCTCGTCATCTTTATAGTTTTAGCACTGCTGCTTCGGGCATTGCTTGCGCCTCTTATTTTGATTATGACTGTAGTACTGAGTTTCGCCGCAACATTGGGCGTTTCTGCACTCATATTCAATAATATTTTAGAATTTCCGGGCGCTGACGCAACGGTACCTCTTTTCGGTTTTGTATTCTTGGTTGCATTAGGTGTAGATTACAATATTTTCTTAGTATCTCGTATAAGAGAGGAGACTTTTAAGTACGGTACACGTGCAGCGACGCTCCATAGCTTAGGCAAAACTGGTGGAGTCATAACATCTGCAGGAGTAGTACTGGCCGCGACATTTGCCGCTCTTGGGATTATCCCGATTCTCTTTCTGGCGCAAATAGCATTTATAGTAGCCTTTGGCGTATTACTAGATACGGTTATCGTTCGGTCATTATTAGTACCGGCCTTATTTACAGATTTGGGCTCAAAAGTATGGTGGCCATCAATAATTTCTAAAGAAAAATAAACACATAAGCTTAAAGTTTTATTGACTGAAATTAACAAATTCGGTTCTAACATCGTCTATGATACTCAGCCAAGTATTGACAGACCAATTGGCTTATGGTATTATATATCGATCCGCCGCATGCAGTACTTATGTTGCTTGCGATAGCGGGGCTCATATTGAAGGTTAATGATATTGAGTGGTAGCAGTACTTCGGAAGGACCGCGGCGGAAACCGCAAACAACAACCGAAGGGAGTCCACCATGGACACCAAGACCACGAAGATCAGCAGCATCACAGGCGGGCGCAGTGCGACCGAAGAGACCACGAACATCACCGGGGTCATCATGGAGCACAGCGTTTCGGACGTGACGTTCAAGGACGTCATCGGCCGGAGCATGCCCGACTGGCTAAACAAGCACGGCAAGGTGACGGTGACCGTTCGCGAGAACGGCGACCACAACCTCGTTGTGCTTGAGCTGGAACTGACAGACATCAGGCTGTTGACGGAAGACGGCTGGAACAACTCCTTCAGCTATCGCGCGATTGTGCGCGGTGGCCCAAGGGACCGTATCGGCCAAACCGTCGACGGCAAGATCATCATGCAGTCAGCCGGAGGAACGTCCTTCGGCAACCTGCACGCGGCCTAGCCGCAACCGCCCCCGGTTAGGGGATGAGCTCCGCACCTACAAGATGAAGGAGACGTCCCCGGCAACGGGGGCGTCTCTCTTTCTACACATAAATTGTTCGGATAACGTCCCATAACCCCAGCCATATAGTTTTTGCTCAATATACATATTAAAATTTTCTTTCCCTCGCCTAAGGCATAACCGCTATTTTCTGTTGTTATGCTCGCTCCGGTTGGCTAAGCATATGCACTATACTGAACAAGTATCAAAATTTAAGGGAGAGTATATATGCATAGATTTATAGCAAAGCTAGCAACCACAGGAATAATAGTAGGGGCGCTGGCAGCACCAGCCATGGCCGCTAACTCAACAGTTGTTGTGACGCCTGCCAACTTGCAAGGATGGGCGCTCAACCGTGATGCCTCAACCTCGACACCGTATGAGTTTACCGAAGCAAAAGCCAGCATCGGCAACGGCAGTGTTTATGTGAAGCCAATCGGTGGTACCGTTGCGAAAGATAAGTTTATTGCTGAAAAGACATTAGGTTCACTCGCTTCAGAATTAAATTCTGTTGCATATGACTTTCTGATTGCCGGAAATGGAACAACCGCTAGTGCCAATCATTTTTACCTAAATGTGTACACCAATCTACCCGGATCATCTACGTTCTATGATTGCCGATTTGATTACGTACCAACAGCAGGATCGACCTCTGCGTTCACTACCGCATCCTTCACGTCAACTTCAGCCGCGACAGCCGTAGGTGACCGAGCAGAAGATGGTTTTACCTGTCCTACTACTTGGGGCGCCATGCAGGCAGGAAGCACCATTAAGTTCATTGCGGTAAATGTGGGCGACACCTCCCTGAGCGATGCAGGATTGGCTGGTTACCTAGACAAGGCCGTTATCAACTCAGGCGGTAACGTGACTACTTATGATTTCGAGCTAAGGAATGTCCCAACTAATGCTAACCAGTGTAAGAATGGCGGCTTCGCTAGCCTCACCAACAATAATGGTGTAGTTTTCAAAAACCAGGGCCAGTGCGTACAGTTCGTAAACTCAAACCGATGGAGTAACTTCAATATTGTTTCGGTATTCAATACCGTAGTTCAGAAGGCAACATCGGGGAATGCCAACTCGTCATCCAACACTGTTGGCGGCAGCGCTACGAGCGGCAATGTTTCAAATACCAATAGCACCACAACAACTGTTAAAATCAAAAACTAACCACCCAAAACTTAAATAAAAGAAAAAGCCGGCATTGGTCGGCTTTTTCGCTGTCAATATAATTATCATTTAAACTAGAACGCCTCGCCGGAGCGAGGGCTCTAGCGAGACGTGGGGATCAGATGACCCCGACGAGTTCTTCGAGTTCATCAAGGGAGAGGGAGAGGCGGCCGATGAAGTCGTCCCCCTCAACGATGTACTGCGCGCAGAGGCACCTCAGCCAATTGCTGTGGCGAGTATTACCTCTCTTGAGCTCATCAATCCACTGCTCGGCCCTGGCGGCTTCGCGCCAAAGCCAGAACTCCCTGATCTCATGGTGGTAGGAACCGATCTCCTCGGGCCTAATGCCGTAACCGAGCTTTCTGGCGTCAGAAAGACGCGAGAGCTCGGGATGGATTGTCCGCCCGTAAAGGACGAAGGCGTGTGGTTCCAGGTTGCCCTGACGGCACTCGGCCAACGCCTTCCTGGCTTCAGCCTTGGCCTCCTGCATCAGCTCAGTGTCTTCGATCTTGGGAACCTCGTAGGTGAGGGCCACCGAAGCCCAGCCCGCCCCAGTCCTGGCAAGCTTTTTAAGCGCGCGAAATCGGGGGCGATTTTGCAATCCCATAGGTGTACGCTCCTGGTAGACGATTGATGATCACTACAGAGTTTATTTATTAAAGCATAAAGTGAACAATAAGTCCAGTTTGTACATGATAGCAAGTATCAGCGTCAAGGCCTATACTCACTTATATGAAGAAGCCACTCATCGCCATACTTGCCGTAGGGATCATTGCTACTGGGGCTTACATTATGATAAGCACCAACGGCCCGCAGCCGGCTAAAGACCCTAAACCGGCGGTGGTTAAGACGCCGGTAGCTCCGGCGGCGCCGAAGGAAGTAACCATCCGCGCGGCGTTTATGATATTTACCAATGGAACCATTAGAATCTTTACCGATCCGAAGTACCATAGCCGCTCAGCCGATGTTTTTATCACGCCCGAAACACCTAATGTCTTGCTGGTAAAAAAGGCAGGCATAACCTGGCAGCAGTTTTTTGATACGCTGCCGGCCCCCATGAAAGTCAGCCAAGACTGTTTAATGACCGGTACCGGCCAGAGCTTCTGCAATGGAAGCGCTGGGACCCTGAGATTTTACTTAAATGGCACAAAAGTTGACGATTTGCTAACACGGGAAATCAAGAGCGCCGACAAAGCCTTAATTAGTTACGGGCCAAATGAAGCCCAGCTTTCGGGACAGCTGCAAGCAATTCCGAATCCATAAGGGTTTAAATAGCCCGCTATATCTTCTGCATATTGACGAAAATGGTAGAGAAGCATAAGCTTTACGCAGGAGGAAACAGTTCCTAATGGCTCATGTACTTATCAAACACACCCTGCTGATTGGCGCACTTTCCTTAACGGTTGTTGGCAGCGCTTTGGCCGAACCTAATATTAAGGCCCAGGAAGCCCGCAACAGCCAGGTTGCCGCGCAAGATGCGGGGGAAGTTAAGCGCGCGGAAGCTAAACTTAAGTCCGCTGACGCCAAACTAAAAGCTTGTCAGAAGCGTGAAGCTACTATTAATAAGAAAATGCTGCAAATTGTGGCCCGCGGCGAGAGGCAAATAGCAATCTTTACCCAAATTGCCGACCGCACCCAGGCTTTTTACACCGCAAAAGGCAAAACGCTTAGTAATTATGCTGAACTGGTTGCTGAGGTGGAAAATAGGAAAAATCGGGCGCAGTCGGCTTTGGATCAGATGAAGTCTCACAGCGGGACGTTTATCTGCGATGCAACCGACCCAAAGGCGGTGACCCTCCATTTTAAAGAAAGCTTAAAGCGCGAAATTGAAGCCTTAAAACTGTATAAGACAGCGGTTAAGAATTTAATTGTCGGTGTCAAAAGCGTGCAGGGAAGTACCGCTTCAACCGAGGGTACGTCTAGCGGGGCAAGGCCATGAAACTGCGCAAAGTTCAATCCGGGTTTGCCGGGCTTGAAATAATCTTGGTTGTGGTGGCCGTTGCCTTTATTGGGTACGTTGCCTACCAGGTATACGACGCCAATCAAGCCGAGAATGCAATGGTAAACGAGAAAGCCAAGACAGCCGAGGAAAACATCATCGCTCCAAGCATTAATTCAACGAATGATCTAACCACGGCTGAGCAGACATTGGATCATATTGATCCTGAGGCCATCAATACCGATAGCGCTGAGCTTGATAACGAGTTAGCTGCTTTTTAGCTTACGCTCCAAAGAATAATCTATCCTATTCTGCTAAAATAGTGGTTCTAACCAGGGGGAAGCAGGATGATGAGATACTGGCGGCTGTTCTTAATCTTTAAGGTTGTTAAGTGGTTATTGCGCCTGCGGAAGCGAGCCTAAATTACCCGCACACAGACGTTTGGCGCGAGTTTTTCTTCCCGCTACGCCCAGCATTTGGGGGTGGATCCGCAAGCTTGCCTGATTGCCGCCTTAGACGATCTGGGCATCCGCCGCTTCCGTCTTATGGGGCCGTGGGATCTGATAGAGCCAAAACCAGGGAAATACGATTTTAAGGACCTCGATTGGCAAATGCAGCACGTTGCTAAACGGGGCGGGGAGGTCAGCTTAACCTTAGGGTTGCGCCAGCCGCACCATCCGGAGTGCCACCTGCCCCAGTGGGCACGCGAGCTGGCACATGATGCGTGGGAAGCGGCGCTGCTGGCGTTTATCAAAGTTGTTGTCAATCGTTATAAAGATAATAAAACGGTCGTTAGCTGGCAGCTGGAGAATGAAGCGTTAAACGATGATTTTGGCCAGTGTGTAGATTTCGATAAAGAGCGGTTGGAGAGGGAGCTGCAACTCGTCAAGCAACTGGATGATAGGCCGGTGATTATGAGCTTAAAGAACCATTGGAGTTGGTCGGCGCCCGGGCCGGTGCCAGACATCTATGCTACTTCGATTTATTTGCGAATTCACCACAAGGGAAAACTGCGGAACCACATTATACCGCCGTGGTATCAACGGCTGCGTGCCCAGTACTTTCAATTGCGATATAAGCGGCCGTTCTTTATTCATGAACTCCAAGCCGAACCATGGTGCCCACGGGGAACCCAGCACGCACCAATTAAAGAGCAAGATTTGTCTATGAACCCCAAGCAGTTCCGCTATGCAATCTCCTATGCACTTCGCACTGGTATTACGCCTATCGATCTCTGGGGACTGGAATGGTGGTATTACCGTAAAATGTTGTTTGATGATCCGGCGATGTGGAAAGAGGCGCGGAAGGTGTTTAAGTAAGGGGCAGGCAATAGGGTGTAAGCGAGGGCGGGCAGCCTGCCCACATACTTATACCGGGATAAGGAGTATACTGCTTTGCAGTAACCTAAAAAGATAGTACAGACATGGACACAAAGCTCACAAAGCAAGTAAAGCAGGCGCGGTTCGACCTTGAAAGCGCTTTACATAATTCGGGCTTATCAATCTCCCGGCAGGACTTAGACTTGAAATACACCCAATTCGTAAACACGCATCCGGGTATGCCCCGAGAAAATTTAATTGGCAAGAAAGATAGCGATTGGCTACATACGGATGAAGCCGCCAAGTTAACTAAAATTAAACAGCGTGCCCTTGATGGCAAACAAGGTATTCGTGAGCTATTTAAAAGCACGCTTAGCGGGGGTGAAGCCGGCGATGTTTATTACAACGACATTCGGGTGGAGCCCATTTGGGAAAATGACAAGGTCGTGGGCATCTATACCGTAGCAATTGATATTACTCAGTTCCAGAATGCCTTAATAAAGCTGGAAAAGCTTAACGGCACCCTGCTTGAACATATGGATGCGATGCTGGGACGTCAGCCCGACCAGCGACAACCATATAAAAGTATTATTTGAAGAAGATCAGTTTTTTATGAATAGCTTACATTTCACCATTGACGCCCACGCGTCCAAGCAAAACGTTTGGAACGTCATGCTCGACAATAGCACCTACCGGGAATGGACAGCCGCCTTTCACCCAGGATCGTACTTTGAAGGAAGTTGGGAGAAAGGGGATAAAATATTATTTTTAGTACCCGACAAAGACAATAATGTGAGCGGTATGGTCAGCAGGGTTATTGAAAACATTCTTTACAAGTATCTCTCCGTCGAACATGTAGGTGAGGTTATTAAAGGGAAGGAAATAACCACCAGCGTGCGAGCCAAAGCCTGGGCGGGTATCCGCGAAAACTACAGCTTTAGTGAGAATGATGGTGTGACCACCCTGCAGGTAGGTATTGATAATGACGGAAAAAATAAGGAAATGGTCGAGATATTCGAGCAAATGTGGCCCCAAGCCCTTGATAAGTTAAAGGAAATTGCCGAACGACCTTAGATTGCCATGAACAAATGAGTACAGATTACATTTCAGCTTCTTATGCTTGCTATCAAACCTAGCAGGATAAACAATAGTCGTATGCACAAATTTCTTCATATTGGCGAAACCGCCCCAGGCTTTAACTTAATTGATCATAAGGGAAAGCTTTATTCGCTAGACCAGTCACTACGCAAGGGTCCGGTAGTATTGCAGTTTTATCCATTCGATCAATCACCAAACTGTAAAGAGCGGCTCTGTTTTATTAATCAGCTCCGCGATGAATATTGGTCGGAGGGAATAAGCGTTTTTGGTATTAATAACGCCGCGCAAGAATCACACGCTAACTTTGCTGATAAAATTAACCTAACAATGCCCCTCCTTTCAGATCCCGACTTTCAGACGGCGCGATCATATCAAGCCCTCTTTGAAATTGGACCCATAAAAGTAATCCGCACCACCACGGTCGCTATTGGCACGAACGGCAAAATAATGTTCTATAAACGCGGAAACCTCCCGGCCAAAAAAGCTCTGATTGATTTTATTTCCCGACCCGACACACCTTCTATCTAACATGGCTGCGCTTAAAGTCATAAATCATTTTTTCATATACCAACAATAGTTTTTTGATTTGGTGGGACTGCGCTACGCTATCACGCTTGGCTAGCATAGCCAGGCTCATATTGTGGATGCGGTCCGGACGGCCAATCAACTTCCTTATTGACCTCGCAATAGCCGAGGCATCCGGACTTTTCGTTAAGATTCCGCCGCTTTTGGGAACCGTTTCGCTCAAGTCGGGGTCGCAGTAAATCACTGGGAGGCCGGTGGCGATAGCCTCTAGTAATACAATCCCCTGTGTATCAAAATCGAATGAAGTGTAAACCAATACATGGTGCTTTGCCATCTCCCGCAAAATAACCCGCTGGCTCACCGCGCCATGAATTTTTACCACCTTAGCTAGCTGATTGGCTTGAATAAAAACTTGAAGCAACGCCAGCTGCGGTCCATCGCCATATATATCAACCTTAATACCGGCTCCCACTTCCTTGATTGCTTTTAAAAATTCAATGGGGCGCTTTTCTGGAGAAACCCGACCGCACCACATAACGCGAAGCGGCACATCCTCCCCGTAGTTGCGCGGTTCAACCTTGTCGAGATGTTTCCAGACGCTATCTTCAATCCCATTAGAAATAACAGTGAGCGGCTGGTTCATGCCAAAATGCTGCAGTTTGTCGGCAAAATGCTGGGAGGGGACTATCACGTGGTCGGCAAAATTAGCGTGATTAACCATTAACCGCCACATATTGCGGGCGGTTAAACTTTTAGTATGGGCACCATCGGTCCGGATGTGTTTTTTCTTATGCGGAATGTGGCCACTATGCAGTCCAACCAGCGCAGAGCTTACCAGCCCGGATAGGGGAAGCGCTTTTTTGGCAAATACATCCTCCCGGCCATGCATCGTCTGGGCCACCGGAAGATGCAGGGCTTTGGCCGCGAGCAGGCCGGCAACACCAGCTGTCATGTCGGTGTGGACGTGGACAATATCAACCTTATGGCGCTTAATTTCACGCGTCGCCGCTTCAATAACTTTCCGCGTTCTGCCGGGAAGAGCGTATTTTCCCAGTTTAAATAATTTAAAAACCGGAAGCGCGACAATTGTTTTATCGTCGTTCGGCTGGTGGCTGGGGCAAAACACCAAGACCTCATGACCAAGCGCCTCAAGCGCCATTTTTTGTGACCATATAGAAGACTGGACGCCCCCAACCGTTGGTAAGTAATAATCGGTGAATATTGCTATCTTCATAGTTCTTCCGTGTATTCTATCAGCTTCACAGCGTTGTGCTAGTGCTAGAATAGAAGCCGATGCACCACTACAAACACAACCATTACCACACCCTTCGGTTAAGCGAGCTCAAGCGGCTTAATTGGGCGCACACCATAAAATCGCTGTCATCAAGTATGACGCTTATTTTTGTACCTATTTACCTCTATAACCTGGATTACAGCCTTCAGGCAATCCTGTGGTACTTTTTACTCGCAAACATATTGTGGATTGTATTTTTATATCCTTTTATGAAATTATCCAATAAAATTGGCGCCCATAAAGCCATGGGAATCAGCCTTATATTTCAGGGGATAGAGGCCCTGCTGCTCGCGACCTTATCGGTTTTCAACTGGCCGCTTTGGCTGCTAGCCGTGTTTTTAGCGTTCGCCTGGATACTGTATTGGCCCAATTTTAGGGCCTGCTTTGCCAAAAGCCTGCTGCATAAAAGAGCCGGGTTGGCCGCGGGGCTATCGGCCGCGCTTACAACGCTGGCCTACGGCATCGCCCCAGCGATCGGAGGGGCGATAGCCAGTGGTTTTAGCATCATAATTTTGTACGTGGTATCAATCGGACTTTTTGCCTTAGCCGCCATACCACTCTTCGGCTCTAAGGAAATTATCCAGAATGACCCGTTTGTTTTAAAGGCTTTGAACGTACGTAAAATTAAACGCGACTTACTAGCCAATATGGGTGACAATATCGACGACAGCATCTTGAGTATTATTTGGCCGTTATTTATATTTTTAGTTGTTCCCAGCTATGTGGGGGTGGGCATTTTAAGCTCGGTTTCGGTAATTGCCGGGATGCTTATTGCCTTGTACGTGGGTAAGCGTGAAGAACTAAAAGGGGCGCGCAAATACCTAAGACGCGGTACCCTGCTTACCAGTATTACCAATGGTATTCGTTTGCTCGCTCAATCAGCCGGTCAAATTGCCGGTGTCAATTTTGTTAATGGTCTGGGGCACGCGCTCATGGCCACCCCGTATAACGCCCGTTATTACGAAAATGCCGGCAAAGAACCTTTGCTGCCGTATGTTTTTGCCATGATGACAGTTGCCGGAATAGCCAATCTTTTTTTGTTCTCGGTACTACTCGGCATAAGCCTGATTGCCCCTATTCAAACCGTCTTATTAGTTGGGCTCTTACTTGCAGTGCCAGCCGGTTACGCGGTGAGGCTAATTCGAAATTAACATCAACAAACTTTAAATTTTGACATTCGCAAAATAGTGACTTAGTAAAGCAAAAACTTATCCTTACATACAGGTAATGCTATGATTGCTGTATATGACGATTGGATAGTTTATGGCCTCAGCAATAGTAGTTAACAGTTTAGTTAAGACTTACGGAAAAGGCGAAGCCCGTTTTACCGCTTTAAATGATATCAGCCTTGAAATCCAAGAGGGTGAAAGTGTTGCCATTCTCGGCAAGAGCGGGTCTGGTAAGTCAACCTTAATGCACCTCATGGCACTACTGGACAAACCAACCAGCGGCCAAATAGTCATAAAAGGCCAAGACTCATCAAAACTGTCCGGCCGAAAACTAAACCGTCTTCGCAATAAAGAGTTTGGCTTTGTGTTCCAGCAATTTTTCCTAAATGCCAACGCCAGCGTACTAGATAACGTCTTACTGCCACTAAAGATTGCCGGCATGAGCCGCCGTGAGCGTAAACAAAGGGGCTTAGAAACCCTGCGCAATGTTGAGCTGGAAGATAAGGCCAAAAGCAAAGCCAACAATTTAAGCGGCGGGCAGAAGCAACGGGTAGTTATTGCGCGGGCTTTAGTGAACGATCCGGCCATCCTCTTTGCCGATGAACCCACCGGCAACCTTGATAGTGTTACCGGGAAAAACGTGGAAGATCTCTTGTTTGCCTTAAACAAGAATCAAAATATCACGTTAATTATTGTTACCCATGACGAAGACCTCGCCGCCCGCTGTGACCGGCAAATCCGCATTCGTGACGGCATAGTTCAGTCCGCTTCTTTACCGAAGCCACCGGTCCAACCCGAACAGCGGGTGAGAACACTACGACCAGCCATAAAGCGCCCCCGAAAGGTTCAGTTATGAAAACTCTCGATCTACTTACCACCGCCAGTGGCAACATTTGGCGCAGCAAGCTACGAACCTTTCTAACGGTTACCGCCGTCTTCATTGGCGCCTTCACCCTAACCCTTACCACCGGTATTGGCTCGGGAATTTCCAGCTATATTGAAAAAGAGGTTAACAATCTTGGCGCTAAAGACGTGCTTATTGTCCAGCCAAAAGGTAGTGATGAAATTCCAGGCAGCACTAAACCAAAGAAATACGACCCTAATACCAAGGTTGTGGCCGTGAGTGACTTCAGGGGCTCCAGCGCGGTAATTACGGACGCGGACTTAGGGAAAATTGAAAAAATTAAAGGTATAGAATCGGTTGAACCTGCCAAAAGCGTCGCGCCCGATTACATTGCCGGAGAAAATAACCAAAAGTATCAGGTAAGGATTTCACAGTTTATTCCCGGCTCAAACTTAACCCTAACCGCGGGTAAGCAAGTTATCTCCGGGACTACTGTTAACCAGGTAATTTTGCCGGGTAGCTATGTTTCAACCCTTGGTTATAAAAAAGCTGCAGACGCGATTGGTAAAACCGTTACACTTGGCATTAGTTCGGCTTCCGGCAAGCAGAGAACCACCCAAGCAACTGTTATTGGCGTACAACAAAGCGGCCTAGCGGCAGATGGCGGTGTGACTGCCAACCGAACCCTACTAGACCAGCTTTACAAGTTCCAATCCGAAGGCCTACCGCAAGCTTCAACCAACCAGTACCAGCTTGTGTTTGCCAAGTTTGATAGCAACTATACCACTCAACAAAAAGCTGAATTAAAGAAGAAGCTTTCGAACGCGGGTTATACCGGCCAAACAGTGCAAGACCAAATTGGCACCTTTACCGCTGTCATTGATGGGATTATTTTAGTCCTTAACGCCTTCGCCGTTATTGCTTTGCTGGCTGCCAGCTTTGGGATCATTAATACCCTTTTGATGTCGGTTCAGGAAAGAACCAAAGAAATTGGGTTGATGAAAGCTATGGGCATGGGCGGGGGACGCATATTCAGCCTGTTTAGTTTTGAAGCAATCTCATTGGGCTTTTGGGGCAGCGTCATTGGCGTCGCGGTTGCCGCTGGTGTGGGCCAGATTGCGAATAAAATTGTTTCCGAAGGCTTCTTAAAAGAACTGGTTGGCCTGCAGATCTTTGCCTTTACGCCGCAGAACATTGCCGGGATCATCGCACTGGTTGTAGGTATCGCCTTCTTAGCGGGCACGCTTCCAGCTTCTAAGGCGGCCCGGAAAAATCCCATCGACTCATTACGTTACGAATAAGAAGTTAAGTATTACTTAGGTTTTATTGAGCTTCATATTGGTAGTAGACGGCGGGGCTATAAATTTTTCCACTACACAATAGTGCTTCGTTCGTTCAAGGACGGTTTCAACTTCCTTTACTTCATGTCCACATTTAACAATAAAATGTTTCGCGTTCTTGTGGACTCGGTCGTAATCCTTGGTATTTATTACAATTTTGTCGCTGCAGTCTTCATTCGAGCATTCACAGTAAAGTTCAGTCGTAAATTCATTTATGCCCGACTGAGCAATCAGTTTTTTAATGCCAGCTTTAATTCGTTGATTCTTTTTTTTGAAAATAAGCTCATTTTCGACAAGGCGACGCTTTGATGTTGAATCCATAGTTACATAATACGCCAAATAGCACATAAATCGTACCCAAAAAAACTGTTATAGTAGAAGCATAAGATGAATAAATTTTTTAAGGTTTTAGTGGGATCGATACTAGGGTGCGGTTTAATAGGATTGATTGCCTATTTGCTGCAAACCGGGTCGATTGCCGTGCTTGATCCCCGAGGGCTTATAGCGTCCGAGCAGTATCAATTAATGCTACTAACCACGCTGTTGATGCTGGTTATTGTGGTACCGGTTTTTGTAATGACTTTTGTTATTGCCTGGAAATACCGCGCCAGCAACACCACTGCAACTTATTCACCAGACTGGGACCACAGCCGGCTGGCGGAAACGCTATGGTGGGCGATACCGTGTGTGATTATTGGGATATTAGCAATTATCATCTGGAAGAGCAGTCATGACCTTGATCCGTTTAAGCCGCTTGTGTCAGACAAAAATCAACCCATTACCATTCAGGTGGTAGCCCTTCAATGGAAATGGTTGTTTATCTACCCGGAGCAGCAAATCGCCAGCGTAAATGAAGTCCGGTTTCCCGCGGATACTCCGGTCAACTTCAACATCACGGCAGACGCCCCCATGAATTCCTTTTGGATTCCGCAGCTTGGAGGGCAAGTCTACGCGATGGCCGGGATGGAAACCCAATTGCACCTCATAGCCGACAACCCCGGCACCTTTGCCGGATCATCAGCTAATTTAAGCGGAGCTGGCTTTGCTGATATGCGATTTGAAGCCAAGGCCACCTCACAAACGGATTTTGACCGGTGGGTAAAAGCAGTCAAAGAAAACGATCCAAATAAGTTTTTAAATAAACAAGCGTACGCAAAACTGGCAAAACCGGGCAAAGCAGAAATTCCAACTTCTTACGCCTCGGTAGCGGACGACATATACCGTAGCGCTATTATGAAGTATATGGCTCCCCAGACAGAAACTAACCCGCACCAAATGCATCCGGAGTCGCTATGAGCCCACTAGGACGGCTTGGCATAGATGATGTTATTCATGGGCCCATCGCGACGTTTGGTCAATTAAGCGTGATCCTGGGGGCCTTAACAGCCATTGGTCTGCTGTTTTATTTCAAACGATGGAAGTGGCTGTGGAAAGAATGGCTTACTTCCCTTGACCCGAAAAAGATTGGCGTCATGTACATCATAATCGCTTTCTTAATGTTGTTGCGCGGGGTTATGGACGCGGTTATGATGCGGGCACAACAAGCCTTATCGGTAGGGGACGCGAACGGCATTTTATCGTCAGACCATTTCCAGCAAGTGTTTTCCGCCCATGGCACGATAATGATTTTCTTTGTGGCGATGGGCTTAATGTTCGGGTTAATCAACCTGGTTGTCCCGCTGCAAATTGGCGCCCGCGATGTGGCCTTTCCGTTTTTAAACTCAGTGAGCTTCTGGCTGTTCGCCGCGGGCATGGCAATGGTAAATGTTTCATTAATAGTAGGGGAGTTTGCCGCGGCCGGATGGTTGGCCTATCCGCCCCTGTCGGGGCTGGAATATAGCCCCGGGGTAGGGGTTGATTATTGGATATGGAGCTTGCAAATCGCGGGTGTGGGAAGCTTACTGGCAGGCATTAATTTCCTGGTAACCATTATAAAAATGCGGGCACCTGGTATGACACTAATGAAAATGCCCTTGTTTACCTGGAGCGTGCTCTGCAGCATGCTGCTTGTTGTGTTTGCCTTTCCTATTCTTACCGCCACGCTGGGCATGCTATCGCTCGACCGGCTAATGGGGATGCATTTTTTTACCTCCGACTTTGGGGGCAACCCCATGATGTACATTAACTTGATTTGGGCTTGGGGGCATCCGGAGGTTTATATCCTGATTCTGCCGGCGTTTGGAGTCTTCTCCGAGGTGGTCGCGACGTTTTCCAGCAAACGCTTATTCGGGTATGTGTCGATGGTGTGGGCGCTCGGGGCAATTACGGTGTTATCATTCCTTGTTTGGCTGCACCATTTTTTCACTATGGGAGCCGGAGCCAACGTCAACGCCTTTTTCGGAATCATGACAGCGGTGATTGCTGTTCCCACTGGCGTAAAGGTCTTCAACTGGCTATTTACGATGTACCGCGGGCGCATTCGCTTTACCACTCCAATGTTGTGGTTTTTTGGATTTGTAGTGACTTTTACGATAGGCGGTATGGCCGGGGTATTAATGTCGGTACCAGCCATCGATTTCCAGGTACATAACAGCCTATTTCTGGTGGCCCACTTCCACACCATGGTAATTGGCGGGGTAGTCTTTGGTTTCTTTGCCGGTATTACCTACTGGTTTCCCAAAATTTTTGGGTTCAAGCTCCATGAAAAGTTAGGAGTCTACGCATTCTGGTGCTGGATCATTGGTTTTTCAGCGGCCTTTATTCCACTTTATATCTTGGGCTTAATGGGGGCCACCAGGCGCCTCGACCACTATGACGCTTCATTAGGATGGCAGGGGCTTTTCATCGTTGCCGGAATTGGCGTAGCCATCATTTTGCTGGGCATTGGATTCCAAATTCTGCAAATGATTGTCAGTGTCTTGCAACGAAAGAAGAACCGCGACATTACCGGCGATCCTTGGGATGGCCGAACCCTGGAGTGGGCAACCGCTTCGCCGGCACCGGTCTATAATTTCGCGGTTACTCCCGAGGTCCGTGATCGGGATCCGTTTTGGGTTTTGAAACAATCCTCTGCAAATAAGACTATGCCAACCTACACCGATATAGTCCTCCCCAAAAACACGCCGATGGGACTGTATATCGCGGGGGCGGCGTTTATCATTGGGTTTGGGCTCATTTGGCATATTTGGTGGCTGGCAGCGGTGGGGTTGATTGGCATGCTTGCCTGTATTGTCTGGCGCTTAGCGGATGAAGCAACCGAATATACTATTTCCGCTGCCACCATCGCGCAGCAAGAAGCACACCACGCCAAAAGGAAGGCCGCTCAATGACAAAAATCACCGCTCACGTTGAAGAATCAAAAACTGTGCTAGGGTTTTGGGTTTACCTGATGACCGACTGTATCCTGTTCGCCAGCCTATTTGCTACCTACGCGGTTTTGCAAAACAACACCTTTGGCGGTCCGTCAGGTCAGGAATTGTTTAGCTTGCCTTTCGTGTTACTTGAAACGCTTATTTTACTTACCAGCAGCTTTACCTGCGGACTTGGATTACTGGCATCCCATCGGGGCAAAAAAAACCAGGTAATGGCATGGTTTGGCGTAACCTTTTTGCTGGGGCTTGCATTTTTAGCTCTAGAACTTAGCGAGTTTAGCCACCTGGTAGCCGAAGGCAACAGCTGGCAACGCAGCGGCTTTTTATCGGCCTTTTTCACGTTGGTCGGAACACACGGACTTCACATTGCCACCGGCCTTATGTGGATTGTGGTTATGATGATTAGAGTGTGGCGTGGCGGTTTAACAACGGTGAATCTGCGCCGCTTAACCGTTTTAAGTTTGTTTTGGCACTTCCTCGATATCGTTTGGATCTTTATTTTTACCTTTGTTTACTTGATGGGGGCGTTGTAAGGTGGGCCACAAATCCTCAGCCCCGGGGAGTGGGCAGGGGTCAATAACTTCATACATGGTTGGGTTTTTCTTATCCCTCATCTTAACCTATGAAGCTTACCTTTTAGTCACTTACCACATCCTCAGCGACCGACTGCTGCTCGCGGCCGTGGTGGTAGCAGCGGTCATGCAGCTCGTGGTCCAACTAGTCTTTTTTCTTCATCTCGGTAGTGAGTCCAAACCTCGCTGGAACCTGATAGTATTTTTGTTTACCCTAATGGTTCTGGTGATTTTAGTCTTTGGTTCACTCTGGATCATGCACAACCTAGACTACCACATGATGTCCCCGGTAGAAACGGATACGTATATTCAGCATGAAGAAGGGATTAAGAGATAGCACGGTTAGCGCGTTACTACTGGCTGGTAAAGCCGGGGATTGTATACGGAAACAGCATAACCGCCAGTGCCGGCTACTTCTTAGCGGCGCAGGGGCGTCCTTCTCTCACGGTTTTTATTGCCATGTTAGCGGGGATAGCTCTCGTCGTTGCCGCTGGTTGCGTTTTTAATAATATTCTCGACCGCGCAATCGATAGCGCAATGGCAAGAACACGTACCCGAGCTTTAGTAAGCGGCACCATTAGCCCCAAGCAGGCCCTTAGCTATGGCTTAATGCTCGGCACTATCGGATTGCTTATATTAGCGGTCGGTACCAATTTGCTAACAACCGCCCTGGCTTTGGCCGGCCTGGTGATATATGTGGCGGTGTATGGCTTTTGGAAGCGGCGTTCAGTGCATGGAACGCTAGTAGGAAGTCTGGCCGGGGCTGTTCCGCTGGTAGCCGGTTACTGCGCCGCTTCTAACCAATTTGATAGGGGGGCGTGGCTTTTATTTATTATCCTGGCGCTTTGGCAAATGCCCCACTTTTACGCGATTGCCATGTACCGTTTAGGCGACTACAAAGCCGCCAAACTCCCGGTTTTACCGGCGGTAAAAGGCATGAAAGCCACAAAGCGCTCGATATTGGGTTATATTTTAGCGTTTATCATTGCCACTTCAACCCTAACCGTCTTTGGCTACACCGGATACAGTTTCGCGGGCGTTATGATAATCCTTGGCCTAGCCTGGTTTATAAAGGGTGTCCGCGGCTTGCACGTGGAAGATAACACGAAATGGGCACGTTCAATGTTTAGTTTTTCGTTAGTGGTTTTGATGAGCCTGTCAGTTATGCTGTCGGTTGGCGCGATACTGCCATAACCGTTATAATAAACCTATGATTTTACTGCTCCATATTAGCGTTGCCTTGATTAGTATTGCTTACACCACTTATCTTTGGTTCTCGCCGTCAAAGGCCAAGTTTAAGGTAAGTTATATTCTGGTAGGACTCACCTTAATCAGCGGCACTTTTTTAGTTGCTAGCCAGCCTGCCCACATGATTCAAGCCTGCACCTCAGGCCTTATTTACACCACCTTGGTCTCGGCGGTTATTGCCGCTTCCCGCCAAAAGGCCGCCCGCGTTCGTGCCTAGCGCTTGCCGACCAAAGCATAACTAGTTTATGCTGACGGTATGTCAGACACAATTCCCTGGTACAAGCATGCCGTGATTTATCAGATTTATCCCCGTAGCTTTGCGGACTCAAACGGCGACGGGGTAGGGGATCTGCAGGGTATAACCAACCATTTGGATTATTTAGCAGATCTGGGTGTTGACGCCTTGTGGCTATCACCGATTTTTGAATCGCCCATGGCCGACTTCGGATACGATATTTCCGACTACCAAAGTATTGATCCGGACTTTGGAACACTGGCCGATTGCGAGCGGCTTATTAAAGAGGCCCATCGCTGTGGCCTTAAGATATTAATGGATCTAGTGCCCAACCATAGCTCCAGCCAACATCCCTGGTTCCTGGAATCAAAATCATCATCTGCCAATGCCAAGCGCGATTGGTATGTTTGGAAAGACCCCAAGCCGGACGGCTCAGAACCTAACAACTGGGGAAGCGTGTTTGGTGGACCGGCCTGGACATTTGATGAAACCACTAACCAATACTACCTGCATAGTTTCCTTAAGGAGCAACCTGACCTCAACTGGGCAAATCCGGAAGTACAGCGTGCCATTCAAGAAGCAATGCGTTTCTGGTATGACCGCGGGGTAGACGGCTTCCGGGTTGACGCTATCCTGTTTACCGCCAAAGACGCGGACTTCCGCGATAACCCTGACAGAAATAGCTCAAAAATGATGACAATTGAAGCCGATAGCGAATATATTGAAGAAGTACTTGAGACAGCTTATAGCTACGGAGTTAGTAAACATCTGGCTGAGTATATTGGCGTACTCACCGAGGTAACCAAAGAATATGACGAACGCTGCTTGTTCCTGGAGGCCTACCCCGACAACTATCATCCCCAAGGCTTTGCCGACCTTTACAAATATTGTGATACCAGCGTGGCAGCCTTCTTTTACTTCGGTTTGCTGGCGGCGGCCGAAGGCTGGGAAGCCGATAAGTTTAAACACTGGGTCAACGGGTTTCAGGCAGCCATCCCTCATGACGGCATTCCAACTTACGTTCTTGGCAACCATGATATTAGCCGTCTGGTAAGCCGCATTGGGCGAAAGGCCGCGCCGGCGGCAGCGCTAGCATTATTGACCCTGCCGGGAGCAAAGTTTATTTACTACGGTGAAGAGCTTGGCATGGCTGATGTTTCCATCCCCCCTGAACTGGCCCATGATCCCAGCCCGGTTACCCGCGACCCGGAACGTACTCCTATGCAGTGGACAGCCGGCCCGCAGGCTGGCTTTTCCAGGCACACACCATGGCTGCCGCTGGAGCGGGACTACAAGCACCGCAATGTTGAAACCCTGGCCCAAGACGAGCAGTCGCTGCTAAGGTTGTACCGTCACCTCATAAGCCTTCACAGGGACCATCCAGCGTTAAGGGCAGGAGACTATCTGCCACTCACCACCGGCCACGCGCAGGTGTTTGGCTTTAAACGGACCCTTGGCAAACAATCGGTCACGATTCTCATTAATTTTTCGGCTAAGGCAGTCGTTGCCAAAACAAAAGGGGGTAAAGCAAAGCTGCTGGCTTCCAGCCGTATGGACGAGCGCGACATTATGATTAACCTTGCCAGCCCTAGCTTGCGCCCCTATGAAGCGATTGTAGCTGAATGAAAATCCACTATAGCTTGCTTATTAAGGCCCCAATAGAAACGGTTTTCGCATTTGTAGAAGTAGAAGATAGCACAAAAAAATGGAATCCCATTCTTGAAGAGGTTACCAACCCGGACGGCTTTAATCCAAAGCATCCGGTGGGAACCAAATTTGTCCAGGCCGTCCGCGAACCAAAAGCCGTGCAACACCTTATTGGTAAGGTAACCGCCTACAATAAACCCCACTTGCTTGGCTTAACCCTTACCCACTACGACTACACCGCCCGGATGACATATCGCTTAACCCGTGAAAACAAAGGAACCTTGGTTGATTTGGAATCTGATTTAACCAGTACTAACTGGTTCCACAGCTTATTCTTACCGGTAATGCAGTTTTTTAATAAGCGGCAAATTATCCGACAAATGTACCAGCTTAGGATAGCGGCCGAAAAAAAAGTAAAAAAGTCTTGACGCCATTTGGACGCGGCGGTGTATACTTCTAAGTACCATCGTTGAGGTGGTAGGTAGACGACAGAAATGCCCCTACCGCAAAAAGGAGCCCGTTAAACGGCTTCCTTTTTGTTTTTACGATGTGCTTGAAATATTCACGGATTAGTTCATAGATTGACAAGTACCATAATAATATGTTATTATCTCACAAACCAAAAAGGAGCAAAAAACAGTTGTAAACTGCTTATGCCTCAAGTAGTGTAAGGGCAAGGACCTACAACGATGGGGAGTTCTTTACCACATGCCAGTACCAGCGACATCGCCGCTACGGCTCGTCACCGCGAGCCATCCTGCCGTACCAGCCGAACGGCCGCGTCTCAGAGCTGTACCTGATGCAACCGATGTGACGGCTTTCGATCTCGAGGAGCTCGACCTTGAAGGGGCGGAAGTCGCCTTCGCCGAGATCTACCGCGCATACCTGCTGTACTTCGGTCCCACCGACGCCAGCCAGCGTCTCGAAGACCTCCGCTTGGAGTTCAGCCTCGGGTTCACGCCCCTGGACGATCTTCTCGAGCAGAACCGGGCCCTCATCGACGGCCTGAGTCAGGGCATGGGCAACCAGCTCACGGCAGGCTCCAAGTGCAATCCGCTCATGACGCCGGGAT
Organism: uncultured bacterium; assembly: GCA_963721685.1. Lineage (GTDB taxonomy): Bacteria > Patescibacteriota > Saccharimonadia > UBA4664 > SCTI01 > JASLFZ01. The sequence continues at coordinate 234,853 of CAVRJJ010000001.1, forward strand.
CCACATTCCTCAGCGCACCGCGGAGCACGGGACGTCGCGACGAGCTCGAGCCGCTCATCGCCTGACGGCACTTCCTGGTTCGCCGCCTCCTAATTGCAATCGGATTCGTTCCGATCATTAGGAGGCGGCGCAACCGCGGCACCTCTCTTAGCAGCTACGAAAAGGAGGGGTGCCTTCCTCCTGGAATCATTTAAGCTTTATACAAGAATTCCCGGGTGAGCGGCAAGTCGTTATTAATCCCTTTAGTAAAAACCATTTGTGACAAGTCATTAATGCCATGGCGGAAGGACGCGCTGGAACCTGCTAAGTATAGCCGCCACATTCGAATAAAGCGCTCATCATACATTTTAGTAATTTTCGGCACATGCTTTTCAAAGCGACGTGACCACTCGTCCAAGGTCATAGCGTAATGAATTCGCAAATTTTCATAATCGGTAAGGCGGAAATTATAGTTTGGCAATAACGACAGGATCTCCCGGGTGCTGGGGATGTAGCCGCCGGGGAAAATGTACTTATCAATCCAGGGGGAGGTGCCAACTTCGGTTTGCTGGGTAATGGAATGCAGCGCCGAAACACCGCCCGGCTTTAATAGCCCGTCAACTACGTTAAAATAGTGCCGGTGATTACCGCGCCCAACATGCTCCAAGATTCCCACGCTCACAACTCGGTCATATTGCTTGGTGGCGGGCAAAAGATCCTGATAATTAATATTTTTAAAGGTTGCCAGGTCGGCGACGCCTTCTTTTTTAGCAAGTTCGGTCGCGAACTCATACTGTTCGCGGCTTAGCGTCACGCCTAAGCCCTTGGCACCGTAGTGCTTAGCCGCCCGCACCACCAAATGCCCCCAACCGCACCCAAGATCAACAAACTCATGGCCTGGCTGCAACTGAAGCTTACGCAGCACGTGGTCGATCTTTTGGCGTTGGGCTTGCTCTAAGCTATCTGTGGGGGTGCGGAAATAAGCACAGGTATAGGTCATAGTGTCATCAAGCCACAGCTTATAAAAATCATTCCCCAGATCGTAGTGGCTTTGAATTAATTTCTTTTGGTTTTGTCGGACATTCTTATTGGGACGGTACACGCGCAACTTGCCTAAGAATGAGTCTACCAGCGTTTGGTTCTGGTTAATAATTTTTAGCAAGTCGTCCAATCTACCGGTGCGAAATTCAATCCGCCCGTCCATATAGGCCTCTCCAAAGCCTAAATCAGATTTACGCACGAGCTCACCGGCGACCTTGGGGTCTTTCAGCAACAAGCTAACAGTTGGCTTGCCGCGACCATAGGTTTGGCGCTCTTCACCCCAATAATCTATCTCAAGGGCGCCCGTTGTAAAGCTGCCCAAGACCTTGCCCAGTAGCGTTTTTGCTATCATATCCCAAATGGTACACCACCCAAAGGGTCGTGAACAATAGCTATAATGGCTTTGCAGTCGTACAATTGACGTTATGATTGTACGAATGGCAGCAGTTTGCTCGATAGATGGCAAAATAACCAGGGGAGCCAACGTAGACACGGCCAGCTGGGCTTCCCCTGAAGACCAAACTCATTTTAGGTCACTGGTAGCAAGCCATGACGTGGTGGTAATGGGACGAAAAACCTATGAGGCATCCCGGCGCTTAATTGAACGAAACCCGGGCAAGCGGCGGGTAATCCTTACGCGCCATCCTGAAAAATTTGCCAGCGAAGTCATTCCCGTCGAACGCGAGTTTAGCGCTGAATCGCCCCAAGCACTCGTTCAGCGGCTGCAGCGCGACGGTATTGAAAGCCTATTAGTGGTGGGCGGGGGGGAGATAAACGGCCTGTTCCTAGCCTCCCCCCTGGTTGATGAACTTTACCTCACCATAGAACCGGACATTTTTGGCAAGGGAACCGGTTTAGTAAATAATCAGCCGCTTTTGGTACCGCTTCAGCTCATAAGCCTCAAGCGGCTTAATTCACAGGGAAGCATACTCCTACATTACGGGAGACGCTAGCCCAGGGGATGTTATCCGGTATATACTAGGGAAAGCTTATGAAACGTATTATTCCGACCACGATGGTGTCACAACACCCCGACCACGCCACTATTCCGTTTTGGCATGACCGGGAGTTTATCCGCACCAACTACGAGCCGCGTGAAGCATATTTTATGTTCGCTGAACTGGGCGTTGAGGAATATAAGTGGGACTGGGAGGGTAAGCTGGTTGATGAATCGGTAATGGAGCGGTTGCTCAGCGACTACTACGATTACTTCAAAAAGCACCCGATTGGGCACGACAAATTCATAACCTTCCGGCTGCCTAATCCAAAAGTTGAAACCGAGTTTAGGGTAGGACGGGCGTTTATGGCTCTGTTGTCTTCCTCGGTATTGGCCAACCACTTCAATCTACCCTCAAAACCGTTGTTCGAAGTAATTTTGCCGATGACGGAAACAGCCACAGAATTAATCGATATCAAGGAAGCTTTCGAGGAAATTGCCAGCCTCAAGCATCCGCTGTATCGTTTTAACGAGCAGACCCTGAAATATGTTCAGATGATTCCATTGTTTGAAGAGGTGGATACCATTATCCGCTCCGACGAAATTGTAAAAGAATATGTCGCGCTGCACGAGAAGGCTTTTGGATCGCCTCCCGGTTATATCCGCCCCTATATTGCGCGGTCTGACCCGGCGCTGAATTCCGGCATGGTGGCAACGGTGCTCGCCACCAAAATTGCCCTATCGCGCTACAAGCGCTATTCCGAAGCCTCAGGCATTCCGATGTATCCAATCCTTGGTTCCGCCTCGCTGCCGTTCCGCGGCGGCCTCACCCCTTATTCAGTGGAAGCCTTTGCAAATGAGTATAAGGGCATTCGCACCGCCCTGCTCCAAAGTGCCTTCCGTTACGACTACCCCAAGGACGACGTTATCAAAGCCGTTAAGCAACTCCACGAGTTGCTACCAAAAGCGCAACCCGCCAGCGTCCCGCCAGCTGATGAAGCCGAGCTGATTAAGATTATTCCGGCTTTTGAAGCCGCCTATCGTTCAACCGTAGAAGGCATCGCGGAGACAATCAACCATCTCGCTTCCCAACTCCCCAGGCGGCGCGAGCGGGTGCAACACATTGGCCTATTCGGTTATTCCCGAGGGGTGGGCGGGGTTAAGCTGCCGCGGGCAATCGGATTTACCGCGGCACTCTACTCACTTGGTACGCCACCGGAATTTATTGGTACCGGACGCGGCCTGCGTGAAGCCAGAAAACAAGGAAAGCTGGATCTCCTGGAAAAATATTATCTCAACATAAAGGCAGACCTGATGCGCGCTGGCAAATTTATTAATCAAGACGTTTTAGCCAAATTAGCCGCCACCAACCCATCGTGGGAAGGCATTCAGGAAGACATTCGAGAGATTGAATCCTACCTGGGCATAAAGTTGGAGCCAGAAACCGACGAGGAACGGCAGCACCACGACCTAACCACCCAGATTTATGACCACCTAACCAATGAAGGTGAAGCGTTAACAGATCTCATTGAATCGGCGGCGCGTATGCGTCACAGTATGGGATAGGAGGAATATCATGCTACAAACCGCCCATGCCTTCATTAACCGAGCCGGACACAAACTTAAGCTTAGCGAAGCAGAAATTAAAGATATCCTGCAGCCAAACGCTGAGCACCAGTTTGATATCGCGCTCAAAGACGGCAAAACATTTAAAGGTTACCGCGTTCAGCACAACAATAAGCGCGGCCCTTATAAAGGGGGGATTCGCTTCCACCCGGAAGTGAACCTTGAAGAAGTGCGCGCGCTGGCCACCCTTATGAGCTTAAAGACCGCGGCGGTTGGACTTCCGCTCGGCGGCGGGAAAGGCGGCGTTGCGGTTAACCCGCGTGAACTAAGTGCCTGGGAACTCGAAGAAATCAGCCGGCAGTTTGTGGCCAACCTGCACCCGCACATCGGCCCGGACAAGGATGTTCCGGCTCCTGACGTGAATACCAATTCAGCCATCATTGACTGGATGGTGGATGAGTATGAAAAACGCACCGGCGATACTACTAAAGCCAGCTTTACCGGCAAGAGCCTTGGCAATGGAGGGAGCTTAGGCAGGGATGCCGCCACCGGCAGGGGAGGAGTTTTTGCGCTACGCGAGGTATTGCGCCACGAGGGCAATGAAGGCAAGCCGCTCACCGTTGCCGTTGAAGGTTTTGGAAACGTAGGGTCGTTTTTTGCTACAGTAAGCGCCGAAGACCATCATGAGTGGAAGTTGCTCGCGGCCGGGGATTCAAAAAGCGGCCTTTACTCAGATGAAGGACTGGCCCCCACCACACTTGCCCATTACAAGCGCGAGGGCGGCAGTTTTAAGGAATACAACGAGGAAAACGTATCCCTAATTGGCAAAGACGAGCTGCTTGCCATGGATGTCGATGTGTTGGTGTTGGCCGCACTGGGCGATACGATCACCGAAGCAAACATGGCGACCATCAAAGCCAGCTATATTTTAGAGCTGTCCAACGCGCCACTTAACGAGACCGCCCACGACTATTTATCGAAAAAGGGAGTCGTTATTGTACCAGACATTATTGCCAACTCCGGCGGGGTGATTGTCAGCTATCTTGAATGGATGCAAAACCGCCAAGACGAGCATTGGACGGAAGCCCAAGTGAACCAACGATTAGAAAAATACATGGTGATGGCAGTTGACGATCTGTGGGATCTTGCCCAAAAAGAGGGCGTTGGACTGCGCGAAGCTGCCTTTATGCTGGCTATGCAACGCCTTACAGTGCGCGATTAACTACTCGGTGCTTTACACTGTTTTCCTGATTTAGTGTTTGTAGGATACTAAATTCAGGTTAAATTGTTATTAAAAATGCCCTGCAGTAGTATCCTAGGGACACTATTTTGGTGAAACAATCTAGTGCGCAACGTACCCACGACGAGATCTACTGGTAGGGGTATTGTCAAATCCCGTTAGGTATGCTATAGTTACTTTAATTGCTATCATGATAAATGCCGAGTCTTTCTACCTATCTCGTTGTTTGTCTCTGGGCGAGAAACACGAGAACCAATAATCAGAAAGGCATAATTTTATGCATCAGCGAAGCCTTAAGGCTCCGTCCGGACAACGTAATGGCCGGACATTTCCTAATTCCCGATACCGACCCAACCAATCAAGCGGACGACGGGCTGGATTCCAGGGAAGTTATATCAACCCAACCAAGTTTGTAAATAAAGCAACAGAAAAAGCCGACCAGGCAATTTTTGAACCAATCCACAAGTTTAGCGACTTTGGTTTCAGCCCCGAGCTGCAACGTAATTTGGCAAACCGAAACTACACCACACCGACTGCCGTCCAGGACGGTTCTATTACCGCCATTATGGAGGGAAAAGATTTAATTGGATTAGCCAATACCGGCACCGGTAAAACGGCGGCGTTCGTGCTGCCTATCATTCAGCAACTACAGCAACAGCGCCACCAAAACCGGGTATTAATTATGGCCCCTACCCGCGAGCTGGCCATCCAGATTGATGATGAGTTTCGCGCTTTTGCAACCGGCCTCGGGCTTTATAGCGTGATGTGCGTAGGGGGCGTGGCAATTGCCCGTCAAATCAGCCAGCTCAACCGAAAGCCTCACGTGGTTATTGGTACGCCCGGCCGTTTAAAAGATTTAGTTAATCGGCGGGCGCTCAACCTTACCCAGGCCAACATTTTAGTGTTGGATGAAGCCGACCGGATGCTTGATATGGGGTTCGTGCGGGACATCCGCTTCCTTATTGCCCAGCTGCCTGCCAAACGCCAGTCACTCTGCTTCAGCGCTACTGTTACCCCTGAAATCAAAGTTTTAATGGATGATCTTTTACATAACCCGGTGCTCGTATCGGTTCGTGTTAGCGAAACCAGCGAGCATGTGGAACAAGATGTTATTAAAGCTGGTTCGACAACCGAAAAATTATCTATTCTGAACGAGCTATTGCGCAAGCCAGAGTTCGATAAGGTCCTTATTTTTGGCCAGACCAAGCGCGGGGTTCAAAACCTGGCGGACAAGCTTACCAAAGACGGCCTGCCAGCTGAAGCCATTCACGGCAACAAGTCCCAGTCTCAGCGCCAACGGGCCTTAAAGGCCTTTAAAACCAATCAAGTAGGGGTGCTGGTTGCCACCGACGTAGCGGCCCGCGGTTTGGACATCCCCAATGTCAGCCATGTGATTAACTACGACCAACCAAACAACTACGAAGACTATATCCACCGGATTGGGCGAACGGGACGGGCCGGTAACAGCGGCCACGCCCTGACGTTTATTTCCTAACGGCTAAAGCATAAATAGTATAGAATAGCTGTATGCACAATATGGTTGGTTTAATGGTCGCAAGGTTTGAGGCTCTTCCAGCCAAGAAAATCTTACGTTTTGCCTTCGCTGCGATGATTGTCATCATGCTTCTCGCGCATCGAACATTCCTAACACCTGATATTTTATTCTTTATGTTGTTCGTCATCATCTTGTCGTTTGGTATGGCAAACCAGTTTATGAAAATGTTTGTTCCCTTTGTGGGGCTTTTGATTTCTTATAATGCGTTGAGAAATTTTATTCCCTACGTTACTGAGCGGGTGCATTTCCACGAAATGATTAACTACGACTTAATTATTGGCGGAGGAACGCTACCCACAATATGGCTGCAACAACTGCTCTACCATGGCCAGTTAGCGTGGTATGACTTTTACTTTTACGGGCTTTATATGCTGCATTTCATTGTGCCACTAATCCTGGGGGTACTCATTTGGCGGCGGCGGCCACAAGCTTATTGGCAGTATGCTTGGTCGTTCATAATGCTGTCGTACGCGGCTTTCGTAACGTACGTGTTGTTTCCGGCGGCACCACCTTGGATGGCATCAGAGATGGACATGATAGCGCCCATTCAAAGAATATCCACCGACATTTGGGCGGCTTTAGGGATACAAAGCTTCCCCACAGTCTATGCCCAACTCAGTCCTAATCTTGTAGCGGCGGTACCATCGCTGCACGCGGCTTACCCTACCTTGGTAGCCCTGTTTGTTGGAAAGCTGTTCGGTTGGCGTTGGGGCGCCCTAGCATTTATTTATCCGGTGTCAATTTGGGTTGGCATTGTGTATATGGGGGAACATTATGTGTTCGACGTGCTCGCCGGTGTTGGCTACGCTTTAATAGCGTTCTTGGTTATCCCCCAGGTTAGCGGGCTGTGGCGCCAATTGCGGGCGCGCCGAACTCCCGCCCCTAAGCTTAAGGCCTCAGAACCTCATAAGTAGCGTCAGCGTTCATACGTATTAAACGGGAGGCCGGGGCAGTAACGGTTCCGCCATCAACATATCCATCAACCTGGTCTCCAAAGTATGCTTGGGCTTCGTTAAGGTTTGTGGCCGGTGGCAGGCCTTCCGGATTGGCGCTGGGCGCTATCAACGGGCCGGTTTGAGTAAGCAGTGTTTTCAAGTCGAACTTATGTGGCAATCGAAACGCTAAACTAAAGCTGCCGCGGTGCAGAAAGCCAAGGTCAGAATCGGGACAGGGCAGGACGACACTGGTTGGTCCGGGCCACAACTCATCTAGGACCCGGTGGATAGCGGGGTTAACCGCTACAGAAAACTTTTTTAATTCAGCTACATCCGCGATTAAAATAATCGGCGGTTTTTCCGGACTCCTTTGTTTCAAAGCGTAAACTCGTTCAACCGCATCTGGTTTAAGCGCGCTCGCCGCCGCGCCATAAATCGTATCGGTTGGCATTACAACTACGCCGCCATTTATGATAACGTTAACAACTTCTTGGTAAGATGAATAAATGGAAGACACAATAATTACCAGTATATGCTTGGGATAGACTTTTACAATCAAGATAACCTGACGGTAGCCAAAGCCTTATTGGGCTGCGAGCTGGTCTATAACCCGCCTAATGGAGAACCAATTGGTGGGCGAATTGTGGAAACCGAAGCCTATGGCCAAGACGACGAAGCCAGCCACTCGTTTAGAGGACTCACCAAGCGCAATGCGATCATGTTTGGTCCAGGCGGCTACGCCTACGTGTATTTCACTTATGGGATTCACTATTGTTTTAACGTAGTGGTGGGCCAACCGGCTACGCTGAAGCAGTTCTTATTCGCGCGCTGGAGCCCACCAGAGCCATCGCGACCATGGAACGCAACCGACGCACCACCGACCGCCATAATCTTTGCAGCGGGCCGGGGAAGCTGGTTCAGGCCTTAGGCTTAGGCTTAGAACATAACGGCGCCAGCCTAGTGTCACCTGAATTGCATATACTTAAGCGGTCCGCGCTTCCCCAAATAGTTGCCGGACCACGAGTGGGCATTAGCCGAGCGATTGATAAACCTTGGCGATTTATGGTTGCCGGTAGTCCATGGATCACGAAACACAAGCTCAATAACGCCGCCCGGGAGATTCACGTCGTGACCCCACGCTTAAAGCGCAGCTTATTACCTTGGTTGTCTCTTAGCGCTTTCCGTCTTGGGGTGGGTATTAACCAAGAGGGAGGGTAGCCGCTGCCCACGAAGCCTTTAATGGTACCTCCGGGCTATTATCCGGTGGTTGGGGTATCTGATGGCGACACCATTACCGTCACCATTGCCGCTAAAAAAGAAATAGTCCGTTTAATTGGTATTGATACGCCGGAAACCCGGGATCCACGTAAACCCGTCCAATGTTTTGGCAAAGCCGCCTCCACCTACGCCCACACCCTGTTAGACGGCAAGGTTGTGCGGCTGGAAAGTGACCCCACCAATAGCGACCGCGATAAGTATAAGCGGTTGCTTCGCTATGTGTACTTGCAGGATGGCACGTTAGTGAACCGGAGCATGATTGACGGCGGCTACGCCTTTGCCTATACCTTGTTCCCGTTTACTAAGATGGAGGAGTTCCGCGCCGCCGAACGGCAGGCCAGGGAAGCTAATGTTGGATTATGGGCGGGTTGTGAAGTAATAAAAGAAGGGGAGAAGTCCCAAACCCAAGACCAACCGTAAGCCCTAGTTGTTCGAAGGAACCATTTCCGGCTTACCCACCTTGGCGCTTAAGATGAGCTGGCGGGTTTCGCCTTCTGAATCTTTAATCGTGGTGTCTTGGGTTTCGTTATAATAGGTCACCAAATGATGGCTCATAATTTCTTGAAGATCTTTTTGCTTAAACTTCAGTTCCTCTAGCTCACTGTTAATTGCTTGGTAGTCCCGATCAGCCTCAAGCAGCTTTTTAGCTTGTTGACGCTTGGTTTTAAGCTCGGTTAACTCTTCCTGCATTTCTTTGTACTCCTGGTTTTGCTCAAGGACATCCTTCAAGTTATCCCGCATGGCCTTCATTTTCTGCCGAGTTTCTTCCATTTCCGTCATTAGGCGATGAATAGCCGCGACCGTTGTTTCATCTTCCATGTTTGTATTCGCCTCCTTATATCTTGTCCCAGTATATACTATCAATCACCAATAATAATGAGCTTCCGTTCGGCCCGGGTAACGGCCGTGTACAGCCAGCGCCGCCAATCGTCATCATCCATGTGTTTGTTGCGCTCTTCAAACACCAAAACGGTATCGGCCGAAGATCCTTGGGCTTTGTGCACTGTCAGCGCGTAGCCAAAATCAAACAAGTCACCGCGGACCTTTAGCTCGGGCGCTTTGGGAAGACGCGAGACAGTTTCGCGCGAACCAAACTGCTCGCGTAAGAGATAGCATTGCCGTTCAAGATGGTCAATTAAGATCCCGGCCTCCCACCAAAGGGATTCCGGGTCATTATCGGCCGGCTGAATCCATTTTACTATCCCCGTCATACCGTTATACAGCTTGCCCTTAGGATTGTTGCGCAAACAAATCAGCTGCTCGCCGGGCTCTGGATCGGAGGACTCAAATCCACGCCGCGCCCGCAAGTCCCGGTTCAACTTCACTCTCGTATGGTTGTAGCCGCAGAGGATAAGCCAGGAAGGATCCCAAGCTTCCAGCAGGTCCTCCATAGCGCTCCCCAGATCATCGCCTCGGCGGCTGTATTTTACCACCTCATCGCCATCACCGTAGCGTCCGGGCGGAATATAACCGGTAGTACGAGCCAGCGTAGCTACTTCCACAATCGGGCTGTCAATCGCCTGGCGGTAGACCTTTTCAAGCTTAATCATTGGCTCATCCATGAGGTTGAAGCTGGCGCCAACCGGGGGCAGTTGGCCATGGTCGCCCACCGCTAAAATCGGCAGCTTAAAACTGAGCAGATCGTTCCATAAGTCTTCCGTTACCATGCTGGCTTCATCCACAATAATCAGGTTGGCTTTCAACGCTTGGCGGCGCCGCCACCCGGTTACCTGGCCGTCACTACCCAGCTCGGTATTGTAAATTAATCCGTGAATAGTTGTTAAACTATCATTTTTGCGGCTAATTCCTTGGCGCTTTAAAGTTTGGTCCATAACCCGGACGGCTTTGCCGGTAAAGGCGCAAAAAGCCACTTTTACATCCGGGTCGTTATCGCGCAAGGCTTGCCGAACATGGCCAACCATAGTGGTTTTACCGGTGCCAGCGTAACCACCCAGGGTAATGAATTGCTGCGAACCGGCGCGGTACCACCGTCCAATTGTCTGGAGTGCATTGATCTGGTCGGGTGATAGTTGGTAAGACATTATACTAGTTTAGCATTTGCGACTTCCAAAAAATGGCAGCTTTAGAGCCTACCGGTTTGTGGTAACTACCAATGCGGGCTAACCCACCGCGAGCGTAGAGTGACAATATAGATAAGAGGAGGGTTTGCAATGACGGCAATAAATCGAGCTGTTTCCGACGCACAAGCGACGGCAATATTGGGGTCTGAAGCGGCCCCCATCAATAAGGTCCGACAACTGGTCGCAATCGGCTACGAAGAAGAGGTAGCTGAGTTTATGGTGAGCGGTGTCCAGTCCGGCCAGCATCAAATGCTGTACTATGAGCAGCTACCCCAGGCTGACTACGCCGACGAATAAGCTATACTGTAGCCATGAAGTATGGCTTACACATCTCCACCGCCGGCAATTTAAGCACAACTCCCGGCCGGGCTAAGGCGATAGGAGCGGACGCGTTGCAAATTTTTGCCGGCAGTCCGCGAACCTTTAAGCAGCCTATTTACAACGCTGAACTCACCGCAGGGTTTAAGCAGGCCTGCCAAGAGCTAGCCATGCCTTCCTTCATCCACATGCTGTATTTAACCAGCTACGGGTCTCCTGATGACAAGTTGCGGGCTTCATCAATTGGGGCGGCCAAACAAACCATGAAAAACGCCGATTTACTGGGGGTTAAGGGGGTAGTGACCCACCTGGGCTCCCACAAGGGTCTAGGAACCGCCACCGTCATCGACCGCCTGAGAGACGCCCTTTTGGAAGTAGTGGGCAAAACCAGCACCAAGCTGCTTTTGGAGAACTCAGCTGGAGCCGGCGGCAATGTGGGCAACAGCATTGATGAATTAGCCCTTATTTATGAGGCGGTTGGTCGTAACCCGAAAATTGGCTTTTGCCTCGATACCGCACATTTATTTGCTTCTGGATATGATGTCAGGACGAAAGACGGATGGAAAGCGGTTTTGGATGAGTTCGATAAAAAAATTGGCTTGGAGCATCTCGGGGTAATTCACTTGAATGACTCCAAAGTGGAGCTGGATAGCAAACGCGACCGTCATGAAAATATTGGCCAGGGCTTTATTGGCGAAGACGGCTTTAAGGTCATTTTGAATGAGTCGCGCCTTCAGCATATGGTCGGATTGCTGGAAGTCCCTGGCATGGACGGCAAAGGCCCGGATAAAATCAACCTAGATAAGCTGCGTGAGCTAACCGCTGTGTGATTCCGCAATTCGCCCGGCAAGCTGACCAACCCTTATTTCCGGAGATATTTTGGAACCGACCTACCATGAAAAACCGGGGCGGCAGACTGCTTGTCTTGGGCGGACAAAAAAACCAGTTTAATGAACTCCAGGCTATTTATCAAATTGCCGAAGCAGCGGGAATTGGCGAGATTCAGGCAGTTATGCCTGATACGTTGCGCCGGATTGTTGGGGAAACCGGTTTTGCGCGATTCGTCCCGGCCTCCAACTCCGGATCGCTGGGCAAGACGGCGCTGGGACAGATCCTGCATTTGGCAGGGGATAGCGACGCTATAATAATTGGCGCTAATCTCACCAACAACGCCGAAACCGCGATGCTGGTTGAATCGCTTATCCGGGAACTTGATTCCCGTATTATTTTTACCGAAGAAGCCTTTGAACTACTGAAATTTCATCCTGAGCTTATTACCGGCAACCCTAAGGCCTTGGTGATCACCACAATGGGGGGCTTATTTGCGCTCGCAAACAATCATCACATGCCAATTGCAACCAACCCCAGCTCCGGGGTTATAGGAAAAATGGAAATCCTGGAGCAACTGGCTTCAATTAGCAAAAGCCAATACTTAGTGTTTGATGGGAAGGTTATGGTAGCCGCCGAAAGCGAAATGAGCTTAACACCATTAAGCGCTTCCTTAGGCAGCCTTCCAGCCGCGGCGGTTGGCCTCGCTGCGACCTTTTGGGTCCAACATTCAAGCAAGCCGTTTACAGCCTTAACAACCGCGGCATACGTATTGGGAAAGGCTTTAAACGAAGAAACCTCAACCTATACGGAGATCGGCGAACAAATTGCCACCGTTTTGCGGAAACACGAGCAATAGATTTTAGCATGGCAAACAATGATACTATTAAATATAGTGGCTATGGTTAAACCAATCTATTTTCGAGGAATTAAAATTGCTTTTTTTGCAGTTATCGCGCTCCTGTGCGTGGTGTTATTTTTTTTCGGGGCCAACGAACTACGGCCGAAAAACTCCTTTATCCAATCGGCCCAGGCAATTGCGGACTTAAAAAGGGCGACTGGAGAATTGAGAATATTACTGCAAGACACCTCAAGTGGTTCCGACCAAATTGCCCGCAAGTATATATTTTATTTGGACCGGATGGAGCAGTCCTGCCAACACGTTGCCGTTGCTACTAACGGCCCTGACTTTGCCAGCCTTACATCCGCCGAAATAGGTAGCATGAAGCAAAGCCTGGCCCTATGTAATGATCTGGTAATGCTGGTTGCCGCGTCAAAAAAGCAATATGATACGCTGCAACCGCTCTTAACTGCCGATGCCAGCCCCCCGCGGTACCAAACCTTGCCCCCCTTCAAAAACCAGATGAAACAACATCATACTAAGGTAGTTGAATCGGCACTTAAGCAGCTTTCTCCAGCATCATCAGACAAAACTGCATTTCCTTCTACCGCTGCAAGCGAGCTCAAGCAGCTTCGGACGTCTGTCAAGAACAGCCCTGGACTTAGCTACTTGCCAAATTTGGAAGCGTTTCAACTGAAAATGGCCGGGGAGCGCCAACACTATTGGTCGGCTTATGCCGACATTGATTCGCTTGAGCATAGCCTTACGACACAATTATCAAGATATTGCAGCGCTAATGAGGTAAAAAAGAGACTCTCTTACCAATGCCACTAACCGACGCCGGTTACTTATTCCAGAAAAAGCGTTTAGATCCGCCGCAGAACGCCGCCCCATGGCGCAAACGTTTTTCTAAAGTGGGTACCGTACAGCGGGTAATTTCTGGCCAGGCATTATAAGTAGTGAGTAAAGTTCCGCTGGATTTTACCACGCGCAAGCAGTAGGTACTTTCATAGGTTGCCTTTGATAGGTCTAAGTCAAAATCCCAGCGCCCATACTCACCTGCGGCAATCGCCTGTGTATTCGTAAAATAGTTGTTGGTAATGTAATTCTGCGGTCGTATCGTTGCGCCCCCTTGAGTTGGGTCACTGCCGCTTGAAACCAAACCACCGTAATTATCGGCAGGCTGGCCCCCCCAATTAACCGGTGGGCTCATGGTCATGACGCGGTTGCCGGTGCCTGTGGCGGCAACCGCCACGAACACTCCGTTGTTGTAAGTGACGGAGTACCAATCGTTATCCTCGACGCTGGGGCGGATGGTCCAGGTAATGCCGTCGGGGCTGGTCATCACGCGGTTGTCGGAGCCGGTGTAGCTGACCGCCACAAACAACCCGTTGCCGTGAGTGACGGAGTACCAATCGTTATCCGCCGCGCTGGTGCGGGGGGTCCAGGTAATGCCGTTAGGGGAGGTCATGACACGGTTGCCGGTACCGGAGGCGGCAACTGCCACAAATAACCCGTTGCCGTGAGTGACAGATTGCCAAATATTATTAGCTGCGCTGGTGCGGATGGTCCAGGTAATGCCGTCGGGGGAAGTCATGACCCGGTTGCCGGAGCCGGTGTAGCTGACCGCCACAAATAACCCGTTGCCGTAAGTGACGGAGTACCAATCGTTATCCGCCGCGCTGGTGCGGGGGGTCCAGGTGGTGCCGTCGGGGGAAGTCATCACCCGGTTGCCGGTACCAGAACTTGCGACCGCTACAAACAAGCCATTGCCGTAGGTGACGGAGTACCAGAGGTTATCCGCGGCGCTGGTGCGGATCGTCCAGCTAATGCCGTCGGGGGAAGTCATCACCCGGTTGCCGGTACCGGTGGCGGCAACTGCCACAAATAACCCGTTGCCGTAAGTGACGGAGTACCAATCGTTATCCGCCGCGCTGGTGCGTGGGGTCCAAGTGATGCCGTCGAGAGAGGTCATGACGCGGTTACCGATACCAGAACTTGCGACCGCTACAAACAGGCCATTGCCGTAAGTGACGGAGTTCCAGGAATTGTCCGCGGCGCTGGTGCGGCTTACCCAACCGGCAATACCAACATCATGATAGGTCTCACTATTAGAGCACACGCTACCGCTGCGAGCTGCATAATGCAATGCAAAATTACTATCACCAGGGTCGGCATCTCCTGTGGTAGCACCGAGATTCATGCGCAGCCGTAACGAATCGCTACTTGCCGCAGTCGTAACGGCGTCTTGTGATGACAGCGCTTCACCCACAGCGGCGTCGACCCCCGGAGCAGTCATAACTCGGTTGCCGGTGCCGGATGCTGCCACTGCTACAAACAAGCCGTTGTTATAAGTTACGGCCTGCCATAAGTTGTCTGCCGCGGAGGTTTGGGAGGTCCAGGTAATACCATCAGGTGAAGTCATCACCCGGTTGCCGGTCCCTGATTGCGCTACCGCTACAAACAACCCGTTGCCGTAAGTGATGGACTGCCAGGATTGATCAGCACTGGTGCGGGGGGTCCAGGTGGTACCATCGGGGCTGGTCATCACCCGGTTACCGATACCAGAACTTGCGACCGCTACAAACAACCCGTTGCCGTATGTAACGGAATTCCAAGTATTATCCGCGGCGCTGGTACGGGAGGTCCAGGCAGTGCCGTTGAGGGAGGTCATCACCCGGTTGCCGGTGCCGGTTTCCGCCACCGCTACAAACAACCCGTTGCCATAAGTGACGGATTTCCAATCAATGTTAGCGGCGGCAGTGCGGGGTGTCCAAGTGATGCCGTCGGGGGAGGTCATCACCCGGTCATTAATGGTTCCGGTAACACTTGGACTTACCGCTACATACAGACCATTTCCATAAGCGATACCGCTCCATGCATTGTCAGCGGCACTGGTGCGGGGGTCCAGGTGATCCCGTCGGGAGAGGTCATAACCCGGTTGCCGGTCCCGGTAGAACCCACCGCTACAAACAACCCGTTGCCGTAAGTAACAGAGTTCCAATAATTATCGGCGGCACTGGTGCGGGGGGTCCAGGTAATGCCGTTAGGAGAGGTCATAACCCGGTTGCCGGTCCCGGTAGAGCTTACCGCTACAAACAGATCTTTGCCATATGTTACGGATCGCCAATCATTATTTGCCGCTGAAGTGCGGGAGATCCAGTTACTGGCGGTTGACTGCGTGGTAGTGCCCGAGGTCATTACTCGATTACCGGTACCGCTATTTGAGACTGCCACAAACAAACCATTTCCGTAAACGACACCAAACCAAGCATTGTCTGCCGCGGAGGTTCGGGAGGTCCAGGTGATACCATCAGGTGAAGTCATGACCCGGTTTCCGGTGCCGCTGTTTCCTACAGATACAAATAGACCGCTAGCGAAAGTAACTGACCGCCACAAGTTGTCTGCTGAGCTGGTCCTTGATGTCCAGGTAATACCATCAGGTGAAGTCATGACGCGATTGCCGGTACCAGTGGTGGCCACTGCCACGAACAAACCGTTACCGAAGGTAATTGAAGTCCAGTTATTGTCTGCCGCGGAAGTTCGGGATGTCCAGGTGATGCCGTCGGGGGAGGTCATGACGCGGTCACCGGTACCGGAAGCTGCCACTGCCACGAACAAGCCATTGTCGTAGGCGACTGATTGCCAACTATTATTAGCTGCACTAGTGCGGATAGTCCATGTGATACCATCAGGTGAAGTCATGACCCGGTTGCCGGTACCAGAGGTGGCTACTGCCACAAACAAGCCGTTGCCGTAAGTAACGGAGTTCCAGTTGTTATCCGCCGCGGAAGTTCGGGGAGTCCAGGTGGTACCATCAGGTGAAGTCATGACCCGGTTGCCGGTACCAGAGGTGGCTACTGCCACAAACAAGCCGTTGCCGTAAGTAACGGAGTTCCAGTTGTTATCCGCCGCGGAAGTTCGGGAGTCCAGGTGGTACCATCAGGTGAAGTCATGACCCGGTTGCCGGTACCAGAGGTGGCTACTGCCACAAACAAGCCGTTGCCGTAAGTAACGGAGTTCCAGTTGTTATCCGCCGCGGGGGTATTGCGTGAAATCCAGTTAACCCCAGCAGTTCTTTCCTCTTGACCAAACCAACGATGTGAAGCTTGTGTATAATCGGCGTTTTGAGAATATGTCACTGCCGCATAAACTGAGGCAATTCGAACATCATCATCTTGGGCAGATGGCCCCCCAGAACCCAGCCGATTGCGGGTTATTTGAACTTGCATGCTGTCAAGATCGCTTTGAGTCCAGGTGCCGTTGAAGGTTACAGCCGAACACCACGCCCAGGTGTTGAAGGCTGGTGTACAGGTACCTGCAGTCTGTAACGTTCCATTTATACGTAAATTTATACTTAAAGAATCTAGTGTACTACCATTGGCATTGGTAGCACTTTGGGCATGCACATTTATGCTGACCTGAGACACTGATAGTACATTAGAGGCATTGGTTAAACCGAATTCCTCCACCTCACCTCCGGATCCCGCGGTACCTGTGCCTATATAATCGGCCGTATTGGCAGTTGCTCCTTCATCCACATGATCACAATGAGGTCCGCCAGAACACGTAGAATCGTTAGTGCCAACCACATTGGGCCAATCAGACGTAATGTCAAAGCTTGGAACAATATTGCTAGTGGCGGCGTAAACGGGAGTTTGGAACATCACAATTGTTCCCGCCAGCAAAGACAAAATAAATACAATTGCGGGTACTTTACTCCGAGAGAGCTTGGCTAACTTGAAGCTTGGTGGTGTTCGCTTTCGTGTTGACCTTAGCCGCCTCAATATTGGCAATAGCACATTGCGTTGCTTTTTCCTTTGATGCTTTGGGGCACTGTTTTGGATGGGAATTATCATTAGTTTGTGTACTGGTAACTTATTTCACCAATTCGGACCTTGTTGCTGGACTTCGAAATTACCCGCACAGTGATGGTGATTAGGTCGTTGGCGGCATAGGTACAACCACTGAGCGTTACGCTCTGCTCGGTCCAAGTAGCCGCCGTGCCAGGCAGAACCGATACCGAGCTAGCGCATGCGGTCCCGGCGCCATCCTTAACGGTTACCAGAATATCGTTATTTGCCGTTGAGGTTGAATCGCCATAGGCCCAAATTTTAAAGGTACCAAATCCCGACGCGTACTCGCTGGGAATCTGATTTCTTACAATAACGTCGTAATCATTGAGAGTCCCGGTGCTATTGAGCCATTCATAATAGTTATGAATATTGGTGCCATCGTAATTGGAGGTAATAGAGCCGCTATTATTACTGCCATCGGCTGAAAGTATGCCTCCCGGATATTCAGGGACAATATAGTTCTTACGCGTCGAGCCGCCTCCTCCGCCGCCACATGATCCAAAGGCGAGGGTACCGGGCGTGGCACTATTTTTCAAACACTCGTTAGCGGCACCCGCGGTAGTGGGTAAAACTAAATTGTAGCTTGTCGAGGTCGTACCTACGCTTATCGTGACGGTGTTGGCGTTAGCTGAGTTATAAACCACCAGCTTGCCAGTTAGGGCAGATGCCTTGCCAAAAAGCACTTGGTTTGCCGAGGTATCTACGCCCAGCACCGTATTACCTGCTGTGTTTTGAACCTGAAGTGCAGCCGCTGAATTAGCCT
Source organism: uncultured bacterium (assembly GCA_963721685.1). Lineage (GTDB taxonomy): Bacteria > Patescibacteriota > Saccharimonadia > UBA4664 > SCTI01 > JASLFZ01. The sequence goes on from CAVRJJ010000001.1 coordinate 253,071, forward strand.
GGAACTTTACTAAGCCGCTTGAAGACACGTCACCTGCTATGTGAGCGCTCCCACCAACATTTAGGCCACCCTGGATGCTCACACCGCCACCTATGGCAGCGTTGCCGATGGTAGTCAAAGTGCCAGATTCTATGCCGCCTGCTTCCAGCTGTTGCACGTAAGCTCCGCCGATATCGTAGATAGTCATATTGCTTGAATTGTAGTTTGCCACGTAAGCGTAGCGGCCTTGGACGTAAACTGAAGTTGGTGCGTCGCCAGTGGCAACCGTTCCAGTTAATACTGGGCTGGACGGGTTTGAGACATCAAAGATGTTCATGGAATCCCCAAGGTAGTTTGCCACATAGGCGAACCGATCCTGGACGTAAACTGAAGTTGGTGCGTCGCCAGTGGCAACCGTTCCAGTTAATACTGGGCTGGACGGGTTTGAGACATCAAAGATGTTCATGGAATCCCCTACGTAGTTAACCACATAAGCATAGCGGCCCTGAACGTAAACTGAGTATGGATTACTGTCTGTGGCAATAGTGCCGATCTGTGTTGGACTGGCCGGGTTGGAAACGTCATATATATCTAGGTCATCCCAAAAATAGTTCGCAACATAGGCATAGCGGCCTTGGACGAAGATTGAGTACCCCCCACTGGTGCTTGCGAATGTTCCAGCAAGAACTGGACTGGACGGGTTAGCTATGTCGTAGATAGTCATGGAGTCGGAATTATAGTTTGCTACATAGGCATAGCGGCCTTGTACGTACACTGAGGCTGGTGCGTCGCCCGTCGAGACTGTTCCGGCCAATACAGGCGTGGACGGGTTTGAGACGTCATAGATGGTCATGGAGTCTCCAAGGTAGTTTGCCACATAAGCATAGCGGCCCTGGACGTACACTGAACCTGGTCCGTCGCCAGTGGCAATAGTCCCGACTTGTGTCGGACTAGAGGGGTTTGAAACATCAAAGATTGTCATTGAATCCGCGCCGTAGTTTGCAACATATGAATAACGTCCCTGGACGTAAACTGAGTATGGGTTAGTTCCAGTGGAAATCGTCCCTGTAGTGCTAGAAGGAATTTGCCCGGAGACATATAGTTGTCCGGCGGAAGTACCAATAGCTCCTACCTGGACCCGCATATTGGTTGTGTCTACATTGAAAACATTGGTTCCGCTAGTGGCGTTCTGTATCTTAAAGGCAGAGGTGGAATCAGTTTGGTTGCGTAAGGTGGTCGCCCCCCCATCAGCGATCTTAAACACATCTTGGGCGGTAGCGGTGGTATCTCGGATTGTAAGTAAGTTGCCACTACCGGCGCTTTCAATCCTGAGTCCTTCAACCGCTCCGGTAGCAAGCTGTTCAACCTTAAGGACAGCTCCCGAGGAGACCCCGCCGCTTGCGGGGTTTTGGAAGATCAAGTTACCGTCAATGGCTGTTAAGGCGAGGGTGGCATCGGCACTGTCAACATCCGCGGCATAAGCCTGCTGAAGAGTGGAACCTCCTCCAGCACCACACCCAAGATCAGTGGTATTACACAAGGTCTTGTACGTCGGGGTTCCCGCAACATCTTCCACGACCATGAACTTCCCGGTTTGGGAGTTGTAAATGAGGCCGCCGTTGACCGCGGTGGGCAAGTTGGCAGTATTTGAAGAATCAACTACGAATAAGGTGGTGTCAGTGCCGGTGGAGGCGGTGGCGTTACCGACGATAAGCCGGTTATTGGTGGTGTCGGCGGTAAAGAGGGTGTCGGCATTACTGCGTTGGATTTTAAAGGCAGTGATTGAGTTAGCAGTATTTTCAAACAATACATCACCTGTGCCGCTCATGGTGAGGATGGGCCTGGTAAACGTAAAGGTAGTACCGGCGGCAAGGTTAGTTGTGAATGACGCCGACACAGTCAGCGTGGTGTCATTTGTTATGACGGCTACGCGGCGAGCTTCGCCGCCGGCAAAAATGGTGTCTCCTACCCTTAGCTGAGTAGTAAACACAGTACTTACGTTACCGGTAACAGTGGTGCCAGAACTACTAATTGTGCCTGTACCGGCCACGGCTGAGTTCTGAACCTGGAAACGGTTCTGGACATCAGCGAGCAAGCCAATACCAACGCCGCCTGTAGTGGTACTGGCGCTCAAAACATTCGCCCCTGTAGATGTTTGAACCTGGAAGGCGGAGGTTGAGTTGGTAGTGGTTCTATGCGTGGTGGCACCACCATTACCTACCGTAAATACCGTATCGGCAGTTATGTAATTGCCGGTACCACCATATCGAGTGACCTTAAGCGCGTCAAAGTTACCACCCTGTTCGGCCGTTAATGCCGGTCCAAGGTAATTGCTCGCCCAGGTTCCAAAGCTGTCAGTTACTTCAAAATAGCCGCCGCCGCCTTTGGCTGTGTATACAAGTTCAGAGTCAGAAATCTGAAATAGGAGAGCGCCATCAGTCCCTTTTCCTTGAATAAAAGTGCCACCGCCAGCAATAGCAATAGCCGGCGAGCCGCGGCCAGCATTATTTATGTTGAGCCCACCTTGCAAGTTAATAGCTTTAGCGTTCAACTCTCCATAGCCGGCAGTTGATGAACCAAGCGTGGAGCCAGTTATCACTTCTTGGCCGTTGGACGATATCAAGCGTACATATTTGAGACTATTGTTGAAGTAATCATAATAACTAATTCGAGCGAAGCCGTCGGAGCCAAGAGCCAGTGAAGTCTTGTAGCCGACGTATCCCGCACTATCCAAGGCAGTAAGGGTTTTCGCGGAACAATCAGCGTTGGTACACTGGCCATACATTAGGGCATGTTTACTGCTATTGTAGTAGCTAATTCGAGCGAAGCCATCAGAGCCAATGCCTAAAGAGGTATACAGCCCCGTATGATCGGTATTGTCTACGGTGGTGAGGTTGTTGGTGGAGCAATCAACATTGGTGCATTGGGCAAACTTGAGGCTTGTGTTACTTGAATCGTAGTAACTAATGCGGGCGAAGCCGTCGGAGCCGACCTTAATTGATGTGTCGTAATTAGAGCCCGTGTCGACCGTTGTTATAACTTTTGTACTACAATCGGCGTTGGTACATTGAGCATACATCAGGTCAAAGTTAGACGTATCCTGATAGGCGATACGGGCGAAGCCGCTAGCATCCAGATCCAACGAAGCGTAGCTGCCTCGGGTACTTGTAGAGTCCACAATAACATTATTTTTCGTACTACAGTCGGCGTTGGTACATTGGATGAATTTAAGGTCGGTACCTGAATTGTGCCGGTAGGCTATACGGGCGAAGCCGTCGGAGCCAAGAACTATAGGTGTAGCGGCGTTCCCAGCGACCGTGCTAAGCACCGTAGTATTTTTAGTACTGCAGTCAGCGTTTGTGCATTGAATGAATTTTAGCTCGGAATCCGTAAAATGCTTGTAGGCGATGCGGGCGAAGCCGTCGGTACCGATAGCTATCGAGCTATAATCACCTACAAAGTTGGAGCTTTCCAGCGTGGTGATAACAGGGCTGGTGCAATTAGCATCGGTACACCGGGCAAACATTAGGTCATGGTTGGTTAAGTGTTCGTAGGTAATGCGGGCGAAGCCATCCAGGCCAATGGCAATTGAAGAGCTGGTACCTACCCCTCCCGTATCGGCAATCTTGGTTATTACGTTGCTCGTTAAACTGCCCGGTGTTATTGATTCTAGGTTGCCAGTTGAAATCTTAAGCGCAGATGTGTCGGCAGTGAACAGGTTTACAGCGCTGGCGTTTTGGATACTAAAGGCCGTAGTACTTGTTCGGCTAATTAATTGGTCCCCATTTGTAAAAGTATTGGCCGCGTCGTTGCGGGCATAGCTGGTGCCATCAACCCCGTCAAGCTTGTCGGCGTTGAACGCGTAGGGAGAAGAGCCTAAGGGCTGGCGCGGAGTCATTATTTCGGCGCCACTAAAGACGGCGCAGCCATTAGTGGCGCAGGTAGCTCCTGATGAGGGCATCTCAACCTCCACAAACAAGCTGGTTTGAGTGAAGTCAAAGGTGGATAGGGAAGTGATGTCACCGAATTGGATGGAAAATAGGCCGTTGGTTACCTGCACGCGGTTGTCGGTGCCGGTGATGATCCTATCTTCCTGGAAAACGTTACTTCCACCTGACGAGGCAGTATATATGCGGAACTTGATGTTGTAGAGACCATCCGCAACAGTGTTGCCAGCGGCGTTGGTCAGCCGACCCTGGAAATTAATCTTGTACGGGATGGTGGAGGCGGCTTGAGCGGGAGGGGAGAGCAGGGGAATAACGGCGCTGAATGTTAAGCCGAAGAAAAGGGCTGCCAAGGCAGCGATAGCCGGTTTCTTGGTTGAAAAGCTACGTTTGAGCAGGTTGGGCAAAAATTTAAGAGACCTTAAAGCGCCCAACCGAGTCGGGTTCATTGGTAACGGGGTATTCTGACTGCCCGAAGATCGCTTCTGGTAGTGCCCGTTCAAACTAGCTTTTTACTCCTTTGTGTTTGCTCACACCAAACTGCAGCTAACTACAGTGAGATGTAGCTTAAAGTATAGTGCTTATGCTTAAGCATTACAAGGCGGTTATGCTTATTTTAGTGTTGGGTTTTTAATATAAAAAACGACTATTTGTTAGCGTACCGTCACCGTGACTGACTTTGTCCCGACGTTACCAGCAGAGTCCTTGGCCTTGACGGTGATGGTATGAGTACCTTTCCAACGCTTGGGCTTGGTGTTCCACGTGGTGCTAAGATAGCTGGAACTAGCTGAGGCGTAGAGGGCGTTATCAATGAATATCTGGAGAGAGACTACCCCGACGTTGTCAGTAGCCTTGGCGGAAATGGTCACCGTGCCGGAGAGGGTAGCGCCGCTGGTGGGGGCGGTTATGGTGACGACCGGCAGGGTGGTGTCGGTGGTTATATTCTTTACCGTCACATTGACAACTTGGGAAGTACCGACGTTGCCGGCAGCGTCGTAGGCTTTGGCAGTCAGGCTGTAAGCGCCGTTTGCTACCACAGTGGTATTCCAGCCGTAACTATAAGGAGAGCTAACATCCTCACCAAGCTTGGAGGCACCTTGGTAGAACTCAACCTTAGTGACACCAACGGCGTCGCTGGCGCTGGCTGTGAGCTGCGCTGTTCCGGAAATGGTAGCGCCAGCAGCGGGAGTGCTCAGACTCGCGGTAGGGGCGGTGGTGTCACCGGGGACGGGCGGAGGGGTTGGAGCCGGGGGCGGGGTTGTGGAAGCGGTGCCGCGGTAGGCATTCCACATACTCTTCACGAATAGGCTGTAACGATTGCCGGTATCTTTACTGGTTCCGTGCAGGGCTGGAAAGCGACCAATGCCGTTGCTTGCATCAGTATCTTTTATGCAACTCCCTTGACCGTCCGGGCCATATTTAACTCCATAGTTTGTGGAAAAACTAGGATCTAAATATATTACCGGCGCGCAAGGGTCAGATTGTGTGAAAAATCCAAAATTTACCCAGCGGTCGGCATAATCAAGCAGCGTCTGTGAAGCCCACAGGCTCTTCATTTCCGGCATTAGATGGTGCGCTATGGCGATTGCCTTATACGGCTGGGCGGTAATCTTTTGATAAGAAGCACTCGGCAAATTACCCCCATCTATATAGCCATACGGGTCGGGCTGGGACTTATTTCCAGCACTATTATCTTTCAATGTTTCCCAGTAATTTCGTTCTACAACGCTTGGTCCGGCGCCGCCCCAGAGTAATCGACCCTCTTTGCCAACTCGTATATGCGAATCTTCATGCAGGCTTGGCGTAGCCGCGATCTTGGATTTTAAGGTCGCATCATCCAGCAAGGTAGCCGCAAAGACAATTGGCAGTTTGTGCCCGGGGTCGTGGCCTGCTCCTGCTCCCCAGACTTCACCTTGGATTAGCATGTGGTTCCAGTCAATTCCCGCTTGCACGTAAGCGGTCAGGGCGGGCATTTTAGCGCTCAGCGGGTCATCAAGCATAAGAGCCAAAGCGCCATCACCGGTTTGCACGGCGTTATCACCGCCATAATTAGGCATACTATCGATGGGACGGAGTTGTCGGGAGTAGCGACCGCCCAAATGGTCTAGCCTAACCTGCTTAAACCGAGCCGTGGCCACATCGAGGGTCATTTTACTCTCAACGGAAGGCTTGGATGGTAATAGGCTTGTTTTGAGCTGGCTAACATAGTAATAGGGCTTGGCGGTGCCAATGTATGGTGGCCGGAAAACAGTTGCTCCGTCCCCGGGGGGCGGGCTAGCGACTACTGTGAGTACCGCGGCTGTCTGAATACAAGATGCGTTAAATCCGGCACAGGTGCTCGTTTCCGGCGCGCTCACCGTCTTCACGACGGATTGCCCTGGCGCCGCGTTATAGGGTAAAGCTGGGATCATGGCCGGGGTAAAGCTGGTATTACCGGTGCTCCCACCAATCCTAGCGTCGAAACCCTGTTGATCGCCGGCATTAACATTAGGGTTCACCTCCCAGCCGTTGCGGCCGGTAATATAATCCGGGGATATGCTGGTTATTCGAACCGCGGTATCACCGGCATTAAGCGTAACCCAGTAGTCGCCGTTGGCAAATGTCCCGCAAGGATAAGGTTTATCAAACGTCCAAGTAATGCCGTGCTGTGCCACTTGAGTACACATTCCCGTAGCCGCAAAACTACGGAGTACCACAAAGATACCTATCCCAATTAACAGAGCAGCAATAATACTGGCAATGAGTGGATTAAACGATTGGGATCTTAGTAATAGTGACTTTGGCGCAGCCTTGGTTTTTTCATCTGCTATTGTAGGTTCCACAAACTTTTCCCTTTGTTTAGTCATAAGATATGAATGTTATTTCACTGTTACCGTTACTGTCTTCGTCCCGACATTACCGGCCGCGTCTTTAGCTTTGACGGTAATGGTATGGGAGCCTTTCCAGCGTTTGGGATTGGTATTCCAAGCGGTAGACAGGGAGTTGGAGCTAGTGGAGGCGTAAAGGGCGTTGTCGATGTATACCTGGAGGGAAACTATCTCGACATTGTCGGTAGCCTTGGCGGAGATGGTTACCGTACCGGAGAGAGAAGCGCCGCTGGCAGGTGTGGTAATGGTAACGACCGGAAGGGTGGTGTCGGTGGTTGGGGCGGGAGGGGAGTGGGGGTGGGAGTGGGGGTAGGAGCTGGAGGAGGTGTGGTAGTTGAACTGCCGTGCTCGTAGGCGCCCACGTCAAAGTAAGGCTGTGTCCCGCTACCGGTGTTAGTAATCGCAGGAATGTCTATCCGTCCATTGCCGTCCTTGTCCGTAGCGGGAGCCGCTTCACTGGTACCGGCATCGATACCAAGAGAACCTGCGGCTAAATGGTGCTTATTAACCGCGTCATAGGTCGGGGATCCAATAACATCCCCGGGAGCCAGAGAAACGCCGGATATCGCGCCTAAAAGGTTGTGCCCTCTTGAGGAGAAGGCGGTACCAGCTACCTCTAAAGCAGTCATGATGTTATTGGATAAATTCACCCCAGTCGCGCCACCGGAGAAACGGAACTGGCCTGCAACGGTATTGTTCATTATTTTCGCGTTGGATACCTCATAAATATTAACCTCACGGAACCCGCTAGCCGTAGGGTCCGAACAGGTACGATTTAGTATTATAGCGGAGGTAATGACGTTATTTTCAAGTGTAAGGCCGCTTACCGGGCCATCTTTAATAAAAAACCCTTGGGCGTCCATGTCATGGATGTAGTTGTCCCGAACAATCAAATTCTCACCGCCGGCAAATGTCCGCACCGAATCGGTATGAACACACGTCGTGCCCACTAAAGCCCGCCGCTGTCCACTAATGTCATTATTCTCAATTGTTAGATTGGAAAATTTGCGGGCGTTAACACCAACCACTCCGCCGGTTATAATATTACCGACAATTTTGACATGGGAAATTGATTGCTCACAAGTCTTCGTTCCATCAGCCGCAGTTGTACAGCTACCCGATGAAAAAAAGACTCCGGTACGGCTAACAGTTTGGGCAAGGTCATCAAGCTCGATCTGGTTATTTTCAATAGTAACGTTGCTAACTCCATCTTGAAGCGTAATACCAAGAGGAAGCTGCTTATTATTCCGAATCGTGATATTTACGACATTGTCGGGGTCGGTGGTCTTAGCTTTCTCTTCACCAATACCGATACCGGCGATTTTTCCAAAATTTGCAATTACAATACTAGTTGAATTTTTAATTATATTAACCTGAGACAAACTTGTCTGCGCTTCCTCGCCTTGATGCGGCTGAAGAGTAAGGGGGAGGTAGCGCATATTTCCTGAAATGGTAATGTCGGGATAGGGCGTACTGGCTTTACGGAAGATTACCGTGCCGGCAACATCGCCGGGAAGTTGGGCAAGCGCGGGAGTAATGCTGCACCACGGCGTGGAAATAGTAACTTGGGCAGGAGTGCGTGCATCACTGCACTGACCCCCTAGGGAATCCTTATCAATAAAGTATTGTGAGCCCTCGGATGCCCGCGTCGCTAGTACCACGAACACGCCCACACCAATTAATAATGCGGCTGCCAGGCCGGCAAAAACCGGGTTAAACGGTCGTTTTTGTAATAATGGCGATTTGGGAGACATAAGCGTGTTATATAGCTTAGCTTAATGGGTTAATTATGCTTATGCTTAACAATACACATTGCTTCTATATTTTGCAAACGAACACGGTTAAGTGATACAGAGTATGGTACCGCTGGTCGGGCTCGAACCGACACGCTATTGCTAGCACGGGATTTTGAGTCCCGCGTGTCTACCAATTCCACCACAGCGGCATATCAGTTGCGGTTGGCTATCGAACCTAAAAAGATTATCATACTTACATACTGATTTAAATTACAAAGACTTTATGAGCCAATCTGAAATTGTTCGTTTTCCACAATCATCCACCCGCTAGTCGGGAAAACAACCCAGACGGGGTCAAAGAAGCGCGCCAGCGCATTGCGGGCTTAAGCAATCCCTACCTAGCCCACGCCGCGCCGTCCAAAGAAGATCTGGTGGGAGCCGTGCAACCGGTTAGCCCGGCAGCAGAGGCAAGCAATGAGAAACCAAGCCCCTCCACCCCTTTTACCCTTACTTCGTCAGAGCAGCCTTCCGAAACTTCTGAGGCCAGCACTGACGACGCGGTGATAACGCGAGAAAACGTACTCCCCGAACTTGCGCATTTATTACCGCCTGTCCATGGGGCGGTGACCCAACAGGCAGCTGCCCACCCTGTACAGCCTGCCGCTCCGGTTATCCCGGCAAATCCGCTGGAACAGCTGGCAGCAGCCGCCCCTAAAACCACTGCCCGCGCCCGTCGTAAACGTCCTGATACTGCACCAAAAAGCCTTCCCAGTCGCTTTATGCCGTTAGTAGTTGGTGTTGTAACCTTTGTGCTGGTTCTGCTGGCAGCTAAAGCTCCTGTCTTGCTTAACCAGTTTGGCTACCTAACCCAAGATAAGCCCGCCCCAATCGTTGCGCCAGCCCAAGCGGGTGCCGTTACCGTACCCCCTGAGCCGGTTATTAGTATTCCTAAAATAAACGTCAATGCACCGGTTATTTACACCGACAACAACGCCGAATCGGTAATCCAAAAGCACTTAGAAAACGGGGTGGTCCATTACGACAATACCGCCCTTCCCGGCACCAACGGTAATAGCGTAATATTTCGGCCACTCTTCAAATGACTGGTGGGAGCCGGGAAACTACAAATTTGTGTTTGTTCTGTTGGATAAACTGGTGGCCGGGGATACCTTTACGGTTAACTACAACTCTAAGCAATACGTGTATGAGGTTACCGGCAGTAAAGTGGTACCGCCCACCGATTTAAGCGTGCTCAATCAAACCGACGAGCCGACAATGACCCTAATTACCTGCACGCCCCCAGGTACGAGTTGGCAACGACTGGTTGTTACCGCTAAGCAAATTGGTCCGCCCACCACCAGCGAAACGCCTGCCCCAAAACCCACCGAAAGTGTAACGCAAAGCGAAAAGTTGCCCGGTAATGCGCCGGGCATTGGCCAGCGCATTTCAGAGTGGTGGCGTAACTTAACCGATTAGGAAGGATATCCCGTACTCCCGTAAGATGATTTTTCGTAAGTGGACAGCTCCAGTGGTGTTCGGCGAAGCCACAATAACCGATTTACTGTCTGCCGACGGCGTGGCTGCCAATACGCTAACCTTGGTTAGCGTATGCAGGTAGTTCCCGTCGTACTCACCGAGCACTGTGGAGTTGCCTTGTTTAAACAGTAAGTGGTTGTTGCCAAACCACAGTTGAGTCCGGAAACGTTCGCGGCCGCGACCGCTGACGGGAAGCTGCGGGTGGTGTGCTCCTGGAGGTCATAGGTAGATATATGAGACTCATCATACTGCAGCAAGTAGCGCCCTTCTTTATTAAAAACCGCCAAGACGCCCGTGGCCGGCAGTTCAATGGGGTGGGGATTGTGATATACGTTGCGGTAAAGGGTGGTTTTACGGGTATCCTGCGCTACCACCGCCACTACGGGTGTGCGAATATAATTGGTAAAATCAATTGAATAGCTTTGGCTGGGAGGCAAGCCCGCGACTAGTTGCTTGGTTTCGTCGTTGGTATCCAGCGACCACAATGAAGGCTGTGGTGTGGTTTTTGTGACATATAGCACCCGGCTTCCGTCAAACCCAAAGCCGGCAACCTTCGTTGCCAGCACCGGCGAAACGGTACTGTCACTTACATTCAAGCGACGCAAACTTTGCTCATTAAGCCAGTAAAGTTGGCGCCAATTAGTTGGGCTGAAGGTCAAATTTTCAGGGTTTACAGCAAACGCGGCGGTAATGGAAACGGGTGTTTCAGTTGCCGTGTTTGCCACTAGCAACAAGCCGGTGTCGCTTCCCTTTGTTCGGCGCACCAGCATATGCGAGCTATCATTTGACCAGCTAAGAACACTGAGCGTCTCAGGTGCCGCAACGTCAGGCGTCGTGGGCAAGGGGAGAATTCGGCTCTGTGAATCGTTTTCGGTATTAAGCGACCACAAGCCGGCCTGCTCGCCGGTCGGGACAACAAAGGCCACCCGGCTATTGTCGGGACTGGCGACCATCTGGCTTAGCGCGCTGTGGGTAGCAATAGATTCGGTTTTAAGCCGGTCGCGCAACAATAAGACATACTGGTGCATACTTACCAGCGAGGGCTTAACATGAATTTTTTTATGCCAGGTTCGATAACCGGTCCGCGACAGGGTAAGATCGTACCACCCCTCCTCAAAACTGTGGCGAAACGGTGTTGCGGTGCCAAGCACTTTCGTCCCTAGCGTAACCTCGGCACCGTTGGGGGTAGAGCTTAACAGAAGCAAGCCACGCTGAACCAGCTTGCCGGTGGTAAAATTATAAGTGTAACCATTGCCGTAAGCTACCAGTAAAACAGTACCCCCGAGAACAATCACGGTGGCGAGAATATAGCTTATAATGCCAAGGAATTTTCGTGACATATCGCTCGTACTATAGTGTAAGACCGTGCATATTACCAGAGTACGAAATGTAGCTGTTAAGCTTTAAACCAGGTATAATCACTGGTATGTTTGGAAAAAAATTAGCCGTCGATCTAGGTACTGCCAATGTACGCATCTATGAGCCAAAGCAAGGGGTCATTATTAATGAGCCTAGTGTGGTTGCCATTAGTACAACCGATAATTCGGTTATGGCAATCGGCCTTGAAGCCAAAGAGATGCTTGGCCGGACACCGGATACGATTGTCGCGTCACATCCGCTCAAGGACGGCGTTATCGCCGACTACCGCATCACCCAAGCAATGATTCATCATTACATTGGCAAGGCTCTAGGTGGGTTCAGACTTACCCGCCCCGACATAATGATAACGGTGCCGGCCGGAGCCACTTCTACCGAGCGCCGGGCAGTAATCGACGCGACATTGGCGGCAGGAGCGCGAGCTGCCTATATAATCCGTGAACCAGTCGCGGCCGCCTTAGGCGCTAACGTGCCCATTGCCTCGCCGGCGGGCAATATGGTAGTAAATATTGGCGCCGGTACCACCGAAATTGCCATTATGTCACTAGGAGGTGTGGTAGCCCAGCACTCAATTCGGGTAGGAGGAAATAAGCTTGACGCCGCTATCGCCGAAGGCATCCGCCGGTCCCACGGGCTGGCTATTGGAGCTCAAACGGCCGAAGAAATAAAAAAGGAGTTTGGCAGCGCTTTAATCATCAAGCAGGACAAGAAACGTGAAATCCGGGGTCGCGATGTGGTGGCGGGGCTACCGAAAACCATAACGATTAATTCTCATGAAATTACCCATGCCATGGCTGATGAATTGGAGAAAATTGTGTTGGCAATCCGCGCTGTTTTAGAAAAAACCCCGCCGGAGCTTTCGAGCGACATCATTGACCGCGGCATGCTTATAACCGGTGGGGGAGCCTTACTGGGAAACTTGGATAAACTGCTAACCAATATCACCGGTGTCCCCTGTGTAGTAGCCGAAGAAGCCCAGCTGTGTGTGGTTAAAGGAGCCGGGATAGCGCTTGATAACCTGGATGAATATAAACGCAGCTTGGCGGGACTGAAGTAAACCTATGAACAAGGCAACCAGTCCTGACAACCTCGTTAAGTGGACGCAACGAGGCCTGTTGCTGCTAATTGCGCTCATGCCCTTCCACGCGTTTTTCAGTATCTCGCTCGGACATCTCTTTGGTTACCAGGAACTATGGCAAGGCTGGAAGGAAGCCCTGCTGGTTTGTTTACTGGGACTCAGCCTGGTAACTGCCTTTAAGGACCCCTCAAGGTGGGAGCGTTTGCGCAATCCCATAACTTACAGCATGGTTGGCTTTGGTGTGGTGGCGCTGGTGGTTACGGCTTTTCATTTCAGTTCCCTCACCGTCGCTATCTTCGGAATAAAGACTGATTTAGAATTTTTGGTCGCTTTTTTTATTGCCCAGCTGGTTGCCGATAGCCGTTTTGTGGCGCGGGCAATCAAAACGATTGTCGTAAGCTCCGGGGCAATTATTGGGTTTGGACTTTCCCAGATATTTATCCTACCAAAAGACTGGTTGGCGCAGTTTGGCTACAACGCCACCACCATCCAGCCGTATTTGCCGCTCGACCCAGCCGTTGACGCGGTACGTATTGTCGCTACCCTTGGCGGACCCAACCAGCTAGGTTCATTTTTAATCTTGCCCCTTTGTCTGGTGCTGTGGTTTTTCCTGCGGCGTCCGCGCATATGGCAGGCCCTCTACTTAATCGCCGGATTAGTGGTGCTTTGGCATACCTACTCCCGAGGTGCCCAAATCGCCCTGGCCGCCGCGTTTGGCATTGTACTACTGCTGCGCATGCGCCGGCTATGGCGCTTGCCGGCATTATTAGGCTTGGTGGCCGCAGCGGCGGTGGCCCTTAACCTCATAATCACCTATGCCGGGACGTACCCGAAATTACAGTATTATCTTTTCCACCAATCAACCCAAGATACCGGCATTGCTGCGTCTACCGAGCAGCATAGCACGGCTCTTCAAAAGGGAATTGAGCATGTCGCTAACCAGCCCGCGGGGCAAGGTCTTGGCAGTGCCGGTCCGGCTTCCTTCCATAGCGATACGCCGATTATTCCCGAAAGCTTTTATTTGCAACTGGGAATTGAAGCCGGACTTCTTGGGCTTATACTGTTTTGCATCGGCCAAGCCTTCTTGGGACTGCGGCTTTGGCAGCTAAGTTCGCAAAAGCCCAAGGGCAATGAAAAGTGGCTGTCCCCAGCAGCCGGAGCGGCGGTTGCAACACTAACCGGAATAGCTATTTTGAACCTGGTTTTACATGGCTGGACCGACAGCTCCACCGCCTTGATTTACTGGAGCTTCGCCGGCGCCGTGCTAGGAGCAAAAGCATGAAGGTTGCCTTAGTCCACGACTGGCTCAATACCAAACAAGGGGGAGGGGAAAATGTCTTACTGGAAATGGCGGCGCTGTTTCCAGACGCCCCAATCTATACTTTGCTCTATGACGCGGAAACATTTGACGGGAAGCTTGATCCTTCACGGATCCGGCCTTCCAACCTGCAGCGCTTACCGCGCTTCCTGCGAAAGCGCCCCCGCTACCTGCTGCCGTGGCTGGCTACCGCCATCGAGCAGTTTGATTTTAGCGAGTACGACGTGGTTATTTCTTCCTCCAGCGCCTTTGCCAAAGGCATAATTACGAAGCCAGCAACACTGCATATTTGTTACTGCCACAGCCCAATGCGCTTTGTGTGGGATTACTGGCCGGCTTATATCCAGGAACAACGGGTTGGGCCGTTACGCCGGGCGGCCATCCATTTACTTACCTCCCGCCTGCGGCAATGGGATTACTACAGCGCGGCGCGGGTGGATTGCTGGATTGCCAACTCCCAGACCACCGCCAAGCGCATCAACAAATACTACCGCGTTAACGTTGATGCGGTTATTTACCCCGGGGCCGATATCGGCGCTTTTAGCCCCACCGGCCACAAAGGAGCTTATTTTGTAACGCTCAGCAGCCTAACCCCCTATAAGAAAATTGATTTGGCAATTACCGCCTGCAATCAAATAAAGGCTGAATTAATAGTGATCGGCGATGGGCCAGACCGAGAGCGGCTCAAGCAGATAGCCGGCCCGACCATCCGGTTTGCTGGCCGTGTTAGTAACGCCGAGCGGGCCAACCTGCTGAGCGGCGCTCAGGCTTTGCTTTTTCCTAATGAAGAGGACTTTCGGCATTGCACCAATTGAAGCCATGGCTAGCGGTACCGCGGTTATCGCTTACCGTAAAGGAGGGCTAACCGAAACCGTTAAAGACGGGGTGACAGGATCCTTTTTTGACAACCAGCAAGTAGATGAGTTAATAGCGGCATTACAGGCGTTTAAGCCGCGGAACTTCAAGCAGGCCGACCTCACCCAACAGGCGCACAAGTTTAGCGACACGGCATTTCGTAAACACCTCAAAGAATACGTCGATACGGCTTACCGGAAGCATAAAAATCAGCATCATGACCAATTCCTAGCCCGTCCATACTAGGAGTGAATGTTAATGCCCTGACGATGGATCAGGCCATAGAGCTCGATTATCCACCAGGCGGGCGCCAAAACAGTGTCGGCCCAATACGTGGTTAAGCCCTATGTTGAATTTTTTGACCGCGCGTATCATGATCCTGAAATTCGGGTGCTGTTAAACCATGCTTGGCTGCGGCTGCCCGACGGTGTTTCCGCCCAATGGGCCGCGGCCTATTTAGCCGGTCCGCCAAAACTTAGCCGGGCCCTGAAATTAGCCATTAACATTATTACCAACCCGCAGGCCATAAATAACCCTTTGCCTGAAAAATTTGGGGGGGCGGTCTTTACCTGGCGACTTTTGGAAGCCTGTGCCAACCACCATCTAACGGTCTACCTTATCGGGTCACCGAAAAGCGGTACTATTAAGCAAACCGCTCAGTCTATTCGTAAACGTCTGCCCCAACTGGCAATTGTTGGCACGTGGCCAGGCCATTGGGGGGGCATGGAAGGCGGGCACTTACGCGCGCGTCTCCAAACCGCCCCGCTCGAAGCTAAGTTACTTGCCGACCTGCAAAAACAGCGGCCGCATATTGTCTTGGTAGGTATGGGATTTCCTCTGCAAGAAGAGCTCATGGCTAAACTAGTGCCCCAATTATCTCAAGGGGTGTTGATTGGCGAAGGGGGAACCTTCGACTATGACAGCTTTGGCGGTAAACGGGCTAAAGCCCCCGCCTGGATCCAGCGCAGCGGCCTTGAATGGTTGTGGCGGCTGCTTTTCGAGCCCTCGCGCTGGAAACGGCAGCTGGCGATCCCGCGCTTTATGTGGACCGTTTACCGCAGCAGCCAAATGAAGCCCAAAACTTCTTCCACCTTGCAATAAAGTACTGTATGATAGGAAGCATAAGGGTTTTTAGAAATGCAGTGTCCCAATTGCGGGAAATCCGGTTTCGTAGCTATCAATGGTAAGCGCTTTTGCAGTAACTGCGGTTCAACCGTAGCTGCCGCTTCGGCCACACCGACAATGTCTGAAATTGGCTCTGCCAATAAAACGCTTGATTTGCGCTCTGACCAGGCTATTCAAGATGCGGTAGCGGCCAAGCCTCTTCCGGCCGGGCAGCTTCATGGCCGGCAGGTAGCCGGCGCCGCTTTACGAGACATTCGTCCTAAGCCATCATCTCCTCCAACTGCCGCCGTGCCCGTCCCCGCTCTGCCGGTAGCCCCGCCTCCCATAGCTCCCGTACCGGCTGTTGCTGTTGCTCCCGCTACTCCACCGCCGCCAGCGCTGTCTCCGGCCCAAACCGCGACCACGCCAAGCCAACCGGTACCGGCCGTCCCAGCCCTGGACGCGTCACTACCGTCACCATCATCGATTCCAAGAAGCCCGTATATCCAAAAACTGCCGCCGAATCCGGCGCTCAGCAGCCAATCTCAGCCAAATCCACTGCCCAACGCGGTAGCGGCAAATATCGAGGGCCTTTCCAGTATGACGCCGGCACCAGCGCCCGTTCCGCCAGTTTCCAGCGAACTGCAGCAGGCGTTAAAAGCCGCTAAGCATTCAAGCGCCTTGCCCAATATCACTAAAGTAGCGGCCGCAATTGGCGCGATTGGTATTATGTCGGGACTGATTTGGCTTCAAAACGCCCCCAAGCTAGCCTTTAACAATGCCGCTGCTAAGGCTGGCATCAACGCCAGTTTGCCTACCTATATTCCGTCGAGCTACCGCCAAACCGGCCCAACCACTACCTCAAGTGGACGCATCAGTATAAATTTCGCCAGCACTACCAGCCAAACACCTTTAAGCATTGTTCAGCGCCGCACCAATTGGGACTCCAACTCGCTGCGCGAAAACTATGTAAGCCAGCAAACCAGTGATTTTTTGGCGGTACAAGGACAAGGCTTAGTTATTTACCTTGATGATGACCAAGCCAACTGGGTAAACCATGGCGTGTGGTACCAAATTGTCGGAACGTCCAAACTAGGCCGCGAACAGGTTCTAAAGATCGCGTACGGACTATGACCGATTCTGCCTGGGAACGGTTAATTGACACCATTGACGCTACCCTTGGCATAAGCCGCCATGGGCGCGAGCAACAACCATTGCCCGACCAGCCACAGCTAACGCAAAGCATTGAATTCTTTGAGTTTACTAAGCAAGGTGAAGATTTCCGCCTTGAACGTAGTTCCGGCCCTGCCATAGTTGACCGTAAGACTCACTACAGCCACCGGGAGGGAACTGCCAACCGTATCGAATACATTTACGATGAGAACGAAATATCCCACAAAGTAACGCTCTATCGTCGGGAGAGCTCCGCCGATGAATGGGCGCCGGTGGATCTGGCAAAACTTGGCCTCTAGTTGCAGTCAACTAGTGCTCCCGGTAAGCTTATCCTATGACAACACCCGTACGCGTTCGTTTTGCGCCTAGCCCCACCGGCGCTCCCCACATTGGCAACATCCGTTCAGCTTGGTTCAATTATCTTTTTGCCAAGCATCATAAGGGTAGCTTTATCTTGCGGATTGAAGACACCGACCGCCAGCGCCTGATACCGGAATCAGTAAAGCAGATCCAAGATAGTTTGCAGTGGTTGGGTATGGACGCCGACGAAGGTCCTTCATATCAGTCGGAGCGCCTCGAAATCTATGCCAAGCAGGCAGAAATCCTTCTTAACCAAGGTGTCCTGTATGAGGACTACACCGCGCCCGAACAGCTGGAGTCCTTACGCGCCACCGCCCGCGCCGCCAAGCAGCCGTTTCGCTTTACGCAGAAGCAAGCCACCCTGGAACCCGCTAATCCCAGCCAAAGGCCTGTCCTGCGCTTTAAGGTGGCGTCTGGTGACGATGTGGTGTGGGAGGATGCCGTGTGGGGCGAGCAACGCTGGCAGCGGGGTGTGTTGGAAGATTTCGTAGCCGTTAAAGCCGACGGCTATCCAACCTACCACTTTGCCAATGTGGTTGACGACCATCTTATGAATATCAGCCACGTCATCCGTGCGGCCGAGTGGATTCCCAGTACTGCCAAGCATTTGCTTTTGTATGAAGCCTTTGGTTGGGACCCCCCGGTGTTTGCGCACCTTCCGCAAGTGCTTGGCGCCGATAAGGCCAAGCTGAGTAAGCGGCACGGGGCAAAAGCGGTCTTGGAGTATCGTGATGACGGCTATTTGCCCGAAGCGCTCCAAACCTATTTGGCCAGCCTTGGCTTTAACGACGGCACAACCCAAGAAATTTATACCACTAAAGAACTCATTGAAAAGTTTAGCTTTGAGCGTGTGCATTCCAGCCCGGCCGTCTTTGATATGGAGCGCTTATCCTGGATAAACGGCGTATACATCCGTAACCTTAGCCTAGACGAACTATATGGCAGATGCCAAAAATTCTGGCCACAAGCGGCCCATTCCTCGGATGATGCCTACCGCAAACAAGTACTAAGCCTGGTACAGGAACGACTTAAATTCTTAAGCGAACTGCCCGCCTTAACCGGTTTTTTCTTCGAGGAGCCATCGGTAAATCCAAGTCTTTTCCCCAAGCAGCTTTCAGCTAGTGAGCGGACCAAGTTGCTTGCCAAAGTCATAGCAACGCTTAAGGAGAGTGATTTTTCCGAAGAAGACCTGGAAAAGCGGCTGCGTCAGCTGGTATTAGAAAATGAACTGAAAACCGGCGTGGCATTTGGGGTAATCCGCGTGGCCATAACCGGAGCGACCGCCGCGCCAGGATTATTTGAAACACTGCATACCCTCGGTAAAGACAATAGCTTGCGGCGGCTTGAGCATGCTTAATTGTTACACCCTTAATTAGTAGCAATAATCCACCCCAAACAGTTTTATTTGGTTTAGTATCCCGAGGATACTATTTTCTGGTTAAATATATATTAAAATTGTCTCAAAATAGTATCCTTCAGCCACTATTTGCGTAAAAAGAAGATTACTGGGTGCCGCGGACAAGGAGCGAGCAACCATAACCGGCATATGGTACCATTGTGTATATGAACGATAGCGGCAAAGATCCTGAAATTGAAGATATCCAGATAAGTAGCAACAACGATTCGCCTGCCGGGGGAGCGCCCTTTCCGGCACCGCCGGAGCCGCCGCCGGAACCAAGTAAATGGACTCGCCTCAAGGGCTTTTTGGCAACCCACCGTACCCGCGTTATTATTGCGGCCGGTCTTCTGCTTATCGCGCCCGTCGCGATATGGTCATACATGCAGACCACCAAACCGATTACCCCGGTTTCAAAAACCGTTAAAGTCCCCAAGAAGCCGCCCAAGCCAACGACCAAAGCCTCATTGTTAACCGGTGTAGAGATGGAGCCGGCAATAGCCGACCGCGCCCTGAGGGCCGTTATTATTGAAAATTCTCCTGAAGCGCGCCCCCAATCCGGCCTTAGCCAGGCGGGCGTTGTATATGAAGCGTTAGCCGAAGGCGGTATAACCCGGTTTCTAACCTTCTTCGTTGAAAACCAACCGCCCTCCATTGGGCCGGTGCGAAGTTTGCGCCCCTATTTCAGTGATTGGTCACTTGAATACGCTTCTCCCATTGTGCACGCCGGCGGTAGCGCCGAGGCGCTTGGCCAGGTTATTCCCTTGCAAGTGAAAAGCCTTAACGCGCTTGGGGGCGGGGTGGGCTCGTATTTTACGCGGGCAAGCGACCGCTACGCGCCACACAACCTCTACATCACCAATGAGGCTCTCGACCGGCTGCTTCAGGCCAACAACTACACCCAACCAGCCCAGTTTACTCCTAATGCCCGCAAGAAAGATGAGCCGCCAACCACGCCGGCCCACGCCATCATCGGCATCGATTATTCCTATAGCGGGTTTCAGGTTGAGTATCGTTACAACCAGACCTGCAACTGTTATGACCGGTTTATGGCGGGGGGGCCACATATAGACCGCAATACCGGTGCGCAAATCCAAGTTAAGAATGTCGTGGTTCAGTATATGCCAACCAGCTATGATGGCACCGGTCACGCCATTATGGGCACCCCTGGCAGCGGAAAAACCATAGTTTTTCGAGACGGGGGAGCGGTAGAAGGAACGTGGACGAAAGCCGCCCACACCGAGCGGACCAAGCTACTGGATCCGGCCGGCAAAGAAATTCCCCTCAATAGGGGAAATACCTGGTACGCGATTGTCCCGGACAACCGTACCGTCAGCTTTTAGCGCTCAACTACTACTCTACGCCCAACAGTTCAATCTCAAAGACTAGGGTTGAATCGGGCGGTATGCTGGCCCCGGCACCCCGGCTGCCATAACCAAGCTCGGGCGGGATAACCAGCTTACGCTTGCCGCCGACCTTCATGCCTTCAACGCCTTGATCCCATCCCTTGATAACCCGGCCACCGCCAAGCGGAAAGCTAAACGATTCGTTACGGTCATACGAGCTGTCAAATTTAGTGCCGTCAGTTAACGTTCCCACATAGTTAACGGTAACGTTCTTGCCGGCCACCGCTTCAGCGCCGGTTCCTACTTTTATATCGGTTTTTTGCAATTCCATAACAGCTCCTTGGTTAGGTTTTTCACTTATCCGGGGAGCTTTTTCACTACCACCACTTAGAGAATCCTGCTGCTTTGAATCAGGAGCAATAGCGCTGCGGTTAAAGAAAAGGGTGGTTCCAGCTACCAACGCTACAATAACTACCACCCCTCCAATACCCACAGCCGTACTTCGATTCATAGGTATTTAGTATACCAAACGCCGCTTTGTAGCCGCTAGTAGCAGGTGCTGGGCCAAGGGCTACAGCCGCGCCGCGCAAAAGTATCGGCGGCTTTAGCGTCCTGAACCTCTGGCGGTGCATCCGAAGCTACCCGGTAGCCGCCGTAGTTGTTCCAGGTACCAACATCATACTGGTAGGCGCCGTAGTACCCGTTACCGGTGTTGGTGGCGTAATTGCCACCGGATTCACGCATCCGAATGCGGCTTAAAATGTCCCCGCTCGGAGCCGAGCCGGTTACCACTTTGTTCTGCCGGGAGGTGTTGTAGCCTTGCTGAGCGGAACTGGCAACAGCCACTACGGGTTCACCATAGCCAGCTGGCAGCGGCCGCTCAACGGTAGGCTCGGTTGGAACAATAAGTTCTTGTCCGGGATTAATTTGGTCGGGGTGCTGCAGATCGGTATTGGCATTCCACAACGGCCGCCAGCTTTCCAGCTGATTGCCTGCCGCTATAGAGGCAAGGGATTCGCCCCCGGCAACTACGTGTTTTTGAATTGGTTTTTCAGGTGCTTTTTCTGCCGTTTCCGCGGCAGCTACCGCTTTACCGGGTTTAATCTTAGAGTCCTCGGACTGTACCTTACCCACATTTAAGGGAATGGTAGCTGCTACTAGCAGCATCACAAAAATAAATCGACGCATAGTATTCCTTCGTTATTGATTGTAAACCCACTGGCATAAACCCGATAAGGCCGCTCACACAGGGCACAGGGAGGTAAGCTACCAGAGCCTAAAAAGTAGGTCAATAGGGCATACTCACAAAAATTGACATGATTGACACGCAAATTACCCACTTTTTAACCTGTTCCAAGCACAAGCTAAAAATGTGGAGTTTTAGGTTTTCAAAACGCTTGAAAGTGGTATAGTAGCTTCACGGCGGCCCAATTCGGTGGGTCACCAATCGACCCGAAAGGGGAAATATGTCGCTCTTTGAGCAGAAGCAGTCACTGCCCGTCAGAGTTAGGCGGCAAGCGGTAGGCGCAACTTGCCAAGTGGCAAACGTGGTCTTAAGGAATGCCAGCGGTGGCATCTGGATTGGCTTCGCCGTAGGAGCCAACCAGTACACAAAGAACCTGGCCAAACGTCAGGAACGGGCAGTCCAGCAGCGGCGCTCACTGCCCAAGTTCTCGTGGACGGAGATGTTCCTCGAGTCCAGCGATTTCGCTTTGGTGGGTGGCTGCGTTGGCCTTGCAGCCTCCACAGCCAATGGCGTCATCCGCTGGATCACGGACTAGCCCGGCCAGCTTCGAAAGGGGATGTGATGTCTGAACTGCCTGAGTGGCTGAGGACGATTCGCGGTGCTACGCTTCTGGGGGTAGCATGGGCTGCACTCATCACCCTCGGTAACCCAACCGAGAGGCGCAGGTTCATCTACTACGCGCGGATGCTCGGCGGAGGCGGCGCGGCAGCGGGCGCAGCTGTTGTGATCACCAACGCAGCCACTGACTGGACGATGTCGAAGGTGGCATTCTGGCGCTAGCCCACCGCCGCTTCAACGAACACGCACGCGAGGGGGAGAGCTTCACCGCTCACCTCCTCGCCGCGTTGACACCCCATTACCGAAACGTCATCATATAATTTGATCCATGACAACCACACCAAAACTTCATTTTCTGCCCGGCAACACCATTACAACGCTTGTGAATGGCGAAGAAACCTATCCGGCAATGCTGAAAGCCATCCATAAAGCCAAAACTTCAATTTATTTTGCCAATTTTTGCGTCCAAAAGGGGAAAGCTTCCGACTTATTTTACCAACCCCTGCTCAACGCTGCCCGCCGCGGTGTTAAGATCTACATTCTTCTAGACGCTTACGGCGCTGAAAAAACCGATCCCAAGCATCTGTCCGATATGCGCACCGACCACATTGACATCGCGTGGTTTAATCCCAGGCAAAAGCTTCGCCCCCTGCGCTACAATAAGCGTTTGCATAAAAAGTTGTTAATAGTTGACAACATCATTGGATTTACCGGCGGAATTGGTATTGCTGACTTATGGTTAAACGGCGCAAACTATCCCGCTCCCTGGCGCGACACCCATTTTCAACTTAAAGGCCCAATTGTCGGAGAGATGGCAGGATCATTCATCCGCAGCTGGAATCGCTTTAGTACCGTGCAGCTACCAGAACAAAAGCCCATAACCGCGCCCGCCAAAGAGGGGACAGTCCCGATGGCGCTGGTTGACACGGCACCGCTAAGCCCAACGAATAGGGATCTTACCACTCTTTATGAGGAACTTATTCGACAAGCCATCCATTCTATTGATATTTCAACCGCTTACTTCGGCCCAGCTGCTCGTCTCCGCCGCTCGCTGGTCGAGGCAGCTAACAGGGGAGTGAAGATTCGCATCCTTACCAACGGACCGCACCCTTCCCACCAAGTCGCAATGCAAGCCGGCCGTTCCTACTATATGGGTCTCTTAAGAGCAGGTACTGAAATTTACGAGTACCAGCCAACTAAAACCCACAGCAAACTCATTGTTATTGACGGCGAAACAAGTGTGCTGGGCTCAGCCAACCTTAATAGCCGCTCATTCCGCCACGACGAAGAAGCCATTATTCTAGCCAAGAGCGCGAACCTAGCCACTACCTTAACCGAGCAGTTCGAAGCCGACCTGAAAAAAAGTAAAAAAATTAACATAAAAACCTGGCAATACCGTCCAATCACAGAAAAGGCCATGCAAACGTTAGCCAGCGGAGGACGCTATTTCTTCTAGACTGGGCCTTTTAAAACTGGTACAGTAGCGGTGTGTTCAAGATCTGGCCTTTTGGCCGCCCAAAACCCAAACCTTGGTTTGGGTTTTATGGTCCCATCGTCTAGCGGTTAGGACGCTGGATTCTCATTCCAGTAACCGGGGTTCGATTCCCCGTGGGACTACCAGGAGAAAGGATGCCACTCCAAGTGGTATTTTTTCTCCTGGTCGTTCGCGCAGCGAAGAGGGAACCCCGGGTTCGCTGTAACGAGCCAAGCAGGCGAGTGGAGGTCGCGTTAGCGACATTCCCCGTGGGACTACCATTGCTCTTATGCTTAAACTATGAGATATTTTAGATATGAACATTCTTGCAAATCCAATCAATAGAATGAGTTTTTTGATGTGGTCCATAATAAGTTTGGGAATAGTATTGGTGTCTTCGCGATTTATAGAAATAGGCAAAACCACTAATGGCGATGCGTTATGGGTGCTAGTGGCAATCACATATCTCGTCTTAGGCAGTTTAATAATATATAGGCGGACAGAAAGTGCTGGCTTCAATAAATTACTATCTTTTCTTTGGCTTATACCAATAGTGGGAATTATTTACTGGTTAATCCTCTTGTTTGCTCCGCCTAAAATGACCCGTTGAACATCTTGGAAAAAATTAGAAAAACTTAGAAGCTCTTTCTTGATTTGGTTCCATTCGATCCTAGCGTCGTCTACCATTGGGCAACCATACTAGGACGGTTTAGAACCGCCTAATATCCAAAACGATTTATTTGCAATTATTGACTAATCAGCTATATAAACGTATAAATATACTCTGGAAGTGTCCATCTCAAGCCCAAGGGGGCAGTCGTGAGCATCATTTCGTACCTTATGTGGATTATCTCTGGCCTTGGCGCCGGAGTAGCGGTTGCAAGCCAGCCTTATGTGAAGCGCTCGAAGGCACTTTGCGTGGTGATATTCGCCATCGCTATCGGCAGCGTGGCGCTCACGCCTCCTCCCGAAGCCTACTTCACATGGGGAGCCTCAGCACTGGCTGCATTCGCGGTTCTCTGGCAGCTTGGAGTCGCTGAGAAGTGTCAGCTGAAGTGATCGACGCAGCATGACTATATCGATTCCGACACCGGGAAAGTGAGAAGAAGCATGAAATGTGACAAGTGCGGCAAAGACGTACCCCCCAACAACGACGCGACCATCCTGGCAATGAAGGTAGATGAAAGGATGGGGATGATGCTTCCTCGATCTCGACACCTTTTGCCCGTCTTCGTCGATGGAGAGCAGGTCTGCGAGGGTTCACCCAGCCGCGCACGGTACCTCGAAGGTCAGCCCCCCGACCCGCGCTACCCCTACCACCCGGAGGACGAAGTTGCCTGGCGCGCCGCATATGCGGAGATGC
This sequence comes from uncultured bacterium, assembly GCA_963721685.1. Taxonomy (GTDB): domain Bacteria; phylum Patescibacteriota; class Saccharimonadia; order UBA4664; family SCTI01; genus JASLFZ01. The sequence continues at coordinate 277,781 of CAVRJJ010000001.1, forward strand.
TGGCGGAGGCGTAGCAGCCAATCCATCCCTCCAAACTGGTCGTGGCGGCCGTAAAGCGCCACAACTCAGCCTCGCCGCCCGCAAGTGCCTACATCGTCGGCCTTCGGGTCGGCGAGGCGCTTTGCCTTAACCCGGCCGACCAACAATACACAAGAGCGATGATTTAACGCTCAAACTGTTATAATTTAAAGATTAAGAGAACTTATCATGCCCCACGGTGAACTGCCTGATCCTGGAAGTCCAGACCAAGGTGCCTCCACAAACATTGAAACAGACGAGGACTTACAAGAGGGGTCCGAGCAGGAAGGTCATCCTGAAGTAGAGCGGACGAGTCAGACAATCATAGAGGCTGTTGGACACCTCAAGGAAGTGCTGGGTGCTCCCGATTTTCTTCAGCCAATTAAGGAGCACCTTGTCGCAACTTTGCAGGACATGGGGTTTGACGCGGAAATATCCGATTCAGGCAGAACCGAAGGGGAGATTACTATTCCCTGGAAGTATGAAGATATCGACAAAGCTGTTGCAGCAATGAATCAAGAGCTTGTGAGATTGGGAATCGGAAACTTCGTGTACGCCCAAAGGAGCCACATGAGCAGCAAACAGTCATACTTTGTAGCATTCCATGCTATTAACCCACGAAATTAGCAAATTTACGGCTAGCTCGCAATTCTGCGTGGGAGGGTGCTCTGCTTGAGTCGCTTTTCCCAATATGATAATTTATTACCATCACACGTGTGATTGGTGGATTCATGGCCAGCCAAAGATGATAAAAAAGCCGCATATGCGGCTTTTTTATGTCTGGTGGATTCATGGGGAATTGAACCCCACGCGCTCGGGTGATGAAACCAAGCGGCCGCACCAGCGATGAACCCTCATCAGCAGATTCAGCCACCAGACGAATAACAGTATGAGGGGCAGGGGTTAAATTATTCTGAATGTTTCAATCAGAAGGGCCAGCTTTTTACAAAACTTAATAATCTTATTACTGTGGGTGCTTAAGCAGTAGTCTGAGTTGCAATTACATAGTTTTGTGGTATTATAACGCACACGAAGGTATAAGAATCCTTCACTCACCCAAGGGACATCCCATGGACGAACAGCACGACCCGCTGGATCCCAGCTTCGTGGATCCGCTGACGGGCTTCATCTGCCGCGTGATCAAGCACCACTTCTTCAACTTCGACGGAGATCGCCCGATCCCCGAGGAGGAGATCAGGCAGGCCGTGGTCGACGGCGGCGGCTACATCCGGATGGTGAAAGACAGGAACTTCTACCTCGTCATCACGCACTGCAATGGCAACCTCTTCGTCCATGAGGGTCGCGTTCGTGGGGCCGTTCGCGCGGCCGCTGGCTTCGACGACCAGATGGACGACATCTACTACATCGATGCGCGCCGAAGGGTCCATCTCGGACTCGACGGCATCAGCTTCCTGGTGAACACGCACCCGGATGGCGATGGAGTTCCGGCGGTCGACGTCATCGTGCTGGACCTGAAGCCGATCAACATCCAGTACTTCCTCGAAGGCCTCAAGGAGGCTCAGGCGCTGACCCCAAGCACCTAACCGCCGCCAGACCTACACCCTGCACGCTCCGGCTGATTTGACCCTCACTAGCGAGGGCTTTATCAGAACGACGCCGGACACGTGGGCAGGAGGGGCATATTCGCCCCCGACTGAAGCCCCTTGGCGATTTGTCGGGGGCTTCTTTCGTCTTGCCCGTATATACTAAGATCATGAAGCTATACATCTGTTACACTACCAACGGGAACGATCTCCATGCTTGCGCCAAAGCCTACCGAGCACTGCGGGATGCCGGCTATAATCCTGAAATAGAAAAAGTGAAGGGGTCTCGGTTGTTGCCGCAGTTTATGGCAACAAAAGGCCGCAAGAAGGTGGCACTAATCAGCGGCAATAGCCAGGTACCAACACTGGTGCTGGACAACGGAAACATCATCGACCACTCCGGCACTATTGTCGAATGGGCCAACAGTCACCTAAAGCAACCCTAAAAATAGTTTTTTACTTTTAAATACCCTATGCACCATAACCATAATGGTGCAAGCAGTCTCCACACAGTATTGGAAAAAAGTTTTTATATAATCCTGTAACTATGCCCACTGAGTTGAAGGCTGGAATCATTTATAGTTAAGCGAGTTAGCTAATTTAACCAGCTAGCACTAATAGGGGGGTTCTCTTCATATGGTAAGAAAAACATTACGTTACAGCGCAATCGGTATCGCAACGGCTACATTCGGCCTTGTCGGAATTGCATCGGCACAGTCGAGTATTAGCACTACCGGTCCGGGTTCTAGTAACACCATAACAACATCATCCAACAGTAATGGCTTTTGGTTTAACGCTAACAATGTAGGCGTATCAAACAATAACAACCAGTCAGCTACGAGCGGGTCTGCCAATGTCAGTGGAAATACGATTGGCGGAAGCGCACATTCGGGAAGCGCTTCAAACAACAACGGAGCTCTAACTTGGGTAAGTATTAGTAACGGAGGGGCATTAGGTAGCTGGTGGGTTCCAATGTCAAGTGGAGGCAGTAACAGCATCTCCTTAACCGGGCCAGGGTCAACCAACACCATAACCCATTCGTCTAACACGAATATGACGTCGATTAACAATAATAATGTTAACGTAAACAATCAAAACTCACAGAATGCCACCAGCGGCAGCGCCAACAGTAGCGGTAACACCATTGGCGGCGGAGCCTCAACCGGCTCAGCTGGTAACGCCAACACCACTGCCACCGCGGTAGCTGTTGCTAACCAGGGCAGCTCAGGCGCTAGTGCTGGAACAAGCAACGCGCCCTCAAGTTCATCAATCAGTTTGACGGGGCCAGGCTCGAACAACCAGATTACCTCTACTAGCTCAAACAATCACACCAAAATAAACAACAACCAAGTTGGCGTAACTAATACCAATAATCAGTCGGCTACCAGCGGCAGCGCCAACAGTAGCGGTAACACCATTGGTGGCGGTGCCTCAACCGGCTCTGTATCTAACTCCAGTAATTCAACTACAAACGTAGCGGTGCATAACTAAATAACCTAAACCCAAATTAGGATCGAATAGAGGAGGCACATGCCTCCTCTTTTGATACCAGTCGGTGACGCCATCTGGTATAATGCTTATATATGCTATTTATGTGGCCCCCGCCTGTTACCACTAGCTGATGGCAGAGCTCATACTCCTTCTCATCTCACTCATCCTTGTAGCGCTGTGCGGCATATTCGTAGCGGCTGAATTTTCTTTGATCGCCGTCAACCGCTCAGCCGTCGATAAGCTGGCCGAGAAAGGCGACCGTAAAGCCCAAGGGGTAGCCTACGCGCTGCGGACATTATCTACCCAGCTGTCTGGCGCTCAAGTCGGCATAACCTTAACAAACCTAGCGATCGGGTTTTTGGCGGAGCCGACCGTCGCTTCTTTAATTAGAGGCCCGCTGCTTACCATTGGCATGCCGGAATTTGCGGTCTCCGGCATTGCCATTACCCTTGGGATTCTTGTAGCCACGGCTGTAACCATGGTATTTGGCGAGCTGGTACCTAAGAATCTAGCCATTGCCCGGCCCATGGGAACCGCCCGGATCGTCCAGGCACCCCAGCGCTTATTTACCCGAATCATGCACCGGCCCATCAGATTGCTTAACGGCAGCGCCAACTTCATCTTAAAGAAACTTGGCATTGAGCCGCAGGAGGAACTGGCATCGGCAAGGTCAGCCGACGAGTTATTGGCTTTGGTCCAGCGTTCTGCCGAAAATGGCACCCTTCCCAAAGAAACCGCCCTCATGCTTGAACGTTCACTTAACTTTGGCGAGCTAACCGCCTTGGACGTGATGACACCCCGGGTCAGGGTAAAAGACATTCCCAGCACCGCTACGGTCGCAAAAGTTATAGAAACAGCCCAAAGCAGCGGGTTGTCGCGGTTCCCGGTTACCGATAAGAGCCTTGATGACGTGGTTGGAGTCGTGCATATTAAGCACGCTATTAAAATTTCGCGGGCAAAACGTGACACCACTTTGGTAACCCAAATTATGCGGCCCCCCATACTGCTGCCTTCAGCCTTACAGCTTGAGCCGCTGTTAACCGCGCTGCGCAAGGGTGGGCTGCAAATGGCGATAGTAGTTGATGAGTTTGGCGGAACCGATGGGATTGTAACGATTGAGGACTTACTAGAAGAGCTGGTAGGGGAGGTGCAGGATGAGCACGACCGCTTAAAATTCGCCATTCGCAAACGTAACGGCGAAAGCTGGGCGATTTCTGGCTTGCTCCGGCCAGACGAAATTGGCGAGGAGCTTGGTATTTATCTGCCCGATAACGAAGAGGTTGAAACTATTGCCGGCCTGCTTACGCAACAGCTTGAACGAATTCCCGAAACGGGGGACGCGGCCCAGATTGAGGCGATTGACAGGGATGGCAAAAAGTTAACCGTGGAACTGCGGGTTGAACGCATGGACGGGTTACGGGTCGATCGGCTGAAGATGACCAAAATGAAAAACCACGGTGAGAGCGAATCATGAGTTTTGAATTCCAGTTATTGCTGGCTCTGGCGATGCTCCTTGGAAACGCTTTTTTTGTTGGCGCGGAGTTTGGGCTGGTATCAGCTCGCCGCAGCAACATTGAGCTCCACGCCTTAAATGGCTCCAGGGCCGCGCGCATCACGCTAGGCGCGATGGAACGTATATCTTTAATGCTAGCCGGTGCCCAACTTGGCATAACCCTCTGCACCCTTATTTTTGGCGCTATTGGCGAGCCCTTAATCGCGCGCTTGCTAGAATCGCCGCTGCATTCGTTGGGACTGAGTGAAGCTCTGCTCCATCCCATAGCCTTTGTGGTGGCTTTAACGCTAATGGTATATCTGCATGTGGTGATTGGCGAGATGGTGCCAAAGAACTTGGCGCTGGCCAAGCCCACCCGGGTAGCGCTGTTGTTTACACCGCCATTGGTGCTCATTATTAAGATTGCCGGACCAGCCGTTAATTTCTTAAACGCGGTTGCCAACGGCTGCTTGCGGCTGTTTGGCATAACGCCTCAGCAGGAAATAACCAGCAGCTTTGGCCGCGATGAGGTGGCGGGGTTTGTGAAAGAGTCACACAAAGAAGGATATCTCAGCAAGGACGAAGAACAGTTTTTGTCCGGAGCCCTTGATTTTGATAAGCGGACGATCCAAGCGGTGCTGCTTCCTTTGGATAAAATTGTTCTCGCGCCTTCAAAAGCCTCCGCGTTGGAAATTGAGCAGCTCTGCGCCGCCACCGGATATTCGCGTTTTCCTTTAGCTAACAGCAAGGGTGAAATGAAGGGCTACGTCCACATTAAAGACATTCTTGGCATTTCCGACCGCGAACAACAAGAGCCGCTGCCCCGGCGTTTTATCCGGCCGCTCGCGGAAGTTAAGGCCAATACGTCGCTTCGAAAAGCCTTGTTGACTATGCAGGGTACCGGGGCGCATTTAGCTCAGGTAATTGAAAAAAAGGGGGAGGTAGCAGGCATTATCGCGCTGGAAGATTTGCTGGAGGAGCTCGTGGGGCGGATCCGCGACGATACCCAGAAATAATAAATGGAAAAGTGGCTTTATGGGTAGTAAAACTTACGCTTTCGACCAAAAACTTATAGCTTGGCTAAGCAAGGTGTTTCCGCCTTTGGCGCGCGTAGCCATTTTTGTCGTTTTCTTCTGGTTTGGGCTGTTAAAGCTGCTAGGCTTGAGCCCGGCCGGACCATTAGCCCACGCGCTGGTAACAAATACGGTTGGCCCAGCTTATTTTAATGAGCTCTATCTGATACTGGCAGCGTTAGAGTGCTTGATTGGTGTCTTATTCTTAATTCCCAGGGCCACCCGGCTCACTATTCCGCTCTTACTCGGGCACATGGTTATCGTTAGCTCGCCTCTGATCTTAGTTCCATCGCTAGCGTGGAGCCAGGTGTTCGTGCCAACCCTAGAAGGGCAGTACATTATAAAGAACATCGCGATCATCGCTTTAGCCATTGGCATCGCTGCCCAATTGCGCCCGCTGGGAACCCGTTGACTTTAAACTCCGTGGCGCGGCCGACGCGCAATAATGGCAGAAGGAGCCCTCACCCTCGAGAGCTCCTTCTGTATTTTTTGTGTCCGAGGTTCCTGAACACAATAAGCACACAAAACATGCTTAAACCCCTGACACCCGCACCATACCATAACTCGCTTATGCTTGTAAACTCCTGGTGTTTGTAGCTTGAATAATCCGATTCCTTGATGCATACTTAAAGAAACATAAGAGGTTTCGTGCAGGTTTCAAGTCGCTACTCCCTAGTTACACTTTTTCAGGCTGCCTTGGGCGGGGTGATTGCCGCAACGGTGCTGTTGCTCTATAAGATTGCCCCCCAGTCGCTTCAAAGCGGCAGCCTTACTATTGCCGTTGCCGGATTAGGGTTGGCGGCGGCGGCCTACTATATAAGTATCCATCAGGTACTTAAGAAAAAGCACCCTAAGCTCTCCGGAGTTATCATCAGCCTCATTACGGCTGCCAACATTAGCTTGGTTATCGCCGCCACCGGCGGTATCGACTCTCCTTACTACGCGCTCTGGGTCTTGGCGCTACTGGTAGCCGGTATCTTTGGCGGTATCGCGATCATCGTCGTTATGGCGGCAACTATTGCTGTTTATGGCTACCAGCTCTCTTTTCACCTTGATGAGGCATCCTACTTAATTACTCATCTCGGACAACTCGGCATTACCTTGTGCGCGGCTATCTTGGCTGAATGGGTCCATCGGGCCTTGGGGCGTTCCACCCAGCAGCACGAGAAAGTAGCGGCCCTATCGGGAAAGCTTAGCCAGGAAGCCTTAAAGTCCAACGTTCTAATGAATAGTGTCGGCGAAGGCGTATTGGTGGTGGACGCTAACCATCAAATTCAGTTGTTTAACCCGGCAGCGGTGCGGATGACCGGATGGGACGCGAAATCAGCACAAAACCTCGATTACCGGCTGGTCCTTAGCCTTCATGACGCCAACGGCAACAAGCTAAGCGGGGATGTTGACCCGTTTAAGGAAGTTTGGACCAGTGCCAAAAGCATGGTCCACAACGAACTTACCATGCAAACCAAAGGGGGACACACCGTCGCCGTTTCCTTGCTGTTATCACCAATTCTCGACGACAACAAAGCCGTGGTAGGAGGCATTGCGCTCTTCCGCGATATTAGCAGTGATAAGGAGATTGAACGCCAACGTAACGAGTTTATTTCTACCGCCTCACACGAAATGCGCACGCCAGTGGCCGCCATTGAAGGCTACCTTTCCTTAGTCATGAATCCCGCGGTCGCGACCATTGATGACCGCGCCAAGAATTACTTGGAAAAGGCCCACGCTTCTACCCAACACCTGGGGGCGCTCTTCCGGGACCTGCTTTCAGTTACCAAAATGGAAGATAGCAACCGCCAGGACAAGCAGGAGATATTTGACCTCTCCCAGTTAGCCAACGAGGCCGTGGCCGATATGCAGTTCACTGCCCAAAAGAAAGGCCTTGAAGTCCAGTTTGCCTCGGCGGACCAGATTGTCCGCGCCCAGAACTCAGTTATGCCGGTTTACGCCGTTAAAGGCAGCCCCCAACGCGTCCGGGAAGTTATTACTAACCTGATGGAAAACGCCATTAAGTTCACGACCGGCGGAGTAATAAATGTCACCATTGGCGGAACCACCGACACCGTAACCGTTAGCGTAAGCGACACCGGTATTGGGATTGCCGCCGAAGATATCCCGCACCTTTTTCAAAAGTTTTACCGCATCGATAGCTCCGCCACCCGAACCATCGGCGGAACCGGCCTTGGGCTTTACCTGTGCCGCAGCATTATAGAACGCCTGGGCGGCCGGATTTGGGTAGAAAGCAAGCTGAATGAAGGCAGTAGCTTCAAGTTTAGCCTGCCGCGCCAAGCCAGTGAAAAGATCATGGCTCCGGCCGATGGCGTTGCTGCCACCGCGGTTGCGCCATCGGCGGCTACCTCCGCAGTTAAAATTCCTGCCATCACCGATATTTCCAAGCCCCAACCGGCAGCGGCGGCGGCCATATGATTGCCCCAAAACTCACCACCTGTTATGCTTATGGTAAAAGGAGTCAGCAGTGACGAAGATAATGTTAGTAGAGGACGATTTTAGTCTGCGCGATATCTACAGCGCCCGCTTTATGGCAGAAGGCTATACCGTAGTTACCGCCTCCGACGGAGAGGAAGCGCTAGCTTCAGCCGTGAGGGAAAAACCCGATTTAATCGTGCTGGATGTCATGATGCCCAAGATTAGCGGCTTTGATGTGCTAGACATTTTACGCCAAACTCCGGAAACAAAAACGACCAGAGTAATTATGATGACCGCCCTGTCCCAGGAAGCCGACCGCCAGCGGGGTGAAGCCCTGGGAGTAAATAAATACCTGGTTAAGTCTCAGGTTACCCTGGAAGATGTGGTGAACTCCGTTAAGCAAGTACTAACCGGGGGACCCGAAGGCGCTCCGCCGCCTCCTCCGCCTGAACCCCCGCAGTTTGGCACGACTATGCCTCCCACACCGCCACCAACTCCGCCCGCTCCACCGACGCCCGGAGTTTAAGGTCATCCTAATGCGCATTAACCGTTATATAGCGGCGGCAACCGGTATGTCGCGTCGAGCAGCTGATATCGTCATCGGCGCAGGAAGGGTAAGCATTAATGGCAAAGTAGCTGCATTGGGGGACACCACAAACCCTAAAGACCGCGTAATACTTGATGGTCAGTTATTATCGCAGCCGCCAAGCCAAACAATCTTATTCCATAAGCCGGCAGGCTATATAACCAGCCGGCGCCAACAGGGTGAAACACCCACCATATACCGCTTACTCCCGCCCGAGCTTTTCCGGCTAAAGCCAATTGGCCGCCTCGACCGTAATAGCTCCGGTTTGCTGCTTTTAACCGACGATGGTGATTTGGCGCAACTTCTCCAGCACCCCAGTAAAGGCAAATGGAAGCGTTATGAAGTAGACTTAAACCGGAAATTAACACCTGCCGACCACCAACGCCTAGAGCAGGGCGTGGAACTCGAAGACGGGATTAGTCAGCTTCATTTGGAACAGCGTGGTTCCCTCCTTATAGTGAAACTGCAGGAAGGACGCAACCGGCAAATCCGCCGCAGCTTCGCGGCCCTAGGCTATGATGTAGTTGCGTTGCACCGGACCCATTTTGGCGCCTACTCCTTAGGCAGCCTAGCGCAAGGCAAATGGACGGTGGCAGAACCAAAGGAGGCGAAACGTGAACCTAGTACTTAGCCTTACCACCCTAGTGATGGCACTGGCGCCCATACCCAGCCTTAATGCCCGTCTTGTGAACCAGTTTGAAAGCCAGGCATTTCCTCCCCCCTTAAGCGCCAGCCTGCCTGCCTATCAGCAAGACGCGGTTCCCCACAAAATCTCCGAAGCGCCGCTCCAGCTCGGCGCCGGGAGTGCCTACGCCGTGGATTTAGACAGCAATCAAACTCTCTATAGCGTGCGCTCCAATGAAAAGCGCCCAATCGCGTCCATAACCAAGCTGGCAACGGCCTTGGTGATTTTATCAAGTCATGAGCCAATTGAGATTATTACCGTCCCAACGCTTCCAGCCTACCAGCCCGGAGACGAAGTGGTGGGGCTTCAGCCTGGTATGAAGTTTACAATCCGCGACATGATGGCGGCGCTTTTAATCCAGTCGGGTAACGACGCGGCTGACGCGTTGGCTATTAACGAAAGTGGCAGCCGGGAAGCCTTCGCAACTAAAATGAATCAGTTAATGGAGCGATGGGGGATAGTTGATGCCCATTTTTCGAACCCTTCCGGCCTGAATGATACCAACAATGGAGCCTCTGCCGAAGCACTTGCCAAGATTGGTGCTTTGGCTTTGCAAAACGATTTAATACGTGAACTTATAAAAATACCCGCTGCAACCATTACTGCGCAAGACGGACGACCATTCCAGCTAAATACCACCAACCAACTTTTGCATTCCAGCACTTTTTCTGGTATAAAGACGGGATACACCTTGGCGTCCGGGCAGTGTTTTATTGGATTAACCACCATCCAGGGCCACCAAGTTATTACCGTCATACTCGGGAGCCAGGACCGTTTCGGCGAAAGCAAACTTTTGGCAGATTGGATTAATACAACATACCGATGGCAGTAACTCCGATCGTAGCAATAATCGGCCGACCTAATGTTGGTAAATCAAGTTTGTTCAACCGGCTGGTGGGAGTGCGTCAAGCAATTACCCATGAGACAGCCGGTACCACCCGTGATGCCAATTACGGTTCACTCACTTGGAATAGTAAGCATTTTTTACTGGCGGATACCGCCGGGTTGCAAAAAAGCGATAACGACGAGCTGGAGATTGCTGTTCAGGAGCAAATAAATGAAGTAGCCCACTTAGCCGACGTTTTGATGATTGTCATTGACGCCGGGACCATGATCACCAAGGAAGACCAGCTGGCGGCCCGTCTGGCCCGCAAAACCGGTAAGCCCATGGTGTTGGCGGTTAATAAGATTGACACCGCCCAAGCAGGACCCATGGACACGCCTGAACAACTGGGAATTGACCCGATTATTGAAACCTCCGCCGTTCACGGCCGGGGCACAGGCGATTTGCTCGACGCCATTACCGCTCACCTCGACGCTGTTCCGGAGCCGCCTGCCGAAAAGGACGTGGTTACCTTAGCACTTTTGGGAAGGCCGAATGTCGGCAAATCCAGTCTGCTGAACGCCATGGCAGGCAAGCAACAAGCCATTGTTTCGGAACGGGCCGGCACCACCCGCGATGTAGGCAGCATTGATATTAAATACCACGGTAAAACTATTAGGATTCTGGACACCGCCGGTTTGCGCCGCCGGGGGAAAATTGAGGGGGGGATTGAAAAGTACTCTAGCTTGCGTACATTGTCGGCGATTGCCCGGGCCGATATTGGCATTTTAGTTATGGACGCCACCGAACCCAGCGTGGCGGGCGACCAGCATATTGCCGGCGCGGTGATAGATGCCGGCAAAGGCTTAATTTTAGTTATGAATAAATGGGACGCGGTTGAAGAAAAGGACGACAAAACCCAAGTCCGCTTTACCCGCAAGCTAGTGAGCGATTTTGCCTTTGCGCACTGGGCGCCGCTGGTATATACCTCCGCCATCCAAGGCTTAAACGTGACCCAACTCTTTAAGCTTACTCAGGAAATCGCCGAAACCCGAACGATAAGCGTCCCCACCGGTGAGTTAAACCGTTTAATTGAAAAGCTGGTAGCCAAGCAACCACCGGCCGGACTTAAAAACCGCCAGCCCAAAATCAAGTACGCCACCCAAACCGCGGTCAACCCTCCGACCTTTACCCTGTTTTCCAGCTATCCTGAAATGGTCCATTTTTCTTACGTGCGTTATTTAGAAAATGGCTTACGGGAAGCCTACAAGTTCGCGGGAACTCCTATTAAGCTAGAATTCCGAGGTAAGCAGAAATAAGCTTTCGCTTTCTTGCTATAATCGATCTTGTTATGTCTGTAATACTTCCGCTCACATGAAGCTGATTGTCGGCCTTGGAAACATGGGCCGCGAATACCACCATACCCGCCACAACCTAGGATTCGCGGTGGTGAATATGCTTGCCATAACGTTTGGCAAACGGCCTGAAGATTTCAAGAAACATTCCAAGGCGGCCGCCGACGTCCTTGATATGAAAAACGAGTACGCCTGCATGCTGGCGCGGCCAACCACCATGATGAACTTAAGCGGCCAAGCCGTCCAAGCCCTTGTTCATTTCTATAAAATCGCTCCCGAAGACGTCTGGGTAGTGTATGACGATGTCGACGTACCCTTTGGCACTATGCGCGTGCGGCACGGCGGAGGAGCCGCCGGGCACAATGGTATTAAATCCTTGACCCAGCATATAGGTGATAATTTTTGGCGTATCCGGCTTGGAATTGCTAATGACTTTTTGGCCCAAACGCCTACCGATAAGTTCGTACTTGACCCGTTTATGGCCAACGAGGCCGTAAAAGTGTCTGAGCTGCTTAACGCCGCGGCCAATTATTTAGAGTCAGCCTTAATGGATACATCGCTATCTGAACACACCCAGCAGTTATGGTAAGCTAGAATAATGTCAATCAATTCTGACACAATTAGAATATATGCTGCTTACGCCAAGCCGTACCAAACTCGGCTTATTGGGAGCGTGCTTATTATACCCACGGCATTATTTGCCCACAGCTTCATTATTCCTCTTATTGCTGCCGGTGTATTGGATGATTTAGCCACAAACCCACAAGCCAAATTTAGCGGCTTTATTACACCTTTAGTCTTAACTCTTGCAGCTGGGTTTTACGGCACCATCATGTGGCGGGTGGCCGACCTGTTGTTTTGGAAAAGCCAGATCTACACCGCCCGCGATTTGGCGGCCAAAATTTTTAACCACCTTATCTTTCAAAGCGAAAAGTTCCACGCCGACCACTTTGGAGGCGCGCTGGTAGCTTCGGCGACGCGCTTTATTAATAGCTACGAACGCATAACCGATGAACTTATATGGAGTGTATATCCGTTAATCCTCAGTTTTATATTTACGGTGATTATTTTGTTTCCCCGATCTCCATTATATGTAGGAGTACTAACTCTCTTTACGCTTTGTTACTTGATGATAATACTGGTATTGCGTAAGCGTGAGGTAAGGGCTAGCGCCAAGTATGCCGCCGCCGAAACCCTGCAAACTGCCCAATTAGCCGATAGTATCACTAACATTACAACCGTCCGAAGCTTCGGCCAAGAAGGAGTAGAACGCGCCTTATTTGCCAAACGAAGTCAAAACGTGGCACGCAGAGGAGTAAGAGTAATGTGGGTCGGGCTAGGCAACGCCTTCGTGCAATCTAATATGTTTATTGCTACCAGCGCCGCGGCTTTGGCGATGGCAATCTTAGCCGTTACTCATTTTAACGCGCCAATTGGTACCGTGCTGCTTATTCTGTCTTACACCGGCAGTATACTGGAGCGGCTATGGAACTTAACTGCCACCATGAGAAATATAAATCGAGCTTTAGGCGATACCCAAGAAATGACCGAGCTGCTTGGCCAGCCAGCCGACGTAATAGATACGGTTAATGCCGAGCCACTTATTGTCAGCAGAGGTGACATTGTTTTTGACGAGGTTGACTTTGCCTATCCTGATTCCGGCGGTAATCTGTTTAAAGGCTTCTCATTAGTTATCCCCGCGGGGGAGCGGGTGGGCCTAGTTGGTCCGAGCGGCGGCGGCAAAACAACTATCACCAAATTACTTTTACGGTTCGCTGATTTAAGCTCAGGAAGCATTTTAATTGACGGCCAGAACATCGCCGAGGTTTCGCAGATCAACTTACGGCAGCAAATCGCCTACATTCCCCAGGAACCTCTGTTATTTCACCGCAGCCTGGCCGACAATATTAGCTATGGCCGACCCAATGCCACCGATGCCGAAATTCAAGCCGCGGCTGAAAAAGCACGGGCAACTGAGTTTATCGATAAGCTCCCAAAGGGATATGACACTTTGGTTGGCGAACGCGGTACAAAGCTCTCTGGCGGCCAACGCCAGCGGATTGCCATTGCCCGGGCCATTCTTAAAGACGCGCCCATATTAGTACTTGATGAAGCGACCAGCGCGCTTGACAGCCGGAGTGAAAAGTTAATCCAAGAAGCGCTTCACGATCTCATGTCAGGCCGGACCACCATTGTAATTGCCCATCGATTATCCACTATTGCCGAACTCGACCGCATCCTGGTTATGCATGAGGGGGAAATTGTTGAAGAGGGTAATCACCAGGAACTGATAGCCGAGGACGGCTTGTATGCCAACCTTTGGCAACACCAGTCAGGTGGTTTCTTAGAGCCGGACGACACCGAAAGCGAAGACGCAGAGCTAAAACCCCGTGTTACCCATGAAAAATAAGTGCTAGTTAACCAAAATTTAATTTCGGCCTGGCATACTAACCAGAAGCCTACAAAATAAATAAAACCCCATGGTAGGGTGGTGAAGTCCACTAACACAGGGTTTTATAGAACCCTCCAATACTTGCTATAAGTAGCATTTTGGCAGTCCGGCACTCACAGCGGAACCGAGTATTCGAGGGACTGAACTACCTGCCGGAACTTAAAGGAGGGTGCATTCAAGTTACCATGCAGGCAGGTCAGTAGGGTTTACTGGTGTAAGGAGCAACCTTTTGAAGGCATGAGTAAGAGCATAGCACACAATGTTATAAATGTCAACCACTTTTATGCAAGAGTCTAGGAAGATTGCACTAGTTAGTTATGATAATGACCAATACCCACCTATCCTCAGGGAAATAAACAGTCCGCCCTCAAGCCTGTACGTCAGCGGCACGTTACCACCCGGAGCATACGTCGCAATTGTAGGCTCACGGCGACCAACGGCCTACGGTAAACAAGTAACTTATATGTTGGCAGGGGAGCTGGCTGCGGCTGGTGCAATAATTGTTTCCGGTCTCGCCCTTGGTATTGATAGCATTGCCCACCGCGCAGCCTTAGATGCCGGCGGGAAAACGGTCGCGGTGCTTGGATCTGGACTACGTCAAGTTTATCCCACCCGCAACCGTCTCTTAGCATCTCAAATTGAAAATGGCATGGGAGCGGTGGTCACTGAGTTTAAGCCGGACGAAGTAGCCATGCCCTATCATTTTCCTCAAAGAAACCGAATTATTGCTGGCTTGAGTGTGGGTGTTATCGTAACCGAAGCTGATGCCACCAGCGGATCATTGATTACCGCTAACTTCGCCCTGCAGGCCAACCGTACCGTGATGGCCGTTCCCGGTAACATTACCAGCCTGCGCTCAGCCGGACCCCATAAATTATTACGCGAGGGCGCGGTGCCGGTAACCAGCGCGGCGGAAGTCCTTAATGCGCTTAACTTGGAGCCGCGCCGCATGCAAAAATCCAGACCCACGCCGGCAAACCAACAGGAAAAACTAATTCTTATCCTTTTAAGCCAAGGGGTTTCGAGCGGTAATGAGTTAATCGAGCAAAGCGGGCTCAGCGCGGCCGAGTTTGCTCGCACCATCAGCGTTATGGAAATTAGCGGGAAAGTTCATAATTTAGGGGCTGGAAATTGGGTGCGGCGTTAAACGCGGTGCTGGACATGGCGTTCCTGACGCACCAAAAACCTGAGGGTAATATAGAGGACAACGCTTAAGAGCAGCCCCGGCAAGGCGTTAAATTCTTCTCGATAGAACGAAAAGAACTGAACCACAAAAATATCAATAAGTAATGATTTGGTGAATAATTCATATGCTCGCATCCGTGACCGACGAATAACCATGATTCCGGCAATCACAAAACCAGTAGAAACTAACGATGAAGTAAACTGTAATACAGATAGTACAGCGATTCCCTCAAAGGGCGTTTGGGTATACCAGCGCTGGGCATCCACTACCGCCTTAATTAAGAATATTGCAGCTTTCGAGGCAAATACCGTGTCTATTAATCTAATGCCCCAGGTAGTAGAAACAACTTTTTGATACCTACGTTCAATCTGCCTTAACCACAGACGGATGAACGATGGTTCGGCTGCTTTTTGGGCACCAATTTTTTCAAGTGTCGACTTTAACGGATTAACAAGTGGGTGTTCGGGATCCGATTGCTGTAAATGGGCAAGCACTCGCTTAAGCTCGGGCCGGTCAAGCTCATTAATCACTGCTTCTTCAAGCAGGCTGAGCGAGTTGAGCATATGCTCTTCCTTACTAAAGTGGCGCTGACGATTAGACAGAGAGCGGAAAACTAAAAACAGTATGATAAAAATCAAATAAATCATGGCCACTGTCGGCTGGAAAAAATAATCGTTATCGTGCGTAATAAACTTACCTAACTCATCTATAAAAAGGCCAAACCCAACCCCACCCACGACACTGGCAAGTTTTTGTACCCGACTGCCCAAAAAAGCCATAGTTAGAATTAACGCTGCCACCATCAATAAGCCTCCCGGCAACATATGGGCTACATGAAGATCCCGCCCAGATAATTGGGGGTATCCGGTTATTTCAAGCCAAAACCGCACTAGCAATACAGAGGAAACCGCTGCAACCAAAAAAAGTTCAAGCAGCTCACTTGAACGGGCATTGCGATAAAGATAGCGAGGCATAATCATTTAGGAAATTGTAGCACAACAGATAACAAAACTTGATGTTTAGCATTACTTATGGTTAGATGGAGAATCCTACACCCAACCGAGTGAGGAATCCATGGCGAATCAACGAGATCTATGGGGAAGTTCATGGTCAGACGGCCGGCCGCTCGTGGTCGAAGCACAGGGCGGGGACAGGGTTGAAATCTGGACTCAACTTGGCAACGGAAGCTACGAGCTCTTCTACCGGTCGCCCAAAGCAGGGGAGCGCCACTACGGCAAGCTGGCATGGCAGGAACGTGATGCCGACCTTACCTATTGCATGGCACACATAAGCCCTGCAAAGATCCGGTTGGCCCGGTACACCCCGGGAACGGCAGCCCCCACCTTCAGCTGGTCATTCGACCCATCTAGCGATGTGGACGAGCGGCGGCTAAGGACGCTCGAACCCGTCCTGCCGCAGGCCATCATCGAACTGGTGCGAGCAGCACTTAGAGAGGCGGCGGACGAGTCCGACTGACCCCATCTCAAAGCCCTCGGCACGCGGCGTCGCCCTCTGCTGAGGGCTTCGTCGCGTTTAATGGCCAAGATAAGGTAAACTTAAGAGAAGTATGAATTCAATCTGGTCCCAACTCAGCCAGTCACATAGGCCCTTTTTTATCCTCGCACCCATGGATGACGTTACTGACACCGTGTTTCGCGAAGTAGTGGCCCGCGCCGCCACACCAGACCTTGCAATGACGGAGTTTGCCTCAACCGATGGGTTTGCGCACCCCAAGGGTCGGTTAAGCATTGAACAAAGGCTACGTATTAATGAATCGGAAGCTGAGATAGGTGTGCCGGTGCTAGCCCAAATTTGGGGCAACAATCCTGACCACTATTATGAGATGGCCAAAGACCTTGCGGGACGCGGCCAGTTTGCCGGTATCGACATTAACATGGGTTGTCCGGAAAAAGGGAAGGTTAAGCGCGGTACCTGCGGCGGACTGATTAAGCCGGAAAATTGGGACAACGCGGCAGCTATTATCCAAGCTACCAAAGCCGGCGCCGGCAACCTTCCCGTCAGCGTAAAAACCCGCATTGGGGTGGGCGAAGCAGTTACCGAGAAATGGACGTCCCACTTACTACAACAAGGTATTGAGGCATTAATAGTGCACGGCCGCACCGTACGCGAAATGAGCCGCGTGCCTGCTCACTGGGAAGAGATTGGGAAAGTAGTGAAACTGCGCGACCAAATTTCGCCCGACACGCTCATTGTTGGTAATGGGGATGTTGAAAGCCGACAGCAAGGGGAACGATTGGCAAAAAAATATAACTTAGATGGAATCATGATTGGCCGGGGCGTCTTCCATAACCCATTTGTATTTTCACCTGAGCAACGCGACCACAGCCCAGAAGAAATGTTTGGCATGCTGCTGCGGCATGTTGACCTTTATGAGGACACCTGGAGCACTACCAAATCATATAATCCCTTAAAACGGTTTTTTAAAATATATATTCACGGTTTTCCCGGGGCGGCTGAGCTGCGGGCACGGCTTATGGGAACCACTACACCCGATGAAGCCCGCTCAGTTATGGGCAAAACCGCTCTAGCTGGCGCTCGCTAATACAAGTTTGCACGCTGTCGCCAATGGGTATACACTTGTGCTTATAGTTGAATAATTAATATGAAGAGTGCAGCGAGGGATCTAGCCTAACGACCTGCCGGCAACCCTGGGAAACCAGTAGGTGCTTTCATCTAGCCCGGAAGGGAGACATGTGCTTTAGAGCTCTTTCTTACCATCCGGGAGAAGGAGATTTTTTATGAGTAATGTGTTTACCTCGGAATCGGTCTGCGCTGGCCATCCAGATAAAGTTTGCGACCAAATTAGCGATGCAATTTTGGATGAAGTGCTGCGCCAAGATCCCTACGGTCGGGTAGCGGTAGAAACCGCCGTAACAGCCAACCGAATTATCCTGCTAGGAGAGCTCACTACCTCTGCCGAAGTGGATTTTGCCAAAGTTGCCCGCGAACAAGTTAAGCGATTGGGCTATACCGACCCAGACTTTAAGTTCACCCCTAAATGCGATGTTGAGGCGTATATACGCAGCCAATCACCGGAAATCGCGGCCGGTGTGGATTTGGATGGAGCGGGCGACCAGGGCATGATGTTTGGTTATGCCTGTAATGAAACCACCCAGTTGATGCCGCTTCCGATTATGGTGGCACATGCGCTCACTCGAGCGATTGACGCGGCCCGCGAAAGCGGCAGTCTGCCATACTTGCGCCCTGACGGCAAAGCCCAGGTAACCATTCGCTATGAAAATGATAAGCCGGTTGCCGTAGAACATATCACCATGGCTGTTCCGCATGATGAAAATGTTGACCGCAAGCAGGTTCATGCCGACTTAGTAACGCAGATTGTGTTGCCGACACTTGAGGTTTACGGCCTGGACATGGGAAGCGCCAAAGTCATTGTAAACGGCACGGGCGTGTGGCATGCTCCAGGGCCGGCCAGCGACGCCGGACTGACCGGCCGCAAAATTATCGTTGACTCTTACGGCGGCTACGCTAGGGTAGGCGGAGGCGCCTTTAGCGGCAAAGACCCAACCAAAGTCGACCGCTCAGGTGCTTATGCTGCCCGTTATCTTGCTAAAAACATTGTGGCTGCCGGTATGGCCGACCGTTGCGAAGTGGGGCTAGCCTACTTCATTGGCGCCAAGCAACCGGTAATGCATCAAATTAATACCTTTGGTACCGCCAGCGAGGACCAAAAGGCCATTGAAAAGTTTTCTACTGAAATTTTAGATACTTCGGTAAAGGGGATTATCTCCGCGCTTGATTTGCGCCGCCCCATCTATTTAGAAACAGCCGCATACGGGCATTTCGGCCGTGACAACGTTACCTGGGAAGATGTGGTGTCTCCGGCAAAAGTTGGCGCGTCCGCCAAATAACCTCCAAGTCACCGCCTAATGCTACACTTATAGGATGAAGTGGCTGACTAAGTCCGATTACCTCAAATACCTAATCCACCCTGCATATCTCTGGCTACAGAAGCACGACAAGGAAAAACTTCCGCCATTTGATGATGCTGTCCAGGCGATTGTGGACGCCGGCAATGAGATTGAAGCTGTCGCCCGAGAATTATTTCCCAAGGGAGTGATGGTTAAAAGCTTGTTTGCTGACTCCGTGCGTGAAACCGAAAAGTATGTCAAAGAAGGCCACAAGGTTATTTATCAGGCGAGCGTCTTAACCGACAGGCGGCTATATGCTAGAGCAGATGTCATCATGAAAAATACCGATGGTTCATGGGATATCTATGAAATAAAAAGCGCAACCAAGGTAAAACCAGAATATATTCACGATCTTGCATTTCAGAAGGTTGCACTAGAAGAAAGCACGTATACCATACGAAATATGTACATTGTACATATAAATTCTTATTACGTGCGTCAAGGTGAAATTAATCCTAAGCAGCTTTTTGTGCAATCTAACGTAACCGAGGAAGTAAACGCACTCGTTAATTCAACAAAAACCGGAATTGAAAAAGCCCTTGAGGTTATTGGCTTTTCAGAATGTCCAGATGATAGTCCCGCGCATGCAAGCAGCTGGTACGGATGGCGCGATACTTACCGCCACCTTCACCCCGAGATTCCTGCCACTAGTATTTATAATATGACTCGCTTAAAGCCGGAGCAGCTGAGCGATTTATTAAAACGAGATATTAGCGATATGCTGAATATCCCAGATTCATTCGAGCTTGGTCCTCAACAAAAAGTTCAACTGAGGGCGCTAAAAGCCGCCGAGCCGATAGTCTACCCAACAAAAATTGCAGCACGCCTGTCCAAGCTGAAGTTTCCCTTGTACTTTTTTGACTATGAAACAGTTGGGCCGGGTCTCCCCATGTATAACGGCACTCGTCCGTATCAGCAGATACCATTCCAGTATTCGCTACACATTTTAGATAAACCGGGTGAGAAACTACGTCATGTCGAGTTTTTAGCAACTGGCAGCGCCGACCCTATGCCAGCTTTATTGCAACGGATGCAGCGAGATATTGGTCCGGAAGGCAGTGTGATCGTGTGGTTTAAAGGTTTTGAAATGGGGGTTAACGACACGATGGCCGAGATCTATCCGGAATATGGGCCCTTCTTAAAACAGGTGAACGGCCGCATTTACGACTTGATGGAAGTCTTCAGCAAATTTGATTATGCCGATGCCGCTTTTGGGGGAAGCGCCTCCATTAAAAAGGTATTGCCGGTACTGGTGCCGGAGATGACTTATAGTAATCTCGAGATTCAAAAGGGCGACGTCGCCTCAAAACTCTGGGAGCAAACGGCCAAGGACATTATTAGCGGCGAGAAAGCTGAAAAAATTTATGAAGACTTGCGCGTTTACTGTGGCCAAGACACCCTCGCCATGGTCCGCATTTACGAGGTACTTCTTGATCTTAGCACCACTTCGCCCGGCTCCCAGCTGAGTTTACTAGGTTAAGCCGGCTTTTCTGCTATAATTCCACCGTGAAACAACCACAGGTTAGCGCCGTTATCGGCGGACAATGGGGAGACGAAGGCAAGGGCAAGATAGTTGACTATCTGGCCGCTGAAGCCGACGTGGTTATCCGCTCGCAAGGAGGGGATAATGCTGGGCATACCGTCATGAACGAGCGCGGCAAGTTCGGGCTTCATTTAGTTCCAGCTGGCATTTTTAATCCTGACACTATCAACATTATGGGCGCCGGCGTCGCTCTCAACCCAAAAACCTTGCTTCAGGAAATGAAAGAGCTGAAAGAAAAAGGTGTCAGTTTTGATAACCTTATTATTAGCCCCAAGGCCCACCTGGCCTTTGATTACCATTTATTTATAGACCAAGCCCAGGAGACCAACCGCGGCAAAAACCGAATCGAGACCACCAAGCGCGGTATTGGCCCAACCTACATGGACAAAGCAGAACGGATTGGCCTCCAAGCAAAGCTGCTCCTCGACACTGACCGTTGCATGGAGGAGCTCACTCGGGTACTGACCCTAAAGCGCAAACACCTGGATGCGGATAGCGAAGTATTATATCCGGAATACTACGAAGCGTTCGTAAAAGAAGCCGGCGCGGCCTTAAAACACTTTATTCAGCCCACCGAGCGACTGATTGAAGAGCACTTGCAAAAGGGCAGCCGCTTTGTGCTGGAAGGCGCCCATGGCACCTTGCTCGACCTTGACCATGGCACGTATCCAATGGTAACCGCCTCCAACTCAACGGTGGGCGGCCTCCTAGTTGGAGCCGGAATGCCCCCGTTAGCGCTGAATAAGGTAGTGGGAATTTTTAAATCGTACCAAACCCGAGTAGGGGCCGGCGGGATGCCGACGGAGCTGGACAATGAGCTGGGTGAGCAAATCCGCACCCGGGGCCACGAGTTTGGCACCACCACCGGCCGGCCGCGCCGAATTGGCTACTTCGATGGCGTAGCTGCCCGCTATGCCCACCGCATCAATGGTTTTACCGATATTGCCGTCACCCGGGTAGATACGTTGGCAGATGTCAAAGAGCTTAAAATTTGCACCGGCTATACCGATACCGCCGGGCTGCCAGCTGATTTTCCCACTGATAATTTGCGCTTAAGCGACTGTTTACCAACTTATGAACCCTATGAAGGCTGGACAGAAAACGAAGTTACTAAAGCCGCTTCATATGATGAATTGCCCCAAAGTGCTAAGTCCTACTGCGAAGCCATTGTGGCCACAATGCCGGGAGCAAAATTAAGCTTTGTCGGCGTTGGCCAGTCCCGCAGCCAGCTGCTCACGCTCTAATGCAGGAATGAACTCAAAAATTAATAAAATAGTTATTCGCCAGGCTTCAACCTAAATCTTCAATTTAATTAAAAACTTGGGCTGAAGCCGGAACGGGGAATGCCCGTTCCGGCCAGCACATCTCAGAACGACTCGAAGGCGCTAGCCGATGTCGTTGCCCTCCTCATCCATCTCGATGAAGCCCAATTCCCGGGCCTTGTTCCGCGCCCTGTCGGTGCGCGGCTTGATCCGGACCTTGGAGTTGACCACCGCGTAAGCGGGGAGGTCACGGCAGAAGACCTTGAAGAGGCTGGACTCCCTGCCCCCGGCTCCGTAGTAGATCACGCGCCAGCGCTTGCCGGACCGCTTCGCGTCGAGCACGGCGCCCGAGGGCGTCTCCCAACGGAAGCGGTACGCCTGCCGCACGAGCTCCGGCAACGCAACGTTGATGCCGACCCCACGGGCACGCATTTCGAAGCCTAGGCGGTTGGGCAAGTTGAGCCGCAACAGCGTCACGGGCGGGAGCAGATCCTGCGGCAACCTGTCGGGACCCAGCTGCGCCAACAGCCTGGTGATGCCAGCGTCGTGCACCTTGATGCGCGCTTCCGTGCGGTCGTCAACGGCATTGCTGGGTGCGGCGGTGCTGAAAGACATGCTTCTGCCTCCTTCCCGCAAATATCTTTGCGGGGATACTGTCCGAAGCCAATCTCCGAACGGTTTAACTGCCCATTTACTATAAAATAAACGAACACGTAAGCCGTCCGGAGCAATTTTGAGATATGCTGTAAAAGTGCTCTTAAAGATATGTGATTCTTACGGAACGGATATTACAATAGCATAATTAAATAAATTGTCAATGAGTTAGGTTGAGTCGTCGGAAACCCTTTACACACTTCACACATGTCTATACAGTAGGCCGGTATGGCAAAGAATTTAGTAATTGTAGAATCCCCAGCCAAAGCCAAAACTATCGAAAAATTTCTTGGTAAAGATTTTGAAGTAGTCGCGAGCTTTGGTCATATCCGCGATTTGCCGAAAAAAGGTATGTCTATTGATATTGAAAATGGGTTTACGCCAACCTACGAAATAAACGCCGACAAAAAGAAAACCATTACCGAACTGCGTAAAAAAGCTAAATCGGCAGAACATATCTGGCTGGCAAGCGATGAAGACCGCGAAGGGGAGGCGATTGCTTGGCACCTTTGCATCGCTTTGGGGTTAAAGCCGGAAACGACCAAGCGGATTGTTTTCCACGAAATTACTAAGCCTGCCATCCAACACGCTGTGGCCAATCCGCGCCACGTCTACCAGCACTTATTTGAAGCCCAGCAAGCCCGGCGGGTACTTGATCGGCTAGTCGGCTATGAACTGTCGCCGGTTTTATGGAAGAAGATCCAGCCGGGTCTAAGTGCTGGCCGCGTCCAGTCGGTAGCGGTGCGCTTAATCGTTGACCGTGAACGCGAAATCACCAACTTCACCCCGGTGGTAACCTTCCGCACCTACGGGTACTTTGATGTAAAGGGGCACACCTTAAAGACCGAACTGGCCAAGCGCCTCCCTAACGAAGCTGATGCCCAAGAAGTGCTGGAACGGCTCAAGCAGGCTGAATTTAGCGTGGAAAGTTTGGAAGCCAAGCCCGGCAAACGTAGCCCGGCGGCGCCGTTTATCACTTCAACCCTGCAGCAGGAAGCCAGCCGCAAGCTGGGATTTTCTGTTCGCCAAACCATGTCGGTTGCCCAGCGGCTCTACGAAGCCGGTCTTATTACTTATATGCGAACCGATTCGGTAAACCTTTCGGAAACGGCGCTAGCCGGCGCCGAAGCTGCCATTATTAAGGATTACGGCCGCGAGTATGCCAGGCGCCGCACCTACGCGACTAAATCGGCTGGCGCGCAAGAAGCCCACGAAGCAATCCGCCCCACCGACTTCACCCTCCACAGTATTACCGGTGATGCCCAGCAAGCCAAGCTCTACCAGCTGATTTGGCAGCGGGCAGCGGCCTCACAAATGGCAGATGCCAAACTGGAAAAAACAGTGGTTACCGTGGCTCCGGCCAACCAGGCTGAACGCTTCACCGCCCAAGCTGAAACCATCCAGTTTGACGGGTTTTTAAAAGTATATAGTGAAGGACGTGATGACGAAGAAGATGAAGAAAGCAACCTGCTGCCGCCCATGGAAACCGGGCAAAACCTGCCGCTGATGCGAATGATTAGCCGCCAAAGCTTTAGCCGCACGAAAGCCCGCTACACTGAAGCGAGCCTGGTACGGCAGCTGGAAGAGATGGGCATAGGCCGGCCATCCACGTTTGCCCCCACCATTTCAATCATCCAAGACCGCCAGTATGTAATCAAGGGCGATCTTGAAGGAACGGAGCGAGCCGTCATCGAGCTTACGTTGGCAGCAAATGCCATTGGCCGCTCCGAGTTAACCGAAACCACCGGAGCCGACCGGAATAAGCTCATGCCAACGCCGGTTGGGGAGCTGGTAACCGATTTTCTCGTAAAATTCTTTCCGGCAATTGTCGATTTCAATTTTACCGCTAAAACCGAGGCCCAGCTGGATACGATTGCCGCCGGGAAACAGCAGTGGCAGGCCATGATTACCGAGTTTTACGGTCCATTCCATGAAAGTGTGGTTGCCGCTGAAGGCATATCACGCCAAGAAGTTGCCCAAGCCCGCCTAGTGGGTACCCACCCTAAAACGGGAAAACCGATATATGCCCGGCTTGGCCGCTTTGGCCCCATGCTGCAAATGGGGGAGGCAACCGATGAGGAAAAACCCACCTTCGCGCCCATACCCGATGGCCAAAAGCTTAACAGTATTGATTTAGATGAAGCCTTAACCTTATTCGCGCTTCCGCGCAGGCTCGGCACCACCGATGATGGGATCGAAATTACCGCTAACTATGGTCCGTTTGGCCCATATGCACGGGCAGAAAAACTGAATGTTTCCATAAAGCCCGATGACCCCTTTAGTATTACGTTGGAACGGGCTAAGCAGCTTATTCGAGAAAAACAAGAAACCGACGCCAACCGTACCATAACCATTTTTGAGGGCAGTAGCATCCAGGTGTTAAATGGCCGCTTTGGCCCCTATATTACCGATGGGAAAAAGAATGCCCGCATTCCCAAAGGCACCGACCCCAAGCATTTAACATTAGAGGAATGTCAAAAATTGCTAAACGCAGCTCCAGCCCGCAAAGGCAAGCGCACAAAACGCTGATTCTATCTTGTAAGAAAGCACAATTTATGCTAGATTGAGGTTTAGACAGCGGTAAGAAACGGACTAAAGTAGCGTGTATTTAGCTGCTTTTTTCGCTATATGACAACATTTTAGTCAACTCTAACGGAGGTGAAGTACAACTAGATGGCGAAGAAAAGGGGCAATAAGCCAACGCATTTTCATGAGGCATTAGCGGCCGTCCCGCAACTGCCCCACGCCGTGTTGGCGCCACCAACCGCCAAAGACTACTCCCAACGAGTCCGGGAACTTGCCCGCCAGGCCTATCTCGATAGCCTAGCGATTACTCATGATGTATTAACGGTAACCGCCGCGGGCCTTAGACTCGCCACGGGAAGAACTGCGCGCTGGTTGGCCATTGTTGCGATAGGCGGCGTCGCGATTGGCGGCAGTGTCCTAGCTGTCCGGGTTGGCATTGACACCCTAAACCGCTATAGCCCCAACCTTTCCAGTCCGGCCGCTATTATGGGGATGAAAAACACTGGAACAACTATTTTAGATAAAAACGGGGTAGTGCTTTACAAGGGATACGGCGCGGTTGACCGGCACTCAATTACCTTGCCTGAAATGTCTGAAACGGTTGTCCAGGCTACACTGGCCGCTGAAGATCCAGACTTTTATGACCACCCGGGGGTATCGTGGCGCAGCGTAGCCCGCGCCGCCTACCGTAATGCCAGCGAGAATGATAAGGTGCAGGGCGGTTCAACCATCACCCAACAGCTGGTTAAGAATACCTTGCTCACTAGTGAAAAATCCTTTACCCGTAAATACAAGGAAATGGT
The DNA here is from genome assembly GCA_963721685.1 of uncultured bacterium. Lineage (GTDB taxonomy): Bacteria > Patescibacteriota > Saccharimonadia > UBA4664 > SCTI01 > JASLFZ01. The sequence goes on from CAVRJJ010000001.1 coordinate 303,651, forward strand.
TTTATCCATCGCGATGGAGCAAAAGTACAGCAAGGATCAAATTCTTGAAATGTACTTGAATACCATTTATTACGGGCAGGGGGCATATGGCATCCAGACCGCCGCCCAAACCTATTTCCATAAGCCTGCCAAAGAGCTAACCCTGGCAGAAAGCGCGTTATTGGCCGGCTTGCCCCAAAGCCCCAGCCGCTATGACCCGAATATTAATATGAAAGGCGCCAAGGAGCGCCGCGAATACGTGTTAATTCGGATGCAACAGCTGGGTTACGCCGACACACCGGCCACAGAGGCAGCCAAAGGGACTGCCATTGAAGCCGGTACCCACCAAGTGGTATTAAAAGCACCTCATTTTGTATTCTATGTCCTTCAACAGCTGCGAAAAGAATATGGCGATACAACGGTTGAGCAAGGCGGTATCACAGTTACAACGACGCTTGATTACGCCAAACAGCAGGAAGCCGAACGGATCGTCAAGAATCAGGTAAGTAAGCTGGTCCGCCAACGCGCCACTAACGGAGGCTTGGTCTCGCTCGACCCAAAAACCGGCGATATTCTCAGTATGGTCGGAAGCGTAGACTATAATGCGCCCAGCTTTGGCAACGTCAACGTAACGCTCGCCCAGCTGCAACCGGGATCAAGCTTTAAACCTATCGCCTACGCGGCAGCTTTTACCAAGGGCTGGAGCGGAGCGACGGTAGTGGATGACAAACCGGTGCGTTTTCCCCAAGCCACCGGCGAGGTCTTTATTCCTCAAAACTATGACCTCAAGTTCCGTGGCCAAGTACTCCTTCGGCGCGCCCTGGCAAATTCGTTCAACATTCCGGCAATTGAAGTGCTACAACATGCTGGCATTGAAGAAACGGTAGCGGTAGCCCACAGTCTTGGTATCCGTCCTCCCAGCCTAACCGACAAAAGTAGAAACGGACTGAGCTTAGTGCTGGGCGGGGGAGAAGTGCGGGCGATTGATATGGCGGCGGTGTATGCCACCTTAGCCAATGGGGGTAAAGCGGTCACCACCCATACCGTTTTGAAGGTCAGCGACCGTTCGGGAAACGACATTACCAAACCGCGCCCTACAGCGGAACGCCAGGCAATCGACCAAAGGATCGCCTATATGGTTACCAATATCCTTAGTGACACCGATGCCCGCAAGGAAATATTTGGCACGCAAAACCCTTTGCAACTCAGTCGCCCCGCGGCAGCCAAGACCGGGACCACTAATGACTACCGAGACAACTGGGCCATCGGCTACACCCCCCAACTGGCTACCGCCGTGTGGGTTGGCAATAACGACCACTCTCCTATGCTGAATGTTGATGGTATTACCGGTGCCGCGCCAATCTGGCACGACTATATGGAAATGGCGCTAGCGGGAACCGAGGTTGAGCCATTTATAGCACCTCCCGGAGTGGTCTTCGCGAAAGTCTGCCCACTGGATGGGGGGCTTGCCTCTGCCAACGACCCGACGGCCGTAAATGAAGTATTTCTGGCCGAAAACCAGCCGACAAAACAATGCGGCCAAATCCGACCAAGGCCGATACTTGTGCAAACACCGCCTCCCGACCCTGCCGCCCCTGCCGTACCGCCAACTGAAGCTCCCGGATTGCGTCCACCTTCATCTGGCGTCGGCGGAGGAGATGACGACCCGCCGGATGATGCGCCCAATCCCAACCCGCCCTCTCCGGGTAACCCATTTTCCTCACCATTTTAGCCTGCATAGCGATTTAAGTTCTTAAAATTATCGTTGACACATATCTAGACATGTTTTATAATTTATTTACCTAACTAGATAACGTGTTGTAATAAGAATTAAATTCGAGAAGATGTCAGACACTATTGTCCCCCAAACTGCTTTTAATTATGTCCAGACCGCTGAGGCAATCTTAAGCGCGCTTCGCAACGAGCGAGACCGTAAAATTGTCGCCCAGCGGTACGGCTTAGGCTTACCGAAGCGCCACACGCTTGAAAAAATTGGCAGCCAGTTTGGTATTACCCGCGAACGGGTAAGGCAAATTGAGAAGGCCGCCACCGTTAAGCTACAGCAAACCGCTTCAGCGGAGCTCACCCGTGTCGACAACGCCTTAAAGCAGCATTTAGCCCGCCAGGGCCAGGTGGATCTGCTGGATAACGTCGCCGCGGCAGTCGGCGCCCATACGCCCGCGCAGCAAGCCTACATTTCTTTCTTAGCAGCGCTGGCCCCGAGTATTGAAATTATTGAAGACAACGACCATTATCATCCGGCGTTATCCTCGTTGCCCGAGTACCATAAGCAACGAATTGCCGAGATCACCAGCCATCTTGTTCATCAGCTCAAGCAAAAAGCCAAACCTACCCCAATCGACGCGCTGCATAAAGCGCTCCCATTTGAGATTACCCAGCAAACCGCCGAACAGGTTGCTAAAGCTTCTAAACGGCTTGCTCACCATGATGGCCATTGGGGATTAAGCCATTGGCCGGAGGTAAACCCTCGTTCTATCCGAGACAAAACCTATTTGGTTCTGGGCAAACATGGTCGGCCTTTGCACTTTACCGATATTGCCACCAATATTGCCGGGCTTGGCAACCAAAAGCGCAGCGTAACAACCCAGGCGGTGCACAACGAGCTTATTAAGGACCCCCGGTTTGTTCTGGTTGGAAGGGGGATTTACGCCCTGAGCGAATGGGGCTATACACCCGGGACCGTCGCCGATATCATTACCGAGGTATTGCGGGAAGAGTCACCACTCCATAAAGATGAAATCGTGAAGCGCGTACTGCAAAAGCGACAGGTTAAGACCACGACTATCGTGCTTAACCTACAAGAAAAAGACCAGTTTGTACGCGTCTCAAAAGCCACGTACGCGCTTAAATAAAGCTAGGCTTATTGTTAGTACAGACAGGGGTAATAGGGTAAAATAAAGCTATGGGGTGCACTATAGAACTGGCCAGTTCCGTTTGGGGAGTTATATGGATATTCTAGGGAATGTCTTAATCGCCGTTATTCAAATTATCGGAACGGTTTTATTTACCTATTACGGCTGGGTTGTAGTCGTTGGTTTTTTCCTCTTTCTTATCTGGCAAAATCGCCGGCGGGAACAGTGGGTGGGCAAAATCGAACATGTCCTTCTCCACATTGAAGTACCAAAGGAGAATGAAAAGAAAGAGCTGTCGGCTGAGCAGATGTTTGCCAGTCTGCATGGGATTTTACGTCCGAAATCAGACCTAAGGAAAGAAGGGTCACTCCAAGAACACATCAGCTTTGAAATCGTAACTATCAACGACCAGATCCGGTTCTATGTATGGACACCGCGCCACCTGAAAAACTTCGTGGAAGGCCAAATTTACGCCCAATACCCGAATGTCCAGATTGAAGAAAGTAGCGCTGATTACGCCACCACCGAGCTGGGTTCAAGGCAGGCTTACACTACCGTGCTTGGCCTCACCAAAACCGAGGTACTCCCCATAAAAACCTTTCAATCATTTGAGGTTGACCCGCTTGCGGGGATTACCGCGACACTTGGCAATATGGAAGACGCCGGCGAAGAAATGTGGATTCAAATACTGGCCCGGCCAGTCGACGACGATTGGCATAAAAAAGGATTGGAATACATTGAAGATGTAAAAGCCGGGAAAACCTACGAACCCTTTGAGCAACGGATTTTTAAAGGCTTGCTCGCGATTCCAAGCTATATTTTCAGCAACTTTCTTGGCGCGTTGTTTATCCCTCCCTCGGAAGTAAAGAAGGAGGAGAAAAAAGCCGACGCTATGTCTACCGGCCAGCAAGCCCTAGTGAAAGCGGCCGAAGAAAAAATTAATAAGTTGGGTTATGAAGTTTATATTCGTATTGTCTATCTGGGCAATGATCCCACGGTGGCACGTATGCGCAACCAAGCTATTATTGGCGGTTTCAAACAGTTTAATACCACAAACCTTAATGGTTTCAATGTCGATTCAAGCAAGGAAGGCAGCGGGGGAGTAGACGCCTACCGGGCGCGGCTCTTTACCGATGATGGGGACATTCTTAATATTGAAGAACTAGCCAGTGTTTATCATTTACCCCATAAAAGCGTGGAAACGCCTAACATGGTATGGACCACCACCAAAACTTCCGAGCCGCCATCTAATCTCCCAACTGAAACCAGCGCCGAACCCACTGCCATCAGCTTGTTTGCCGCTACCAATTTCCGCGGCAAGCAGCTTAAGTTCGGCATGAAGCGGATAGACCGGGGGCGCCACCTTTACATCATTGGCCAAACCGGCACCGGTAAGTCCAAACTACTCAACCTGTTAACCTTATCCGATATTTATCACGGGGAGGGGATGGCTATCATTGACCCCCACGGCGATTTCGCCACCGACATGCTGCAATATGTACCTGAACACCGCCTTCAGGACGTTATTTACTTTAACCCGACCGACCGGGACTTTCCTATAGCCTTTAACCCCCTAGAAGTTTATGACCAGTCCTTTAAAAACGACATTTCATCGGAAATGATCGGGGTATTGAAACGAATGTTTGAATCCTGGGGTCCCAGGCTTGAATACATCCTGCGGTTCACCCTGCTGGCGCTGCTTGATTACCCCGACGCCACAATGCTGGGAATCACCCGCATGCTCACCGACAAGGAATTCCGAAAGAAGGTTATTAAGGAAATTAAGGATCCGGTGGTAAAAGCCTTCTGGGTTACCGAGTTTGCCTCCTGGAATGATAAGTTTGCCAATGAAGCGGTAGCGCCAGTATTGAACAAGGTAGGCGCTTTCACCGCCAACCCGTTAATCCGTAATATCATCGGTCAACCCCGTTCCAGGCTCGATTTGCGTAAGATTATGGATGAAGGCAAGATTTTAGTGGTAAACCTCTCCCGCGGTCAAATAGGGGAAGATAACGCGAGCATTTTAGGCGCTCTCATGGTGACGAAGATCCAGCTCGCGGCCATGTCACGGGCTAATATCCCGCTTGAGCAACGCCGACCCTTTTATTTGTATGTCGATGAGTTCCAGAACTTTGCCACCGAAAGTTTCGCCACCATCCTAAGTGAAGCCCGCAAATATGCGCTTAACTTAACCGTCGCTAACCAGTACGTCTCACAAATGCCGGAGGAGGTTCGCAGCGCGGTATTTGGCAACGTCGGTTCGATCGTAAGCTTCCGGGTGGGCGTAGATGACGCGCCGATCATCGCCAAAAACTTCGCGCCGCTGTTTGAGCCTGATGACCTTGGCAAACTCCATAATCAACATATATTAATAAATATGAGCATTGATGGAGAAAAATCCATCGCCTTTTCCGCTAAGACCCTGCGCATGCCGGACCCCGAAGCCGATTTCACCGCCCAGCTCGTTGATTTAACCCGCGAACATTACGCTTCGGATAGGGCCAGCGTGGAACAGGAAATCTCGGAATGGACACTGGGTCAAGCCACCACCGAGAAATCATCCGGCGATCAGGACGCTAAATCCGAATCTACGCCGACTGAACAAAAACCGAACACGTTTTTAGGAGGGCTGAAAAACCCTGAACCGCCACAACCAGCCAAGACCGCTCCCGCACATCAAGGCCAACAGGGAAGCAACAGGAGCAAAAGACGTGGAAAAGGCTCTGGCGGTGGCCAAAACGACCAGAAGGACAACAGGAGTGGCCAGCGGCAGCCGGTGGGCGCGGGGGCGCCGGTACGCATGGAAACGCAACAATCCCAGCAAGTAGTTCGTCCCGGGGAGAGCGTAGCAGTGCGGCGCGCAGTTGAGGAACAGTAGCGTTGGGGCTAGAAGTACAAAGCGGGAGGCAGAATCTTAGCCACAGCAGCGTCATGAGATAGTGTCGCACAATGTATATTTTGCGACACTCGCATTTATATTTATATCCGGTATGAGTGGAGGGTTGGACTATTGAGCTAAAACCCATTTATACCTTATATAAGCCATAGTTGCACTCTTTTGTGTATATTGATTACGTTGTTTTCCCTTATTAGGGGTGTTGTAACTTTTGCTTAAACTAGCATACCTATAATCGGCTTAAATAAGGTTTCCTTACCCCTCTCCCCTCGTGAGCCTATTGCCTGGGGCAACAAAAGATTGTAAACCGTGCAGTGTATTATTATTGCGGCTTGATGTACAAAAACCGAACAAAGGGGAGGGCAGAGGAGTAGTGGCTTCTTCCCCCTATTTGTAATACGCCTTGTGGGGTATGCGTAAATCAATATACTGGGTAGGTTGCTTCTTCGTTCTTCGTAATTCCTGCTGCACCTGCCTCAGATCAGCAATCTCCTCCCCCGCCGGGCGAGTGGTATCAAATTTCAAGGTAAGGTTATTGCTGGTTTGAACATACACTTCACTGGTGCTAGCCGGGATGCTTAAGGAATTTACCGGAAATCCTGTTCCCGGAAGCAAACCCACCAATTCCCGACAAAATGCCACAAAGCTGGTTGTTACTACCCTATCCCCTGTTTTGGCGGGCAGGTTATTGCTGTCGGTAATCGTAGGCAGGTTTGCATACACGCCAGACGTCGGCCCAATAATTGTGCCGTTGGCATCAAGCAGGAAGACGGCTCCGGCTGTCTTCCAGTTAAGTGAGGGTTGGCGCTCCGTAATGCTGACCATTAACGTGCGGGGCAGCTTACGCGTTACCTCCACACTTTTAATGGCAGCCTCATGCTCCGCTAAATAGCTGGCCAAGCCTGAACTATCCATTAGTAATAAATTGCGTCCCAGCCATTGGCGTTGCAAGCCATCATGCACCAGCTTTTCGAGCTGGGGCTTTGCAATTGCCTGGTAGCCTTCAACATTGATAGTGGCTATCGTGGTAGCCCGCGCTATCAATACCAAAAGCAGCAAGGTAATTGTCCCCGCCGCGGCTAAACGAATCCAGAACTTGCGAGCCAACCAAGGCAGCTGGGGAAGCTGCGGGCGCCGGCTATAGCTTGAGCTTTGCCGGGAATACGATGGGCGGGAGCCCATGCGGTTAACGTGGCGGCGGCTCACGAGCGCTTCCCCGCATCTAACAGCACATCAGCTAGTTGGTTTGCTGCCTGCGGCGCGTGGAATTGGGCAATTGCCTTGCTGTAACGGCTTCGGGTTTCAGCGCTTTCCAGCAGGCTAGTTACATGAGTCAAAAGGTCTTGGGCGCTACCCGTGGCCACCATTGCCGCATCCGCCCGCTGCAGGGCTTGGGCGTTTTGGACCTGATGGGCCGCGGCGGACGTATTGGGCACCAGTACTGTTGGCTTTTCCAGAGCCGCTAATTCCGCGATGGTTGAAGCCCCCGCCCGGGCTACCACCACATCGGCAACCGCGTACGCGTCTGCCATTTCGCGCGGTTCTAAAAACGGTATGGAATGATACACGTGCATGGATTGGGTTCGCCTTAGCTTATCCACGTCCCGCCCTACCCGCTCAGCCTCATGCTTACCCGTAACGTGGAGAATTTGGGATTTTAGGAGCAATTCGGGCAGACAGGCGACCAATGCGCTATTAAGCTCGCGGGCACCTTGACTTCCTCCCACCACCAACAGGACCGGAACGTTCTCCTCCAGATGGAAAGTCCGGCGCGCGTTGGCTATGTTGCCTTGCAAGAGTGCTGGTTGAACAGGCATGCCGGTATAAACCAACTTGGGTTGTAGCCGCGAAGCGTAAAACTCTATGGGAAAACCAGTAGCTATGCTGCGCGCCCAGCGTCCCATCACCCGGGTACCCAGACCCGGACTGACATCTGGTTCATGAAGAACCATGGGGACACGCAAAAATAGGGCCGCGATTCCAATTGGGAAGCCGGGAGGGCCACTTTTATTAAATATGACAGCGGGCCGGTAGCGGCCAACAATCCATAGTGCCTGCACCGTGCCAACCAAAATGGAAATCACATCCCGCGCGTTCCAGGCTATGTACCGCCATCCGCGAAGATTACCCACCACCCCGGCACCCGGTAAACGCCGAAGCTTTCCTGCCTGAATACCCTTAAAAGGCAATCCGGCAGCCTTAGCTAAGCCAGCCTCAACCCCGCCCCGCTGACCGACAAAGAGGATGTCGGGGGGTTCAGCTGTTAAGCGTAACGCGTCGACGGTTGCTAGTACCGGCGAAACGTGGCCGCTGGTTCCCCCGCCGCTGACGATCATCCGCATGGCTATCCTTTCTTAGGGTGTACTTAGAAATATTAAACAACAGTGCGGCAGCCACCACCATAATGACCAAACTGGTGCCTCCGTAACTGACAAACGGCAATGGAATTCCGGTAAGCGGCACCAAAGAGAGCATCGCCGCGATGTTAATGAAGCTTTGAAAGAGAAAAATCAGGGTAATTCCGGCTGCCAACAGCCGGCCAAACAGATCGGGAGCCCGACGGATAATATCAAAGCCCCGGTAAATCAAGGCGGCGTAGACCGTTAACACAATTAAACTGCCAATTAGCCCAAACTCTTCGCCAATTACCGCAAAGATAGAGTCGTTGGGCGCCTCCGGCAAGTAGCCGTAAATTTGTACGCTCTGACCCAATCCCTGCCCAAAAAACCCCCCGCTGCCAATGCCAATCAACGATTGGCAAATATGGTATCCCCGGCCGCTACAGTCGCTCATAGGATCCAGAAAGGTCATAAACCGGCTTATGCGGTGCGGAAACGCTAAAATCGCCAAACCGGCCACCACTACACCGCCGGCCGCCAGTACCCCCAGGTGCTTAAGCCGTATTCCTGCCAGGTAAAACATGCCCATGGTCGACAACGCAATAACCATCATCGTACCCATGTCACGTTGCAGCATTGCTATAAAAAGACCGGCTACGCTTAATATCGCGACAAAAGGCAGCACCCCTTTTCTCAGTGAAGTTAGGTCCTTATGATGGCGCTCAAACCAAGCAGCCAAATAAACTACCAACGCCAGCTTTAGCAGTTCGGAAGGCTGGAAGGAAACCGGTCCGAGATCCAACCATCGCGAAGCACCCAAAGCTGAATACCCCAGTGGCGTCAGCACCGCGATTACCGCTGCTATAGCCACTACCAGCAAAGGCAGCGCAAACCGGCGCCACAGCTTATAGTAAACGCTGCTCACCACCCCCCACGCCACCACGCCAATTCCCACGAAGGTGAGTTGGTTAAGAAAATAACTGGTTTCCGTCCCCTGCTTTTGACTAAGCGCGGGGTTAATGTTGTACATCATTATCAACCCAAAAGCCAAAAGGATAAATACCGCCAAGCCTAAGACATAGTCTCCGCGATGTCCCCGAACCGGCGCGTTTTCGCCTCGCGGTTTCATAATATCCGGTTCCCCAGCAGGCCAATAGTCAGACCGACCACGCCTAAAACGTGCCCGATAACCCAAAGCCGCATGGTAACTTTGGTTTCAGGCCAGCCAATTGCTTCAAAATGATGGTGAATCGGCGCCGACAAGAAAATCTTGCGCTTAAACAGTTTTTTCGACATGATTTGCAGCGCGCTGGATCCCGCTTCAAGCACGAAAACACCGGCGATAATTGGCAGCACCACTACCGCGTTAGTAAGCACCGCCACGACCCCGAGCGTCGTCCCCAAAGCAAATGAACCGGAATCCCCCATAAAAAACCGCGCCGGATAAATATTAAACCAAGTATAGGTAAGCATCACGCCGACGATGGTGGCGCAAAACCCGGCAATGCCGAAACTGCCCTGAAAATAGGCAATCACACCGTACGCGGCGAAGGCCGTTGACAGCAAGCCCCCAGACAAGCCGTCTAAGCCATCACTAATATTTACGGCATTAGCGGTTGAGACAACTACCGCGATGAACAATGGAATATACAGCCACCCGATTGAAAAGTCCCCCACTGCCGGAATATGAATTAGGTGATACCCAAGCTTAAAGTAAAAGTAAAGAGCACCGAGCACCGCTATTCCCGTAATAAGCAGGAATTTCAGCCGGCTTTGAAGCCCGGCCACACCAAGCCCATTACCCCGAATATTTATGTAATCATCAAGCAAACCCACCAGACCCGCCGCCGCCAATACCGCGAGGGGCAAATAGGTTTGGTTGCGGCTTAAATTAAGCAACAGCGTCACCACAACAATGCTGACCACAATCACGATTCCGCCCATAGTTGGGATATTACGTTTGTGCTTGGCGGCGTGAAGTTTGTAGAAAATCGGGGCTTTCTCACCTGTAACCGCGGTATCGCGCACTTGCTTCCACCATTTGTAGCGGTAAGCTAATTTGGTGTAAATCGGGGTCAGTAACATGGAAAGCGCAAAGCCCACAAAACCCAAAGTCAGGATTCGTGAGAGGGAAACTATATCGGCTTCATAAACAAATGTCATTGTGGCTCATTTTACCATGTTTTACAGATAAGCGTAAGCGTGTTGCACCTGAGATTCGAATCTATTTTGGTTTTGCCACTCAAGGACACCTCCGCACCGTCTTCGCCAACGTTCCGGGTGGCAGGTGCCCCTCCTAATGTGCCACCCAAACAGAGGTGGCTGCTCAGGCCAAAAAGTTGATTGCTGGCCCGATTACCCACTGGGCGGTACCGCGTAATATTGTAGCAGCCAGCGCGTAAGGTTGGCGAAAACGGGAACGGTGGTAACTTCAGCAAAACCAGGCGTCTTCGGTTTATTAATCCGCACCATTACTACAAATTTAGGCGACTCAAGCGGCGCGAACCCGGCAAAGGTACCAATATTTTTATCAGGCAAATAGCCCGGCCCGCTCGGATTGGGAATCTGGGCTGTGCCGGTTTTTCCGGCAATTTGATAGCCCGGTGTGTATGCCCTATAGCCCGAGCCTCGGTGCACCACCACTTCCATCATTGTCCCCAGATCTTTGGCCGCCGCGGATGATACGACCTGCGGGTCTATCAGTTTTGGCTGAGCACGGGTAACGGTGCCGTCGGCCTTCACATACTGGTCTACCAAATACGGCTTGTATAGCTTGCCCCCATTGGCAATAGCGCTGATGGCCGCCGCGGTTTGTAGGGTGGTAACGGAAATACCCTGCCCAAATGCCATATTGGCGTAAGTAACATTACTCGATGTGGGCTTGTTTACAAATCCAGCCGCTTCCCCCGCCTGCTCAATTCCCGTACGCTGGCCAAAACGGAAACCGCCAGTAAAGTAACGGTGTAACGCCTGCTTAGAAGCTTTGGTGATAGTGGCCGGGTCGCTGCCCAATAGCTTCAACACATACATAACCCCGGTATTAAGCGAGTCCCGCAATACTACCGTCATTGTAGTATTGGGACCTAGCTTATGGTTATCGGCGTTGCACACATTGTAGTTATCAATTTTTTCGCAGCCGGTATCGTTGTAAACGGTATTTGGCGTAATCTTTCCGGCGTCGAGCCCGGCTGCCAAAGTAAAAACCTTAAATACCGAACCCGGTTCAAAATTATCGCTTACAATTGAATTGCTAAACACTCGGTAGTCGGTTACCTTGCTGTAGTTGTTGGGATCAAAGGTTGGATAATTGGCCATCGCTTTTACCGCGCCGTTTTGAGGGTCCATGACAATTACACTCCCCGACTCGGCTTGCACGTTGGTAACACCTTCTGCTAAGAACTTTTCAGCCTGTGCCTGTATGCTCCGGTCTATGGTTAGTACCACGTCTGTTCCTCGAATCGGTGCCTTATCGAGGTTATCGCTGCTGGCAATTGGCAACCCATTGGTATCGGTCTTAGCTTTTAAATAACCCGGTACGCCGCTTAAGGTGCGGTTCAGAAACCCCTCTACCCCATATTGGCCTTTGCCTTCAATATTGACGAACCCTAGGACTTGCGAAGCCAAGCTGCCTTCGGGGTAGGTACGATAGGTTTGGTTTTTTAGCCCGATCCCCCGCAAACCAAGCGCCTTAATGCTTTCGGCGGTTTTGGCACTTAACCGGGTTTCGAGCAACGCGTATTCTTTACCCTGGTCCATGGCTTTCAGATATTTATCGGCTGGTTGACCGGTAATTTTTGCTAATTTTTCAGCGGCTACCCGTTTATTGGAGACAATGCTGGGGTCGGCGTATAAGAGCTTTAGTTGTTGGTTAAGCGCTAAGGGTACTTTGGTTTCCCCGTCTAACACATAGATTTGGCCGCGGTCAGCCGGCACCTCATATTGGCGCTGGTGTTCATTGGCGGCCAAACGGGAAAATTGGGCGTGTTGAATTATCTGGATATAAAAAAGACGGCCAACCGTTAGCACCCCAAGCAACACCACACAAATATAAAGCCAATCAAGGCGTTTACTGCTTGCTTTAGTGGTTAGGGGGGGCGACATGGCCTTACTTAATGTAAGTTACTTGGGTGGTTGGCACCAAGTTAGCGACAGCCTTGGAGTTTTGGATCTGCTGGATGGAAGTAAGCCGGGCAGCTTCAATCTCGAGTTCCTTATTAACACCCACCGCCTGGTTGTGTGCCTGTTGCAGCTTGGTTAAGTCATTGCCAAAAACAGCCGTTTTAGTAACCGCGTTAAGGTAAAGAAGCGCTAAAACCGCGGTAATAGCGATAAGGACGAATCCTGAAGATACCGGCCCCAGCCTAAGGTCGGCTTTTTGGCGGTAAAGATTCTGGTTCCGCCGCATGGTCATAGTAGCAGTGGTCATATGTGCAAGTGCTCCCGAAGTATATGTTTTTATTTTGGTTTTGTTTTAATTGGAGGTTCGCGACGCTCATCTCGAAGATGCTAATCTTACGCCGCGAACCGCCTAGATCCGCAAACGTTACTTAACGATACGGACTTGTACGCGCCTGGCACGTGGGGACTGGTTTTTGATGACTAAAGTCATTAGGTCTCCTTATTTTTGTGTTAATTTCACTGCGGCTCGAAGTTTTGCGCTTCGTGCGCGCGGGTTAAAAGCATCGTTGGTTCCGGCAATTGGCCGTTTGGTGAGAAGTCCCAGGGAGGCTTTATGGCTACAGGTGCAGATTGGCTGCTCCGGAGGGCAAATGCAATCGCGGGACTCACGTCTAAAGAAGTCCTTAACGAGCCGGTCTTCCAAGGAATGGAAGCTAATTACCACAATCCGTCCGCCGGGATTAAGCGAAGCGGTTAAAAGAGGTAGGGCCTGGTCGAGTTGATCAAGTTCCTCATTTACCGCGATCCGCAAAGCCTGAAATGTACGGGTTGCCGGATGGATTGCTTCTTTCGTTGGCCCAATAGCGGCGCGCACGATTGAGGCTAGCTCACTCGTTGTGTGAATTGGCCGCGACCGAACAATCGCCCTAGCAATTCGCCGTGATTTGCGCTCTTCGCCGAACCGGAATATTAGGCTAGCAAGCTCCTCCTCCGAAACAGTATTTACTATATCGTCGGCGCTTTGTCCGGTTGCTTGGTCCATACGCATATCCAGCGGACCTTCGTTCATAAAACTAAAACCCCGCTGCGGCTGATCCAGCTGTGGTGATGAAACCCCCAAATCAAGCAGCACTATGTCAACTGTTTGATTTTCTTTTTTGAAACGCTTGGCCGCTGCCAAATAATCGGTGTGCCAAATTCCTACGCTTTCCTCTAACAGGAAAAAACGCTTTTTCAGCGCGCCATACGCTTGTTCATCCCGGTCGGCTAAAATAGCTTTACCGCTTGGCCCCATCTGTTCAAGGACTTTAGCAGCGTGGCCGCCGTAACCAGCCGTACCATCAAAGAAGGTTTCACCCGGCCGCGGATTAAGCAGCCGAAGAACTTCGTCGATAAGTACCGGAATGTGGGGAGTTTGTTTCATCAAGCCCCTTTTCTATTTGTAAAGGCATGATTATATCATGCTCTTGCTGTGACCTCTGAGCTTAAAACTTCGAGGTCACCTACTTAGCAGCCCGCTTTTGTTTGCGGTTTTTGTTTTTAGTGAGTGTGTATCTCTTACGAGTGTAAGAGTTACGAGGTGTGGTAAGGAACTGTCATAATTCCGATAAAAGAATGTATTCCAATTCCTTAAAAGTGTGTGTGAGGTGGAGTTTTTATAGGTAGGTGCCAGGGTTTTACGGATCCCTAAAGACCGTTGTGCTGGCTGCCAAGTAGTTAACTTCGAATGTTTTTGTTTTGGTTTTTAATGAACAAGTTTGACTAATAAGGTTGGGGGCTTAAGCGGCTTCAATTGCCCAGTAAGAACGTCCGGCGGCGGTTTTAACGCGGAAAGCGTTAATGGTCTTAGTGATGCCGGCGTAGTCCAAGAAGCGCTGTTCGATGGTGATACGTCCTTGTTTTTGATCCATGTGCGTTCGGCTTTGTCCTGACTGAATTTGCCGGTTTAGCCGGAAGCTTTCAACGTCGCGGAAGTCGCCTTCAAGCGCCGGATCAATCACCTCTTCCCAATACTTTTGCGAGTACAGGGCGAGCGTGTTGTCATATCCTTTGGTGAGTACTACGTAGCCGCCTTCGAACTCGGGCCGGACTTCGACCGGAATGGTCAGCCTTTTTTTATCATCCAGTTTGCGTTCGAAATTGTTCACGTTGTCTCCGTTTCAACCCTCTTTGAGCCGTTGTTGTTCAACTCAATGACTTAACAATACTACCCACTACTACCCACGTCAACCCCCTTTTACCCACTTTCTTAGGGAAATCATAATAATTTATAAGCGTAAGCGTAATAAAGGCTCTTGTAAGGCGTTTCTACTACATCAAACAAATTCGTTTTTATCTGCACACTCATAAGTGAGTACCCGTTTTGAAAAGATATACTTGAGTTTTGCTACAATGGCCACATGTACACGCAGAGGCTTACCCAGATCCGCCAACAGGTAATTAAAAACAATGTCGACGCGCTCCTAATTACCCATCTCCCCATGATTCGCTGGGCGGTTGGCTTCTCTGGCAGCAGCGGACTCTTATATATAGATACAGACCGGGCTGTATTCGCTACCGACGCGCGCTACGAGACCCAAGCTGCCCAAGAAGTCACTCAGGCTGATATTGTCATGGCCGTTCAAGGCCAGCTGGCTCCCCCGCTGGCAGGCCAAACCCCTTCAAGCGTTAAGCGGATTGGCTTTAGCGGCGAAAATCTGAGCGTGCAGGAACTCACGTTTACCCAAAAAGTGTGGCCGGACCAAGAGTTCGTGGCAATCACAGAACTTTTGCAAACCGAGATGGCCACAAAAAGCGATAAAGAAGTGGAATACCTGCAACAAGCCCAGGCCATTACCGACCAAGTATTCAATATTATGCTTGGTGTTATTAAGGTTGGCATGACCGAAAAAGAGATTGCGGCCGAATTGGTGTTCCGTTTGCTTAAAGCCGGCGCCGACGGCATTCCAGAACACTTTTGGCCGATTGTCGCCTCCGGACCCAACAGTGCCCTCATCCATGCCCACCCCACCGACCGCCAGCTAACCAAAGGCGATGTCTTGCTAATGGATTATGGCTGCCTATGTAATGGCTACACCTCCGATATGACCCGGACGATTGTGCTTGGTGAGGCCAGCGAAAAAGTCAAAGCGGTATACAGAGTTGTTCTCAAATCGCAAACGGCCGCGATCACGGCGGCGAAAGCCGGCGTGCCAGGCATTGAAATAGACGCCTTAGCTCGGGGAATAGTCGAAGCGGCCGGTTACGCGATCCCCCATGGCGTTGGCCATTCTTTGGGGCTTGAAATTCACGAGGAGCCGCGCATCAACCCCCGCAACCCCCATCCTCTGCCCGAAGGCGCTGTAATGACCATTGAACCCGGCATTTATGTTCCTGGTGAATTCGGGATTCGGATTGAAGATATGGTGCTGCTCCAAAAAGATGGTAACCGTAACCTCACCACTTCACCCAAAGAGCTCATTATTATTTAGGAGCTTAGGCGAGCTGAAGTTCATCAAGTGAAGTAATCCGGGGAACGCTGGCCGGAGCTTGCTTGTCACTATACTTTTCACCGGGACGCACTAAATGGAACATTTCAATTTTTGAGTTCGCGGCAACGAGCGGCTTAAACGACGAGGCGTTGTCATCCACTAAGACTACCTTTTCGAAGATGCCTTGAATTGGGCCAACATCGACCGTTAGCATATCATCCTTGCCTGGCTTAACCCCCGCCGCCAAAACAAAGCCTTTGTTCATCGTTGTGACTTGAAACGGCAGGTTTGCCAGAGCCGGGGCAAAACCAAACTTACGGTGCTGCCAGTCAATCCCGCCCTGCAAGTCTTGGCCTATGATTGTCGCCTGGCTAATAATGGCCGGTGTTACCTCTGGCGGCAACCGCTTAAGCAGGTTGGCGGCATCATCATATAGATAATCAAGCGCCAAGGACGCGTTTTCCTCATCATGCATAAACCGGCTTAGGTTGAAGGCAGTCCGGTCAAAATCTAACAGCAATAGAATCATGAAAAGTAAATCCTCATTAAAGCCCGGGCTAAGTGGTCGCCGTCGTGGCGAATTAAACTGCGCTGGTATTCCAGCAGCACATCATTCTGGTTCTTTTCGGCGGCACCTGCCAGCAGTGGCTCACCAATGGCTTGGTAAGGCTGCTTTTTTAATACACTTGGGTCAAAGTCGACCGGCAGCTCACCATTCCGCAAGTAGCGTTTGGCTAGCGCCGGGGTGGGCATGGCAGTGTTGTAAATCACGTAATCAAATAACTGCTTTCCATCCATGTGGCGGCTTAGCTCATTCAAAAACTCATGCACCTGCATGCCTTTTGTCTTATCCGGCTTATTTACCAGATTGGCCACATATACCTTAGGAGCCTTGGTGCGTTCCAGGGCCTTTGCCATGCCGTCGGGCAATAGTACCGGGATAATTGATCCATACAAATCACCAGGACCCACGATTACCATGTCGGCGGACATAATTGCCTGGACCGCCTCCTTATTCACCTTTGCCCGCGGTTCAAGCTGCAACAAGGGACGTTCGCCGGCAAAATCATGGGTTTGTATGTCCCGCTCATGGGAAAGCCGGGTGCCGTCCGCCATAACCGCCGACAAACGAATATCACTGGTGGTAACCGGGATTACCCGCCCTCCAACCTGTAAAATTTGTTCCGCGATTTTAACGCCCTCACCAAATCCTCCGGAAATTTTTTCTAACGCGGTTAAAAATAAATTTCCAAAGGAATGGCCGCGAAACGTACCTTCCTCAAAACGGTAATTAAACAGCTCACGCATATACTCTGGTGTATTGGAAAGAGCTACCAAACATTGCCGGACGTCACCCGGAGGCAGCACGCCAAGCTCATCCCGCAGTATTCCAGTAGAGCCGCCGTCATCACTCATGGTAACTATGGCCGTCAAGTTGCCAACGTAGGGGCGCAGGGCCGAGAGCAACATAAAACTCCCCGTCCCTCCCCCTATAACCACCGCTTTCACTCCGGCAGATGTGGGCGGACCCGACGCGGCGGGCAGCTGCCCGTCCGCCCGCACAATTAACTGTCCGTCTTGAACAAGCAGCTGGGCACGGTCAACCAGTCCGGTTTGCTGCAGTAAGGCTTTAGGAATTCTAATACCTTTGGAGTTGCCAATCTTAATAATGTCGGCTTCACTACCCTTCATGCTACCTGCTTTATCTTAATGTAATTACATTGTAATTACATAGTTAATTTAAATCAAGTATTTGATTTGGATAACGCCGCGTTAGCTGCCACCCAATTATCAAGATTCCCCACATCGTAATAAGCTCCTTCAGCCGGTAGGACAACAATTTCATGCTCTTTAGCCACCGCCGCGTACACGTCGACAATGAAATATTCCCCTGTCACCGGATGGGGCTTAAGGTCATTGAAGTAAGGTTCCATTTCTTTACCAATAATATGCTTGCCGATATTTGCGAGTAGAGTGCCGCTGAGTTCCTCGGGATGCTCCGGTTTTTCAATAAGGTTTTTTAATACGCACACCTCGTTATCTTGCTCTACCTGCATAACGCCAAACTTTGATAATTGCTCCGGCGGCAGCTTCAAGCCCAGCAAGGCACCTACCGCCGGCCGCGAATAATACAGCTGCACCAGGTCACCAACATCACTTCCTCCGTCGGCGCGGACCGTAAAATCATCTGAAGCCATATAAATACACGACCGGAAACCACCCATTTCTTCAAAGGCCAATAACGGTGGGATAGCGGTGCCATAGCGCTCGGTTTTCGTAACAAAGTGAAAGCTGGCCCGCCGCCGCATCCTTTGCAAAGCTTCTAGCTCAACGTCTTTATGGGTAGCCGCCAAATGCTTATCGAGTAAGCCGTTGCCTAAAAAGTAGCGCTCATAGATGTCGCGGTGGTAGGGATGGATGACAAAGTAAATATCTTTAATTCCCACCTTCACCAGCTCGTCAACGATAAAATCGACAACCGGCCGGTTTCCGATCGGCGTAAATCCTTTAGGAATAGTGGCTGAAATCGGGAGCCGCCGAGTAGTAAAGCCGTTGTCGCCAATAATGGCGGTAGTAATAGGGAGATTTGCCATAGTACCTATAATAGCAGACTAAAAGTCAGCCAATTGCCGGGTAATATGGCCCGGCAGCTCAGCAATTGAAACCCGCACCTGCTTTAACGTGTCGCGGTTGCGGATAGTTACCTGGTTGTCTTCCAGTGACTCAAAATCAATTACTACGCACAGGGGCGTGCCAATTTCATCCTGGCGGCGGTAGCGCTTACCGATGTTGCCGTTGTCGTCATACATCACCGATCCGAACTCGGTTTTAAGGGTGCGGTACACCTCGCGCGCAACCTTTACCAGCTCGGGCTTATTACGTAGCAACGGGCTCACCGCCACCTTAACTGGCGCCAGCTCGGGCTTTAAGTGCAAGACGGTTCGCTCATCATCCCCCACCTTTTCCACCTCATAAGCGTTGGCCAGAACCGCTAGAACGTGACGGTCGAGACCAAAGGTTGGCTCAATCACGTGGGGAATGAAGCGGTCATTGCTCTGCGGATCAAGAAAGCTTAAATCCAAACCCGTCTGTTTAGCGTGGTTTGAAAGGTCAAAGTCGGTGCGGTAGGCTAGCCCCGCGATTTCATCTGGCTTATGGGGGAAATTAAAATAAAAATCGGTCGTTCGCTTAGAGTAATGAGCGCGATCGGCCTCAGGCACTTCAACCTCGTGCATTTCCTGCGGACCTACACCCACCCGCTCAAACCAGCGGTTCATTTCCTTATGAAGCTCTTCAAAACGTTCTTCCCACTCCCCTTCGCGGATAAAATATTCAAACTCCATGATTTCCAGTTCGCGTACCCGGAAAATAAAGTCCTTGGGGGTAATTTCGTTGCGAAAGTTTTTGCCAATCTGGGCCAATCCAAACGGCAGTTTCGGGTGAAGGCTGTCGAGCACGTTTTTAAAGTTGACAAACATACCTTGAGCCGTCTCTGGGCGCAAGTAAACTTTTGAAGAGGTGTCTTCCACTGGTCCAGCCTGGGTAGAAAACATCATATTAAACAGTTTGACCCTGGTTAAAGGATTACCGTCCGGGCTTTTCAATTTCAGTTCCGAGATTTTAGCTTCCATTTCTTCAACCGTTAGCTCAGCGGCGTTGTCGACACCATTTTCTTCCAGTAAATGGTCGGCTCGGTAGCGTTTATTGGTTACTTGGTCTTCTACTAGCGTGTCAGCAAAACCGGCGCCGGTATGGCCGCTGGCCTCCCAAACCTTCGGGTTCATTAAAATAGCGGTATCCAGCCCGTACATATCGTCGCGCTCGGTAACAAAATGCCGCCACCACATATCTTTTATATTATTTTTGAGCAAAACGCCGTAGGGACCATAGTCCCACGTACCAGCCAGGCCGCCATAAATTTCCGAGCCTTGATAGATGAAGCCGCGCCGCTTTGTCAGAGAAACTAGGTCCTCTAAGCTGGTTGCAGTGTTTTCAGATGGTTTTGGTTCGGCCATGATGGAGCTTATTATACGGCAAAGCTTTTTTTAAGGCGAACCAGAACCCTGGTGGAGATGGCGGGAGTCGAACCCGCGGTACATGAGGTGTTGATCCAGTACCGAACCTTCCATCCCCGTACTAACCATTCATCCCACCAGAGTAGTTTTATTATTTCAATTTACTATTAAATCCATATTAATCAGCTCAAGTTTGCCTACACTTTAATTGACGCGGATACCTGCCTTAGATATGATTAATTCGTACTGGGGTGTTGATTCTCGTACTAAACAAAACAACGGCTTTTGGGCCGTTGTTTTGTTTAGTTTAAGACTTCGGCCGACCGGAACCGCTTCCCAAAAGTGTAGTCATAAAAATCATTACAAACCGGCAAGGTGGCCGAGGCGAGCACATCGGCCTGTTCAACCCGACGGATATCTTGAAGGCCGCGGTCAAGCATCAAGCGCCATAGTTTTATTTGGTCGTGGGAAAGCGCGCGGTTGCCCTGCGCGCTACAGCCCTGATCAACAATCCCGCCTAGCTCAGTGTTAAAGAAATAGGCGCGGTTTGCGTCGGTGATATTGCAAACAATGCAGCCGCTCAGCTCCGGACGGTACCCCAAACGGTCCAACAACTGCAGCTTAAACCACAATTCCAGAACGGTATTGGGGTCTGACAATCCAAGGTAGGCCTCTTTCACCAGATCGAACAAGCCAGGATGAGGCTCTTCGTTGATGCACAGGCGGTTGACCATCTCGGCAAACAAATAGGCCAACCGCATACGTTCATAGTCGTCTGAGGTTGAGGGATGGTGCAGCAGCCGGGCACTAGTAATGGTGTCCATACTGCGCCCTTCGGCTAACATGAGCTCGCTATGACAAAACAGTTCTAAGTGACCGGCCAGGCGGCTTTTAATCCGCCGCACCCCTTTGGCTACCCCACGGATAACCCCCCGTTCGGGCGTGAGCAAGACTATGACCCGATCGGCCTCGCCAAAATTGTGGCGGCCAAGGATAATTGCCTGGGTTGAATAGGTTGCCATAGTGTTAGTTTACTAGGTTTGGACTGGAATTGGTTAAGCTAGCGCCTTCATTACCTTCTCAACCACTTCATCGGGGGTATGATGAGACTTAATGAGATAATCGTCAACGCCTAAGGCACGGGCCAGCTCCTGGTTCATGTCAACCTCTGCCTCGCCCAAGTTTGTTAACAGAATTACCGGAATATTGCGCAGTTTGGGCTGCTTTTTAATTTCCTTTAGCACATGAAAGCCATTGAGCTTCGGCATAAGGATATCCAGCAAAATAATATCAGGTAGGTAACCTTCAAGCAGGTTTAAGCTTTCCTGGCCATTGTTCGCGACAACTATCTCATGACCTTCCAGCTCAAACTTTGCTTGGTACATCTCCACCAAAATGGCATCATCTTCTACTAACATTATTTTTGCCATGAATGTTTGTTCCCCTGTTTCAAGTTATTATACGCTACTCATTTTAATTTAATAAAGGCAGTTGTTTAGCCACAGGGAGAGAAAAACTAAAACGGCTGCCTTTGCCTTCGCGGCTGGTTACCCATATTCGTCCTCCGTGCGACTCAACCAGATTTTTTACGATATAAAGTCCCAGCCCGGTACCCCCCGCCTGCATACTCATCGGGTTATAAATGCGGCCGAACCGCTGGAAAAGGCGCTCAATATGGACGGCGGTAATGCCCACGCCCTGATCCTTAACGCTGGTGACCAACTCATTAGCATGGACCTTAAAATCTATGGTTACTTCGCTTTTCGGCAAAGAATACTTTATCGCGTTATCCACTAAGTTGGTCAGGATTTGACGTAAACGGGTTTCATCGGCCAACACCAGCGGTAATTTTTGTTTGCGGCTGACTTTGAGCATAATTTGACGCTCAAACCCCTTTGAAGCCAGCTCGGAAACTACCTCGTTTATGACCGGCTCCATGGCAAGCGGCCCAACTTTTAAGCGGATCTTCCCGCTTTCAATATGGCTCATATCAAGGAGGTCTTCCACCAAGCCAATCATGCGTTGGTTGGTCTGGTAGACCCGGTTCATAAAATGAAACTGCTTTTCGGTTAAAGTGCCGAAGTCTTGCTTGAGCAACATGCTGAGAAACCCTTTAATAGCGGTCAGCGGCGTGCGCAGTTCATGGGAAACAATTGAAATAAAGTCGCTTTTTACCGCTTCAATTTCCCGTTCTTTTTGAATGTTGCTGATAAGGGCAATCCCGCTGGTTACAACGTGGTCGTCATTATAAATCGGCGAGTAGCTGACTTCGGTCCAAATGGTTTGGCCGCTTTTTGACTGGATCAGTTGTTGGCGTTTAGTAACGACGTCCCCCTCATCTAATACCCGGCCGATTGGGGACATTGCAGAAAGGTCAAGGCCTTCCGGGGAAACCGTTTTAACCACATCAATAAAACGCTTGCCCATAACTTCGTTCATGGACATACCGGTAATTTTGGCCGCGGCCGGATTAAACCCAACCACCCGGCCCTTGCGGTTAAAGACAACAATTCCCTCTTCGGTAAATTTAAACACCGCCTCCCAGCGCTCGCGGCGGGAGTTAACTTCATTATATAGTTCCGCGTTTTCAATGAGCACCGCCAAGCGGTTCGCCACCAAACCGAGCAGCCGTTGGTCGTGGGCATCGTAAGGCCGCTGGCGGTGACTAACTACGAGGACACCCATAGACTTTGCTAAAAAGGTAACCGGAACAACTAATATATGCTCCGGGTTCATGTCTGTAGCATCCTTATCGGGAACCTGCATCTGGGCCTTCCGCCGAACAAACGCCTGAGCGATGGGACTCACGTCGTCAAGCGGCAAACTTGGCGGGTGCTCATTGAACTCGGTGGAGGTTGCCACCCGCTTAAGACGCTGCTTCTGAGGTTCATGCAGATATATGCTGGCGTGGTTTGACTGAAGGAGCGAGTTGACCACCGTCAAATATTTTTTATAAATCTTATCAAACCGGAAACCAACAAAGTCACCCAATTCAGCCAGACTGGTAAGCTCCCGCGAATGTTTACTGGCCAACCGTGCCATTTCATTGGCTTCAATGGTTTTGTTCACCAACGAGGTCACATCCCGGGTGGTAATAATGGTGCCTTCATCGCCTTCGTTGCTATCAATCGGGCAGGCAACGAGCTGGAGATGCTGAATCCGGTCTTTAAAAGCTATTTCAGCGTAAAAAGTAACTTCACGACCTTTTTTTACCTGGCGCAGAACGTCAACAATATCCATATCCAGGAGCATTTGCTGGTTTAAGGGTGCTTCCTTGAGCGCGGTAATTATGGAGCGGTCGGTGAGCGCCTGATTAAGCTGAGGCGATCGCGAACTTATTGAGGTCACAATATTATTGGCATCCAACATAATAACGCCAATGCTATGGCTCTGCTGAACAATCCGCATTTTTTCCTGTTCAGCGTAAACCTGTGTCTGGTCATGCAGGCTAATGAGGGTACCAATAATTGACCGGTCGGGGCTATAGTAAGGACCCAGCAAAACCTCAAGCACTGTTTGTGTGCCTGGGCGAACCAAGCTTACCACCAGCCGGCTCGAATGGCCGTGGAGCGCCTCGCGGTGGGCCGCGGCAGCGTCACCTTCAACATGAATCGACGCGTCCGCGTAACCAAAGTCATTGAATTCCTCGATCACCTTCATCAGTGGTTGACCGATCGCTGTTTCGCTCATCCCAATAAGCCCCGACGCCGCGCTGTTGATGTACTGGATTTGGCCATCCCGGCTAACCAGAATCAACCCGTCTTGCATGCTCTCCCAAATTTGATCTACATCGAGCTTGGCGGCAACTGGTGTTGCCATGGCGGCATCATGAAATCTCGGTTTGTGTTGCGCCATGTTCACCCATACTTAGTAGTCCTAAGGTAGCATGTGACCAGATAGCGACTCAAGCATAAGGGATTAAGGAACTATCTTTGCTGTCTCTAGAATTTTATTAAATTCATTTAGGAAGTTTCGGGTTTCGGTAGAGATAACCAGGGTCTTGTCCCGAACCGGAAGTACCACCACCACGCCATTGTGCCGCTGCTGGTCAATCGCGCCCTCAAACCACGTTCCCCTAATGCCGGAAACGGTAACCGCTTTTGAGCCTAATGTTTTATTTTTTATGTTTTTCTCAAACGTCTTACTAACTGCATTCAATGATTGTTTGCGAAGCTGCAAATGAAAGGCATGGGTATTAACCGCACCCGATCCTTGGTTTACTACAACCACATCCGGATTAGCGGCCAGATCTAACTGAACGGTCGCCGAAACCCCGTTGGCCGTGTATAAACTCCAGTTTTTTGGTATTTGAAGCTGAAAGCCTCCGTTTAACGGCTCCGCCACATAGGTACGGTAAGGCTCTTCATTGGCTTTTATATGCGCCAGGTCGTCTGCTTGCTTCTGCTTCGCGGCCGCCTCAGCCGCCGCCTTAGCGTTAAGCTGGGACAGATTGGTTTTAATGTACGTATTATCGCGGTAAGCGATTACCGCTAAAACTCCAAATAGCACCATTCCTACACCTAAAAAGATGGTAAGGACAAGATGAAGATTAATTTCCCCGCGCTGTGTCATTATGCTTATGGTTATACCACAAAAGGCACGTGCCGTGCAAATATAAGATACCTTGGCACGCAGCGATTTTAAGCGCGGCTCTTAAATATGCAGTAATAGTGGCTGTAGGATACTATTATCCGGTTAAATTTATATTAAAAGTGCTTAAATATAGTATCCTACGGCTACTATTTCCTAATATGAATGCCTGGATGGGTTGCCAAGCGTGAAGCAGGTTTACCTACACTCCTAAGGATAGCGGTAGAGCCACGTATTATACGTTTTCGCAACCGGTTTGCGCGGCATTTTAAAAATATAGCTAACAACCTTTGTCGGGCGGGTTAGCTCCGATGTTAATTTTGTATCCAAGCGGGCGGTGTACCGGTCAAGTAGGAAGGTGTAGATAACATCAGCCGGCGGCAGCAGAGTTTGCCAATAATCTCTTAAATGAATAGTAACGTTGTGGCGATACGGCCAGGTACGTATTAATGATACCAAGAATAACAGCGGGTTAATTTCGTAGCCAATGGCATGGGCACCGCGGCGGGCGGCTGCCAGCAAAATCCTGCCATCTCCTGATCCTAAATCGATAATTGTTTGTCCGGACTTTAGTTTAGCTAAATCCAGGGCCGCCTGAACGTCAGGGTTGCGGATTGGTAAGTACGGCGCGCCCATAACCGCCCCTAGCCCAAAACAGCCGACGACGGCGGTTATAAGCCAAAACCATTCGTTCATAATTGCGGCGGCGGCTCAGGACTCGTTTCATGGTCGGGGGCTGGCCCGTCAAACTTGGCCCGGATCTTTTGCACCCGGTTCTCAACAACTTGTAGCTGTTGTTTTAGTTCCTCGGTTAGCTCCATCCCCCGCTCAAACTTCGCTAAGGCCTGGTTTAAATCCACCTCTCCGGATTCAAACCATTCAGTAATTGCCTCAAGCTCTTTGAGTTTGGCGGTAAAATCGGAGGAAGGTTTATGTTCTGCGCTCATGTTCCACCTTGGTTGTTAGGTTGCCTTCGGCCAATTGTACCATGAGTAAATCACCAGTCGACACTTGCTTCGCTTCCCGTAAAACTTCGTCATTATGCCTCACAATCGCGTAGCCGCGCTTCAGCGTAGCGGCCGGATTAAAGCTTGCCAGCAGCCGTTCAAGACTTACCAGCTTGTGCAGAGCTTGCGAAGTTAATAAGTGCTCAGACTGAAGCAGCCGTTGCCGAAGCGTCTGCAAGCGCGCTTGGGGAAGCCGCACAAACCGCTCGAGCCGGCCGGCATGCCGGTCAAGGACATGATGGCGCAAAGCGATCTGGCTGGTTATCGTTTGGTATAGATGGTTCTGGCGGTGAGTAATATCTTGTAAAATCTGGTTGCGGTCGGGCACCACCAACCGCGCAGCGTCGGTGGGGGTAGCTGCCCTCAGGTCGGCGGCAAAATCCGCCAGGCTGACATCTACCTCATGCCCCACCCCTACTAGGGTTGGCGTCCGGCTGCCCGCAATTGCCCGTGCGACATCTTCGGTGTTAAACGCCTGGAGATCCTCTAAGCTGCCGCCGCCGCGAATAATTACTAGCACGTCCACCGGCGCGGATAGTTGGTTGAAGTGCGTCACCGCGTTCACAATTTGGACAGGGGCGGCCGCGCCTTGCACCTGCACATCAGCCAACTGGATATCGAGCCCACCCCACCGGGACTGGATAATTTTAATAAAATCAGCGTAAGCTGCCGACTGGCCGGACGTTACAAGGCCAATCGTTCGAGGGAACGCTGGCAGTACGCGTTTACGCTCAGCCGCGAACAGCCCCTCCTTCTCTAGTTTAGCTTTGAGCAGCTGAAAAGCCCGCTTTAGCTCCCCTTCCCCCGCTAGTGCAATGCTTTTAGCGGTAAAGCTGAATTTCCCCCAGTTGGTGATTTTCGGGACGCCGGTTACCCGCACCTTCATACCATCTTCCAGCGGTACCTTCAGCTGGTAAAGCGGCATAAAACACGGCAAGGTCGCGTCTTCATCCTTAAGATCAAAGAACACCCACTTGCCTTGGTTCACTTTAAAACTGGAAACCTCCCCTTCAACAATCACCGACGGAAAAGCAAAGTTCAGGGTTTCATTTAAAACTCCAAGAAAGGCTTTAACGCCTATGATTTGGTCGGTTGGCGGCATAGGTTTATTATACGGCACTAAGCTGCTGCCCGGGGTAAGGTACAATTAAGCCCATGCATTACTTAGCAATCTTGGGAAGACAGCCGGAGTTTGGCCTGGTTGAGCTTGAGTCGCTCATAGGGTCCGGAGGGTTAACCCCGTTTGGCAAGGCCGCGGCGGTACTTGACCGCGAACTGGATTTAAACCGGTTGGGCGGCACCCAAAAATTGGGGCGTGTCCTCTACCGCGGACCGGTACGCGATTTAAATGAAACTCCGCTTTCCCTTGATGACCTGCCTTTACGCACCGCCAAAACCAGTTTTGGCTTGAGTTATTACGGCTCCGGCTTTACCCAGCGATATGTTATGGCGGCCGGGCTTACGCTAAAAAAACGTTTGCGCTCAAAGGGCTCAATGCGCTTTGTCGTTCCTCAAGTTGGCACCCACTTAACGGCCGCGCAAGTCAAGTTTAATAGCTTAATTCGTGATGGGTTTGAGCTGATGGTCGCCACCCATAAAGGCGAAATGATTATTGCCCAAACCGAGCAAATCCAGGACATCGACTGGTACGCCGTGCGAGACTACCAGCGACCTACCCGCAGCGCCTCAGTTGGCATGCTCCCGCCAAAGCTGGCCCAAATTTTAGTCAACACCACCACGGCCCCGTTGGTTTATGACCCGTTTGCCGGCACCGGCGTTATCTTACAGGAAGCACTTCTATTAGGGCGGTCGGCTCGCGGGTCAGACCTTTCACCCGAAATGATTGAGGCCACCAAAGAAAACCTCACGTGGCTCGGAACCCAACGCCCGGATTTGCGCCCGTGGTCGGTAGAGCTGGCTGACGCCCAGACCCTGGCCCTGCCCGATGAGCCGTTAGCAATCGTCAGCGAAGGTTACTTAGGTCCTAATATGAGCAAGCAGCCGATCCCAGCCGATATTACCCGTTTGCGCGCTGAGCTCGGGGAACTTTACTTGAAAAGCCTCATCAACTGGGCCAAGCAGCTGCCAAGCGGAGCTGAGGTCAGCATTACCGTGCCCATGTGGCGGACACGGGAGGGCTGGCAGAACCTGGATATTATTGACCGTTTACCTGGTTTAGGCTATAATTTGGAAAGTTTCAAGCATGCTGATAGCCGAAAGCTCGACTATCACCGCCCCAACCAAATTGTGGGGCGCCAGCTATTAATATTGAGGAAGCAGTAAATGTCGCATACAAAAGCCGGTGGCTCGTCCAAAAATATTCATGATTCAGCGGGTAAGCGCCTAGGCGTTAAGCTGTTTGGCGGCGAAGAAGTCCGCGGCGGCAACATCATTGTCCGTCAGCGCGGTACCCGCATGGAGCCAGGCGCGGGAACAGCCTTAGGCAGCGACCAGACCATTTACGCAACCAAAAGCGGCCACGTTTCGTTCACCCAAAAACAGGTTACCAAGTTTACCGGCCAAAAAGTCCGCCGGACGTTTGTTACTGTTAAATAACAACCTGCCGAATCTCACTCAGCTATTTGCAATAATGGCTTGAATAAATGCCCCAAATAAGGCGTTTGGTTTGCCCGGCCGTGAAGTAAATTCCGGATGGAACTGACTGGCCACGAAGAAGGGATGATTTTCTAATTCAATAACTTCCACCAGCTTATTATCCGGCGAAGTACCAACAATTTTGAGGCCAGCCCCGGCTAACTGGTCGCGATACTCGTTATTAAACTCATATCGATGGCGATGGCGCTCGTTAATTTCATTGGTGCCGTAAGCGGCGTGGGCTTTTGACCCTTCGACTAGCTTGCAGGGATAATTACCGAGCCGCATGGTTCCACCCTTGTCCACGACTTGGCGCTGCTCATCCATCAGGGCAATTACCGGGTGCTTAGTGTCGGCATTGATCTCAGTCGTGTTGGCGCTAGAATCATTTAACGCCTCGCGCGCTACCGCGATAACCGCCACTTGCATACCTAAGCACAAACCCAGATACGGCACCTTATGCTCGCGCGCCCAGGCAGCCGCCTTAATCTTACCCTCCACGCCCCTTGAGCCAAAGCCGCCCGGTACAATAATGCCGTCCAGCCCTTCCAGCAAGCCGTTAGGACCGTCCTGTTCAACTTTCTCGGCATCAACCCAAACAATCTCCGGTCCTCGCCCGTGGGCCCAGGCAGCCGCCTTGATGGCCTCGGTTACGCTCATATAGGTATCCTCATGGTCCATATACTTGGCCACAATGCCAATCCGGACAGGAGGTTTAGCCGAATCAAAAATGATATCATTGAGTTTTTGCCAGGAGGATATGTCGGCTTTCTCGGTAGTAATGCCAAACCGTTTGCACGCATAATCAGCAATGCCGCTGGCTTCTAGGGTTAATGGTACTTGGTACACACTTTTAGCGGTGGGCAACGCCACAATTGCTTCTTTATCCAAATCGCAGAACAAGCTAATTTTGGTTAGCACATGGTCGCTGACCTCGCGCTCGGCCCGGGCAAAAATAATATCGGTCGGAACGCCAGCTGCCCTAAGGTCTCGAACGGTGTTCTGAGCCGGTTTGGTTTTTAATTCTTTGCTAGCTTCCAAGTAAGGCAAGTACACCACATGGGCGTTTAACACATTTTCAGCGCCCACCCGGCGCCGGAACTGGCGAATCGCGTCAAGAAAAGCCAGGCTTTCATAGTCACCAACGGTTCCCCCAATCTCCACAATATGCACATCAAAACCCTTACCCGCGGCTTCAATGCGGGCTTGGATGGCATCGGTAACATGAGGAATAATTTGAACAGTTTTACCCAGGTACCGTCCGCTGCGTTCATCAGCAATTAATTGAGCGTAAATTTGACCGTTCATAACTGAGCTGCTGCGAGTTAGTTCAGCGTCCAAAAAGCGTTCATAGTGACCCAGATCTAAATCGGTTTCGGCGCCATCTTTGGTAACGAAAACCTCACCGTGTTCAGCCGGGTTAAGGGTTCCCGCGTCGGTGTTGAGGTAAGGGTCACATTTCATAATGTTAACCTTTAAGCCCGCGTGCTTTCAGGAGTGAACCAAGTGCCGCTCCGGTAATGCCTTTACCTAGTCCGGATAATACCCCGCCGGTTACAAACAGGTATTTGGTTGGACTGGTTGTTTGAGGTTCTGCCACACCTGTCTCCTTTGGCCACCATAAGCAGTAATTACTCTATCTATACTACTGTACCAGGTTGAATGCGACAAGCCGGGCTCGCATCAATTACTAGTTTACGCCGGTACTGCCAAACCCGCCGCGGCTGGTATTTTCCAGCGAGTCCACTTCTATCACATCAACCTCTTGGGGCAAGCCCACAATAACCAACTGGGCAATGCGGGTACCGCGAGTAACCGTTACCGGTACATCCTTGGTATTAAATAGTGCCGCGTGATATTCATCTTCATCGCCTTGGTAGTCATGGTCAATCACCCCAATACCGTTAGCAGGCATCAGTCCCTGTTTATGCAGCGAGCTGCGGACCGCCAGCAAGCCCCAGTACCCTTCGGGCAGTTCAATGGCAACATTTAACGGGACCAGCTTAAATCCGCTCGGAGGGATTTCCGTGTCTACCCGGGCGCAAAGATCATAAGCGGCGGCACCGGCTGTTTTGCGCTCCGGCAAAGGCAGGTCGGGGTCAAAGCGCTTTACTTTTAAGCTCAGGGACATAGCCGGGACTACCGCTTTAATTCCTGCAGCGCACGGTCCAACTGTGGATCGCGGCCAGCGCTAAAGTCCTCAGGCGTTTGTTTAACTTCAATGTCCGGCTTGATCCCAACCTTATCAATACCCTTGCCGCTGGGAGTAAACCAATGGGCTACGGTAATTTTAACCTGGGCACCGCCATCCAACTTTATTACTTCTTGGACACTGCCTTTGCCAAAACTCTTTTCGCCAATAAGCTTGGCCTTGATGTTATCACGTAACGCCCCCGCCACAATTTCACTTGCCGATGCGCTGCCGCCATTAATTAATACCACTACCGGCAGCCCTTCAAGCGCCCCATTACCGGTACTGGTAAGTTTCGTCTGGCTGCGGCCATTCTTGCGTTCATCCACTACCACCTTGCCCGCCGGTACAAACTGGCTTACCACGTCTACCGCCGCCGACAAGTAGCCGCCCGGATCATTTCGGACATCCAATACAATTCCCTTTACTCCCTGGGCTTTAAGCTCGCTAGCAGCCTTATTCATTTTTTCCGAGGTGTCGTCGCCAAAGGTAGAAATTTTAATATAACCAATACCGCCTTCTTTCATGCTCCAGGTCACACTTGGTACATCAATAACCTCCCGGGTAATCGTTAAGCTCCAACGGTTGGTTGCTGCCGCGTAGTACCGTTAAGGTTACCTTGGTACCGGCCTTGCCCCGGATCTTTGCGACCGCTTCGTCGACGGTGTAGGAGGAAGTATCTTTTTTATTAATTCCGGCAATATAATCCCCGGCACGTAAACCGGCTTTTTCAGCTGGCGCTCCGGCAATCGGGGAAATTACGGTGAGCTTGTTGTTTCGAATACCGATTTCCGCGCCAATACCCGAAAGGGTGCCGCTTAACTGGTCCTGCAAATCCTTAGCGTCTGAGGCATCCAAGTAAACCGTGTAGGGGTCCCCGGTGGAGCTTATTAAACCGGCCCGGGCTCCATCCAAGACTTTAGCGCTATCGATTTTACCGTCATACCGGCGTTGCAACAAATCGTAGGTATCGTTTAAGCTTTCAAAATCCAAAGGCTGATGCCCAATTGACCAGGTATGAGGAATGACTTTAGGCGCGGCTTGGCCGCCTACAAAAGCAATACCGGCAACCAGTATCGGCACAATAAGCCCTAATTTACGACCGCGTCGCTCCAATGTTCCTCCTGACTTTGCTTACATTAAAAGTGAATAAACTGCAGCCCGCTCGACGAGATCGTCATTGTGCTGTACTCACCATTGTTACCGAAATTATACTGACTTACAAAGATTGTGCCATTGCCATTAACCCGCTCCACGTACATGACGTGGCCATACGGGCCGGCCAAAGTTACCGCCACATCACCTACGCGGGGGGTTCCATCAACTGGAATACCGGCAGCCCTGGCATTGGCAGGCCATTGGTTAGCATTGCCGCGCCCGCCCCAGTAAGGCATGTAGCGGCCTGAAGCCGCGACCCGGAAAGCGGTGTAACTTACACACTCACGGTTATACATACCCCAGCTATCAACCGCCGTATCTCGAGGAATATTGCACCATTTCCCAGGATAGCCGCCGCCGCAAGCCGCCCCCCCGTTAGCGCTACCGCCGAAAGTCGCAGCCAATATCGCGGCCTGCTTGGCCTTAAGCTCCTCGGCTTGTTCGCTATTTGCTTTGGCCATTGAGGCGTAGCGGGATTCTTCGCCACGTGTTTGCGCCAGTATACTAGCCGCCTCGTTACGCTGAATATTTAGTGATTGCTGTAATTCACCCTGCTGCTTAAGCAAATTTTCACCGGCAGCTTTTTGCTTTTCCAGCTCGGCCTTGAGATCCTGAATCGCGGCTGCCGCGTCTTGAATGTGGTCTTTAATTCGATCTAGATACTGTTGACGGTCGACATAATCACTTAAGCTTTTGCTGGCCGCTAGCATTTCCAATGGTGAAACTTGTGACTGCTGATAAATTTCCCGGACATTTTCATCAAGGATTTCTTTTTTCTCTGCCAGTTCAGCTTTAGCGGCTTCAATTTGGACGTTAATGCGTTGCTGCTTTGCCCGGTTAAGGGTAATTTGCGTAGAAAGGGCGGCCGCTTGGTTGTTTATAGAAGCCAGCTTGTTAGCTAAGCTGTCGCTTTCGGACCTTAGCTGATTGGCTTGGGCCTGGTGGCTATTGGCCTGGCGGGTAAGCTCAGCAATTTGCTCATCAAGACTGGTAGCTCCCGCGGTTGGCGCTAGAAACAGCAAAGCTACCATAGCGAAGGACGTAAGTTTAGCTACGAATAATTGGTGTTTGTTTTTGGGTCCCTGGAATCCGATTTGTTTTACCCTCTTAACACTTATGATTATAACTGTTTTCGCTTATGCTAGTCAAGCCAAATACACCTAGTAAACACAGGCTTGCCGGATAGCACTAAGCATCAATACGTTCTTCCCTTGCCTCCACATATCGACTGATATCATCTGATCTGACGATATCAGAATGCATAGTAGGCAACTTGAGAAGAAGTATTGGTACGGGCAAAGAAGGTAGATGCTTAAAGTTTCAGATAGCGCTTGAGGGCAACTAGGCTGGATAAGGCGCCAATTGCAACGCCGATAGCAAGTTCGATCAGCGCCACAACAGCCACATGGCTTTTCATATAAGCGATAATGGCATCGATTTCGGGTATATAGCTGCTAATCCGGGGGGCGCCCGCCAAGACCACGGTATAAAGAAAGATCAAAGCCAATATGGCCGCGATTACACCATAAAGAATTGCTTCAAAAATAAACGGCCCGCGGATAAACCAACTGGTGGCCCCAACCAGCTTCATAATTTCTATTTCTTCCCGGCGGGTAAAGATTGCCATACGGATAGTATTGAAAATTATTAAGGTCGAAATCACCACAAAGATAAGCGACGCGATAATCCCGCTTACCCTTAAGAAATTCGACGTGCTTATAATCTTGTCAATCGTAGCCTTGCGTTCCCCGCTATAGCTTATGGCCTTTTCCCGGGAACCCTCTTTATCTTTGGCCAGCAATGGTTCAAATTCTTTTAGCTTTGCTACCGTTATAATACCGTCAATTTTATTTGGATCTTCAGCCTTTATCTGAAAAGAAGCCGGTAAGGGGTTGTCTGTTTCGGTTACCGTGTCTGGCAGTTTGGGATTATCGGGGTTCTTACGGTATTCCTTTAACGCGTCAGCTTTTGTAAGAAACCGTACCGATTTTACATTTTCCGCGTGCTCAAGCTTCGTCCTAAAAGCTTCGTTTTGTTCTTTAGAATTAGCGTCATCCAGGAAAATCGAGATATCAATCTTGTTTACCACCCCCTCTATGGCCGAGGTAAGGGCCGCGTTGGCGATGTAGGATACGGCGACCAAGCTGAGCGTTACCGTCATAACCACGGTAGCGGCGGTGGAGAGCCAGGCGTTGCGCACAAAGTTACGGATACCGGTTTTAATAATCCGAATAAGCGTAATCAGCATTACAGGGCGTACCTTCCCTGTTCTTCATCTTTGATAATCCGTCCGCGCTGAATGGTAATCACCCGGCGCTTCAGGGCATTTACAATCTCTTTATTGTGGGTAGTCAGCAAAACCGTTGTACCAAAGCGGTTAATTTTAAGCAGCAATTCGATAATATCCCAAGAAGTCTTGGGATCAAGGTTACCGGTAGGCTCATCGGCGATCAATATTTTCGGTTGGCGCACCAACGCCCTGGCTATGGCTACCCGCTGGCGCTCGCCGCCGGAAAGCTCCCGGGGGAAACTGGATTCTTTGCTTTTCAATCCAACTAATTGCAGCATCCGGGGCACGCTGCGCTTAATTTCCCGGTTCGAGGCTCCGGCGGCCTCGAGTGCAAAGGAAACATTTTCGAACGTGTTACGGTTTTGTAAAAGCTTAAAGTCCTGAAAAACCACGCCGATTCGCCGGCGTAAATGCGGAATATTCTTGTATTGGATGGTGTCGTAATCAAGCCCCCCCACAATAATCTTACCGCTTGATTGCTCTTCTTCGCGGGTCATCAATTTTATCAATGTCGACTTTCCGGCGCCGCTTGAGCCCACAATTGTCACGAACTCCTTGGGTTGGATATGCAGGTTTAATCCACTCAAGGCAATTTGCTTGTTGGGGTACATCTTGGTAACGCGATCAAAGAGTATCACGAGGCTATCTTACCACTTCTAGCACTTATTGTTGAGTTTTAAGCTTAACCAGAACCAGCGGTCGGAGATTACCGGCCCTGGGCTAAGTGGCCGTACAGGGTTTCCAGTCCACCGCCATGGTTGATAACCACATGCTCGCCATATCCGGAGTTATCGGCACCGCTATAACTAACCGTACCGTTTGCCGCCGCGTAAATGGGTGCGCCAAAATAAGCGCCGAGGTCAATGCCCGTATGAAAACTGTAAGCCGCGGCCCAGTTAGGCTTACCAAACTCCTGGTTGGTGCTATACCCGCTGTCCAGCGGCCAGCGCAGCCGGCTTTGGAAATTACGAGGGTTTACCGGCGTACCGTTTTGGCGCACTTCAAAATGCAAGTGGGTGCCGGTTGAATAGCCGGTATTGCCCTGGAATCCAATTACCTCACCGGCAGCTACCCTATCGCCTGCATGTACCACCCGGCCGCCGTAGCTGGCCAGCTTCTTCTTAAGCTCCGCTCGGGCAGCGTTTATTTGGCCAAGCTGGTTTTCCGCCTGCGCGCGGGCATAAACGAGACCGTTTTGTTGGGCAGCAAGGTTGGCGGTAAGCTTGTTTAACTCCTGAGCCTTGACTTCATGCTGCTTTTTGGCCGCAAGAATAGTGTTGACGGTTTCCGAGATCTTGTCGCTGATACTTTGTAAATACTGCTCACGGTCAACAAAGTCAGAAAGATTTTCGGCCCCAACCAGCTCTTCAAGCTTGGTTTGGTTGGTTGACTGGTACTGAGCACGCACCAGCTCACCTAGTTTGGCTTGTCCAACTGCCATCCGGGCTTTGGCATCAGCAATAGCAGCGTTGGTGTTGGCAATCTCGCGCTGCGTATGCCTAATTTGCGCTTCAACCGTGGCAATCTGATTATCAACATTATGGATATGGGCTTCGGTTTCAGCCGCGTGGACGTTGGCGGAATGTAATTGGTTGCGGGTGTCGCTCGCTTCGTTGGCGATTGCCATAGTTGGTGCTAATAGTACTAATAAGACCGTTACTGCCTTCGTCCGCATCCCCATTTGTTGCCCTCCAGCTAAGTATCCCCACAAACCTCTCACAACCAGTATTTACGCATGACAGCGTAAGCAGTGTCAAATGAGTTTTTTAGCTTAACAAAAGGGAAAACACTTAACCATAAGAATTTACAAGGGCTTGGGAAAGGTATATTTGGCTTTTGGCGAAAAATCTAAAAAAAATCTCAATCCTCGTTCTGCTTTTGTGAATTATGCAGAGTCAAGCAGTTTGAGTATTTTGTATGTTATTAGCCTATGCCATACATTTTGTTGCTGCAGAATTGCATCATATTTGCATCAAATGTGCATCACTTTTGCCGCAGATCTGCCATCAATCACAAGGATTAAAAGTTAGGCACCGATTTGGCTGCTTAAGTAAGCGTCAATAAACGGTTCAAGGTCGCCATTTAATACCATTTCGGCCTGGGAGGTCTCGTGTTTGGTGCGATGATCCTTCACTTTAGTGTAAGGATGAAGCACATACGAGCGAATCTGGTTCCCCCACTCGGCGCTCATGACCGGGCCGCGCAGCTTGCTCAACTCTTCTTGTTGCTGCTCGAGCATGAGCGCCGTAAGCCGGGCTTTTAAGATAGCCATCGCCTTCTCTTTATTTTGTAGCTGCGAGCGTTCGTTTTGGATCGCCACGACGGTACCGGTTGGAACATGCGTGATCCGCACCGCCGAATCAGTGGTATTAACACTTTGGCCGCCATGGCCGCCGGAACGGTAGACATCAATCCGCAACTCTTTTTCATCCACCTCAAACTCCTCAGGATGCTCCAACTGCGGCACCACATCCACCAACGCAAAGCTGGTTTGGCGTAAGTTATCGGAGTTAAAGGGACTTAGCCGCACCAAACGGTGCACACCTTTTTCACTTTTGAGTTTGCCGTAAGCGTACGCGCCGGCCACTTCAACGGTGACACTCTTAAGGCCAGCCTCTTCCCCATCGGAACGATCAATAATATCGGTGTGCCACTTTTGGCGTTCGGCAAAGCGCAGATACATCCGCAATAGCATCTCCGCCCAGTCTTGGGCGTCAGTCCCCCCGGTACCGGCGTGGATCGACAGGATTGCCGAGCTACGGTCGTGGTTGCCGGACAGCTTCAGCTCGAACTCGCGATCGCTGTAAAGTTCCTGTAGGCGCTCAAGGTTTGCCTGCAGATCCGGTTGCATACTGACATCATTCAGCTCGGCCAGCTCGCGCGCCATAATAATATCCTGATGCAACTGGTTCCAGCCCTCGCTATGGCTTTTGAGCCCGGCCGCCTCCTGGCTGATTTTGGCGGCCGCGGTTGGATCATCCCAAAAATTAGGTTCGGCCATCGTTTATCAAGTTCTTTTAAACGCGTTTGTTCAGCGGCTAGACCAAGCCGCTCCATCGCGGTTTCAACCCGCAGCTGTAAATCATGCAATTGTTTAGCGGTAGCGTCCATAATTTTCCTTTACTATCCGTTGACAATATGCCCTGGGTATCATATTATACACATATCACCACGATCGGTTACCTTGCAGTGCGTGTCCTGCAAGCTCATACCGGTCATTTTTTATTTTCCACATACTCCAGCTTCTTTTTATTAACTGAAACAAAATCGAAGTAAGTTGGATATTTATTTAAAAGTTGAGAATAATTTACTTTATTAGGGATAAGAATGGTGCCCAATTTTTCTTTCTCATAGAGGTATTCGTAAAGGCTTAGGAAGTCTCCGTCACCCGATACAATTACAGCCTTATCGTAATTATCAATTTCTCTGGCAGCAGCGTAGAGCACGAGGTCCGTATCGACGTTTCCCTTGACCTTCGTCTTGCCTTCCCCGTCTTTGAATGATGTTGTTGGCTTTAGTACAACGACATAACCCGCGCGTTGCAGATAGGCATACAGTCCTTCATTGCCGGGCAAGTTGCCAATAAATAAAAATGCTTCCTCAACCTTATATTTATCCTTCAAGAAACGACGAAATTTTTCAAAATCAAGCTTCCATCCCGTATAAACTTTTCTTCCATGTCGAGTAATGTCTTCCCCCACTCCCATATTGAGGTTTTGGCTATCGATGAAGGCATATACCTTTACATGTGCAGTTTTAGACATGGCTTTAATGTAGCATTAATAGCAATGGCTGGACACGCAGAAAGCCCCGGTCTTCCAAAAGGAAGCGGGGCTTTCTGCTACTTACTCGCATAAATGTGAGCAAGCGCCAACTAGAGTAACGGGCCCGAGGGCCCGCCGCTAGCAACCAAGAATATTATTCTCGGTTAAGCAGTTTATCGGCCAAAGCCTTCTTACTGCGGCGATAGGCTACGACGGCGTAACCAAGGGCACCGGTACCGGCCATACCAGCCAAAGCGGCTTCAGGACCAGTCTCAGGAAGAGCAACCGGAGTTACCGGAGTCGCGGGAGGCGTTACCGGAGGGGTAGGAGGGGTTAGGAGGGGTAACCGGAGGGGTAACCGGAGCACTAACCTTAACTTTAAAGGTCACGTCCGCGATGTAGTGGAAACAGCCCGGGATTAACCCGTTGAGGCTGTCATAACCAAGCAATGTACCTTTGGTAACATCGCCCAGGATAGCACCGTTAACGGCGCCTTTACTGGCAATACGGGCAGAGCCAGGAACAACGCTGACTTTTACCTTACCATCGCTGGTAACGTTGGTGTCATCGAAGATGGTTCCGGGAGTAGCGTTCGAAGCCGAAATGTGGCCGCGAATGTTAGTGGAGCCATTAACTTCACTGGGCATATCTACCTTTAAAGTAGTGTTTTTAGCGTTCAGCTTTTCTGGATCGCTTGTCTGGGCAGGATCGGCGTTGTTGTGCACATACGCGCGAACTTCATATTCTTGGCCGGCAACTAATTTCACCGAGTCAGAATAAGCACCGCCAACTTGACGAATCGTTAAGAAGTTACGTTCATCACCATATTGGGGGGTGTTGGTAAATGAGTTGAACTGGACATGGCCAGGACCACCACAAACACCGGTGATAGAACCACAGTTGAAGGTGGGACGATCAGGACCAAAAGCGGCAAATGCCGTCATCGGCACCGCTAAGGTCATGGCAGCTACCGCGCTAACGGCAACTCCCTTTTTAAATTTTGCATTCATAGTATCTTTCTCCTTTGCCGTTTAAGGCAAAATTACTTAATCACACGTGTTAGTAAGTTATCGGGTTGGGCCGCGAATTGTGAAAGGACACTCTCTGCATGAGAGGCCTGACAGCTGGATAGTCATAGATGTTCAAGTCGGACACCCGACCAAGTCTGCTCTTAAGTCCCCGAAGGGTAAAAAGAGTCTTACGACTTGGCCGGATGGACCCGACTATTGCTGGTTGATGTTCACCGTGGCCGGTCGGCGCCCGAGCTCGCCGGGGGATCCCGGTTGAAGACCTTCCGCACGATGCGGAGCTTCTTCTTCGAGCACTCGAACTTGCCGGTAACCGTCACGGTCTTGTTGCCGTAGGGACGGGCGCCATGTCCACGGAAGTCACCGGCACGAATGACCCACTTGAAGGGCCTGCCGTACTGAGTGGCTCCGAACTGGCGTCCGTCGACCTTCAGCTTCACCTGCGTCAGGTAGCGGGTTCCCGCTCCCTTCAGACGAAAGGTGATGGTTCCGCGCGGGCTCTTGGGAGCCTGATGCGGGGTCCATACGAGCTTCACGGCTCCGCGCCTGTCGACGCACTTCGTCGTCCTCTTCGGCTTCGGCTTGGCCTTGGCCTTCGGAGTTGGAGTGGTGGTCGTCGGCGGGAGGCCCGGCGGGTGCGCGATGTACGTGTTGCACGAGTTGTTCGTGCAGTAGTTGGTGCACGAGTACTTCGTGCAGATCTCGGTGTTGCACGACTGCACCGCGCAGTTGACCTGCGTGTTGCACGAGTCGCCAACGCACTTCACCGTGTCACCCGGAGGGGGCGGCGGCGGTGGGGGCGGCGGCGGGGGCGGCGGCGGTGGTGGCGGCGGCGGCGGAGTGCCGGGCTGCTTCGCACAGACGAACGCGCCCGCGTTGTACGTGATGTTGACCTCGGGGAACGAGTAGCTCTTCTCGAAGATGAGCTCCGAGTAGTAGTTGGTCTTCATCTCGTACCGCAGCGTGGTGTTGTACTCGTTGTTCGGTCCCGGGTACGTCCCCAGCTCGTCGGCCCTCAGAAGGAGGCCGGTGCGGTTGGGGTTGCCGGCATACGTCGGCGCGGGCGACCCGTCGGGACACGTCGAGGCCATGGCCACGGGTGCCGCGAAGAGCATCATGGCAAGGGCCATGAGCACGATCGCGATCCTCGCGACCGGATTGGTCTTACGGGTACGGCGGGTCATTCCAGACCTCCTGGTCGGTAAATGGAGCAACGTGGCTCCAGAATCCCCAATGCACTCATGAGAGTACACTAGTCCTGATCGTCCACGTTGCAGGGCGATGGTCAGGATCCTACCGATGTTGCGTAATTGGCGCAGCAACATGAGCAGAGTCCTGACCATCAAATAACCGATATCCAGAAAACCTGTAGCAATAGTCGGAATTGGGTCTTGAAGACCCATGACTATCCAGCTTGTCAAAGTTCCCTATGAAAGACCGGCTGGTTTCCACCTCACCTACGTCTCGCAGAGTAATGACACGTAATATATCATGCTTATGCAATTTTGTCAAGGAGTTGATGGTAAAATGTCTATGATTTATGATCAGATTAGGCGATCTGGAGATTATTGCTTATGCAAAATACCGAATTATCTATTGGGAATATGCCTAAAAGATAGCGCTTTAGGCGTTATGTCTTAAATAGAAAGCTTTGGAGTATCTGATAATACTCCTCTGGCATCGCGTGAACAGACAGATGCTTGTAGTCGTACTCCGGGTCAGGGAACTCAAAGCGCTCCAGTTCAGGGTAATTACCAGTCCCCCGCGCCATCACCATGGCCTCCCGGCACTCCTGTATCTCCCCCACGCACTCGAAGGGCTTATGTCCTTCTATTCCGAGTAACTCGCGATAGGTGTGATCCAGATCGGGTTTCTCAAAAAGGTTTTCGCCATTAAATAGTTCCATCAGATCAACCTTGGGTGCAAACGGAGCAAATATGAGGTACACAAAAGCGCATTTCGGACATTCGCCACACCAGGTAAGCCCCTCTTTATGACTAAGGCTAAAGTTACGGTTACAGGAGCTAAATGTACCCTGGTACTGCTCAAGCCAGTTGGTGGTAAAAAGCTCGGCAATCCGCAGTTCACTTAAGGGGCGCAAAAAAGAAAAATAGTGAATATCGGGAGATATGTTTAATCTCACGTACTCCTGAAAATCGCGCTCAAACTCCAGGGTTTTTGAATACTGGTGGTTTACCGATATCTCCTGATAATCCAGGTTGCCTTCACCGGCTGAAGATTCATTGGAGAGGGCTATATGCCGGTTTCCGGTTAAAATGGCGCTCACCACGGAAGCGAACGCCAGATAGGCCGAGATGGGAACGTGGCCGTTATAGGCACCTTTGGCGTTAAGATCCTTCAGCTTGGAGTCAAGTGTACGTTCAACCTGAAGATGCGACTTCCCGATCTGATCAATCTGGGGTTTAAGTTGTTCGGCATGGTTAATGGTCCAGCTGGTGAACTGCTGATTGGAGGATGCCAGGATTCCGGCAGTGGTTAACGAGTCCTTACCGCCGCCAATCGGTACTATCAACCCATTGCCATAGGAGGATTGCGGATTGGACTGGATCTTCGGGTCTACTGGAAAGGAGCAAGCTTATCGGGACTTAGCTGGTTTTTGACTAGAAACTCCCCTAGTCCTTGTCGGTAGAGCTTATTGAAGAAACTTGGCTTGCTGCTGGTTCAATCCCTGGCCCTTAATGATGATCTGGGGCGCCAGATAAGCCTTAAAGTAGGAAATGCCGCCGACCAACCATAACCCGCGTACGGCGTTTTCGAGGACTATAGGATTAAGGCCGTAGTAAGGATCCCCGTCAGCTTTAAGTGTTTCCGTAAAGTGCAACTCTCCATCATAGGAGTAGCGTAAATGTAAGGTTTGCTCTGTCTGGTTAAAGTCGTACCCCTCAAAAATAAAGGCTCTGATAGGTTTTCACGACGTTTTCACAAGGTCGTGGACGGCTGCCTTGAAATGGTCGCCGCGCTCACTAAAGTTCTTAAACATATCAAAGCTGGAGGTTCCCGGTGAAAGCAGCACCACGTCACCTGGTTTGGCTTGTTTACGCGCCAGCTTCACGATATCGCTCATCTTCGAAGGGCCTAAGCTGTAGTTGCTGTAGTCCGCCTTGTCTAGGGCTTCAGTGATCTGATGCGAAACTGCCCCTATCACGATAACGTTTCGAACGTTAGCTATGCCTACCTCGCGGGCGATACCATCATAGCTGAGGCCTTTGTCGAATCCTCCTAAAATTAGTACTTTAGGCTCAGTAAAGGCCTGGATAGCGGCGATGGTAGCACCAGGACTGGAAGAGTAGGAATCGTTGATGTAGGTGGCTTCATCAATAACCGCCACCTTCTCTAGCCGGTGCTCCAACCCAGCGAAATGCCTAATAGCCTGCTTTATCGGATGGGGATCCTTAATGATTGGCCAAACCGCGGTGATGGCGGCGCAGACATTATCCCAGTTATGACGGCCAGCCAGGGCAATATCTGTGACTGAGCAGATAGTGGTGTCCCCTATTTTTACCGTATCGCCATCTATAAAGGCGCCATCGGTGGAGTTATAGGCGGTTTGATCAGCCGGGGCGCCTAAGCCGCTTTGCAGAGAATACAGGTTGCAGGCATTGAACACCGCGCGGTCACCCGGTTTCTGGTGGGTAAAGATCATTTGCTTGGCTCTCAAGTACTCATGCATATCCGGATGCCAATTCAGATGGTCCGGAGCGATCATCAGCATTACCGCCACGTGGGGGCTGTATCTGATATCAATCAATTGGAAACTTGATAGCTCCAAAACCACCCAATCTTCTGGTTTAACCTGGTCTAAAAAGTCCAGAGGTGGGTGGCCAATGTTGCCCCCCAGATGGACGGTGCGTCCGGACGCTTCAAGCATCTTAGCAATCAAGGAGGCGGTAGTGCCCTTACCTTTAGAGCCGGTCACCCCAATTACCTTGGCCGGACAGTTCCCAAGAAACTCATTGGTCCCCGAGGTAATTTTAGCTGTGTCCAGATTGGGGTTGGCCTGGAGGAGCGCTTGGGGGCGGATACCCGGAGTGCGGACAACCAGATCATATTGATCCAAGCTCTTGAGATAATCAGCTCCCAAATGGGAGTCGACGTCTTTTGGCAACATTTGCTCAGTGTTTTCATCATGAATGCAGATCTGATGCCCCAGATCGTGCCAATAGGTGTACGCGGACTTACCTTCCACCCCATAGCCAACAATCGCAACTTTCATGGGAGGTTACCGGCGCTTTCGCTTTTTGGCCCGCCGGGCAGCCCGGTTTTCACTTGAAGCTGAACCCCCTCCATCTGAGCTGGGGGCGGCCGCCTGGGAGGTGTCGCTGTTAACTTGTGCCAACTGGGCGGCTTTGGTCATGGCTGTTTCAACCGGCTGTTCTGCTGGAACGTGGCTAATTTGGGCCCGTAAAACGGTACCGGCCACTTCGGCTTCAATCAGCGAAAGCAGGCGCTTAAATAACCGAAAGCCCTCGCCTTTATACTCAACCAACGGATCGCGCTGTCCAATTGCCCGCAAGCCTATACCTTCGCGTAAGCGGTCCATAGCCTCCAGATGCTCAATCCAGAGCCGGTCAAGAACCTGCAGGTAAACCATGCGCTCCAGCATGCGCATATGGTCGGGTGAAAATTCTTTCTCACGCTGGTCGTACAGTTGGCTGGCGTAATCACTCAGCACCGCGGGCAAGTCGCGCGGATCGGCCGATTGGAGCGCGGTTTTAACTTCCGGACTGAGCGGCATCAGGGTTTCGGTTTGCTCAATAATTTTTTCAACCTCAACCACCGCGGTCCGCACATCGGTATGGGCGGTCACCAATGCCTTAAACTCGGTAGTAAGCATGGGTTCAATATCTTCACGGAGGTTGGTAGACTTTAAAGCTTTGCGGCGCCGGGCATAAATAACCTCACGATGTTTGTTCATAACATCGTCATACTCGACCAACTGTTTACGGATATCAAAGTTATGGCCTTCAACCTTTTTCTGGGCGCTTTCCAGACTGCGGCTGACCACTGGGCTTTCCAGGGGAGTATTATCATCCAGGCCCAGTGTTTGCATGAGATTGGCTACCCGCTCGCCGCCAAAAATGCGCATTAAGTCATCTTCAAGTGAAACGTAAAACCGGGTGGAACCGGGATCGCCTTGACGCCCGGAACGTCCACGCAACTGGTTGTCAATTCGGCGGGACTCGTGGCGCTCGGTACCAACCACATGCAAACCGCCCAGCTTAGCAACGCCGTCACCTAACACAATATCGGTACCACGACCGGCAATGTTGGTAGCCAGGGTAACCGCCCCTTTTTGGCCAGCCGCCGCGACAATGGCGGCCTCCTTTTCGTTGTTTTTAGCGTTTAACAACTCGTGGGGAACCTTAGCTTGGTGTAAAAGCTCAGACAGGATTTCATTCTTAGCGATAGAAACCGTACCCAGCAGAACCGGTTGGCCCTTTTGGTTGCGCTCCTTAACGTCTGCCACGACCGCGTTAAACTTCCCCATTTCGGTGCGGTAGATGCGGTCGGGCTGATCCTGGCGAATCATGGTCTGGTGGGTTGGAATTGTTGTGACTTCCAGCTGGTAAATTTTACCAAACTCCTCTGCCTCGGTAGCGGCCGTGCCGGTCATACCTGATAGCTTTTCATATAAGCGAAAATAG
Organism: uncultured bacterium; assembly: GCA_963721685.1. Classification (GTDB taxonomy): domain Bacteria; phylum Patescibacteriota; class Saccharimonadia; order UBA4664; family SCTI01; genus JASLFZ01. The sequence goes on from CAVRJJ010000001.1 coordinate 347,632, forward strand.
TTCTGGAAGGTAATGGTAGCTAAAGTTAACGACTCTTTCCGAATCTCCACCGATTCTTTAGCTTCAATTGCCTGGTGCAGGCCATCACTATAGCGCCGTCCGTGCATCAGGCGGCCGGTGAATTCATCCACAATAATCACCTCCCCTTCACGCACTACATAATCGCGGTCTTTTTTAAAGAGGGCTTCGGCTTTCAAGCTTTGTTCCACGTGGTGGACTTCCTCGATCATGCCGGCTTCATAGATATTTTCTACCCCGAGCGCTTTTTCCAGTTTACGAATACCATCGTCGGTTAAGCTAGCCGCCTTCTGCTTTTCGTCCAACGTATAGTCATCGGTGATTTTGAGGCCGCGGGCAAGGACGGCAAACTGAATATACTTTTCGGTGCTTTCTTCGGCTGGAGCGGAAATAATCAAGGGCGTGCGGGCTTCATCAATTAAGATGGAGTCAACTTCGTCGACAATCGCGTAGTGCAGGGGCCGCTGAACCATCTGTTCACTATCGGAAACCATGTTATCTCGCAGGTAATCAAACCCGAACTCATTGTTGGTTCCATAGGTAATGTCGGCGTTATAAGCTTCTTGGCGGCTCACCGGACGTAAGTGCTTCAGGCGCTCGTCGTCAGCGGTTTCGTCGAAGTACTCAGGATCATATAAATAGGCGGACACCCCGAAGGTGGCGCTTGGCACAATAATGCCAACCGACATGCCTAAAGCCTGAAAGACCTGCCCCATCCAGCCGGGATCGCGCCGGGCCAAATAATCGTTAACCGTGACAACATGAACCCCTTTTCCGGTGAGAGCGTTCAAATAGGCAGGGGCGGTTGCCACCAAGGTTTTACCTTCCCCAGTGCGCATTTCGGCAATTTTGCCATCATGTAAGACACTGCCGCCAATAAACTGCACATCGTAATGGCGCAACCCGATGGTACGCCGGGAGGCCTCGCGCACGGTGGCAAAGGCTTCCGGAAGGATGTCTTCCAGTGTTTTACCATCCTTTAGCTTGCCGCGAAGCTTTTCGGTTTGGGCTTTTAGCTTAGCGTCACTCAACCCCTTGAGCTTAGCTTCAAGCGCGTTGGCTTGGTTAACCTTGAGTTGGGCTTTTTTAATTTCCCTCGCGTCGGGGTCGCCAAAAATGCGTTTTAACAGATTCATAACCTGATTATTGTAGCACGACTAAGCCGGAAACTAGTCTTCAACCGGCTCCGGAAGCGGTGTTCGCCCCATTACCTTGGCCATTAAACGTTGGCGGCGATTTTTGGCCGGCTCATGTTTGCTCTTATAGGTAAGGGCTTGGCTTTTAAGTTTTTGCTCACATATATCAATGGCGGCGTACATATTAATAGTTGATTCATGAGCCTTAAGCTGCTCACCCTTTACCTCAAACTGCACCTCGCAGATACAGCGCTGGTCTTGCGGTAAGGCCTCATTGCATTCCAAAATAACGGTACCGGCCAATCCGTCGCGGACATGGCGCGGCAAATACCTATCTAAGCCACCTAATTTTTTATCAATATACTCAATGATTTTGTCATCAAGCTCATAATGCCTGCCGGTCGTTTGCAATACAATCATACTTCCCTCCTCGCGTGTGTCGTGTACTTAGTGTAGCGACTTTTACAACTGAGTTCCACCGTAATAGGATTGCAGAACCTCGGGAACTCGAACTTCACCTGCTTCCGTCTGATAATTTTCAATAATCGCGATCAAGGTGCGTCCCATGGCAAAAGCGGTGGCATCGTTGGTGTGGCCAAGCTCAATTGAACCGGAATCGGTTCGTATTCGGGTTTGTAGGGCACGCGTTTGATAGTCGGAAATGAAGTCGGCGCTGTGGGTTTCCCGGTACTTGTCCTGGCCCGGCAACCAGGTGTTAATATCCACGCCCCGGGCGTTGGGCTTACCAATATCGGCGGTGCATTTCATGATTGCCTGATAGGGCAATCCAAGCTGCTGCATCAGATACTCTTGGATGGCGACCATAAACAAGTGCTCATCCAGACCGGCATCGGCGGTGGTAAAGCTTTCCATCTCCATCTTGTCGAAGTGATGCATTCGAAAAATTCCCTCCATGTCCTTACCATAGGTGCCGGCTTCCCGGCGGAAGCTGGTCGCGTAGCCGACGTAACGAATAGGCAGGTCGGCTTCCGCTAAAATTTCATCCTGGTACATCGCGCACAGGCTGTGCTCGGCGCTGCCGTTAAGCCATAGGTCGTCATCTTCAAGTTTGTAAGTAACCTCAGCCCCGTTTAAGCGTCCAGTAGCCTCATAGACCTCGGTGCGGATCATCGGGGGCGGTAAAACCGGAGTGAAGGGTTTAGTGCTGACATTCAACCCAGCATCGACGGCGATTTGCTTAAGTTTATCTTCGTCGGTTAAGACACTCAAGCCAAACTGCATTAAGGCAAACTGCAAACGTACCAAGCTGCCTTTGATATAGGCAAAGCGCGAGCCGCTAACTTTAGCGGCCCGTTCTTTATCGATCCAATCGTGAGCTTCAGCCAGCTGCCAGTGGTTTTTCGGCTTGAAATCAAAGTGCGACTTTTCACCAACGGTTTTTGCAACCACATTGTCATCTTCGCTTTCCCCTACCGGGACATCATCGGTGGGCAGATTGGGGATTTGCTTAAGAATAGCTTGGAACTCGGTATCTACCTTAGCCAAGTCAGCTTCAAGTTTGCCAATCTCATCTTTGAGCTTTTTGCCTTGCTCAATCTGAGCAGCCTCAGGCTTGGCGGATTTGGTGGTAGCCGCTAGCTCGTTACGCTGCTGGCGGAGCGTATCAACTTGTTCGGTTAGCCCGCGGCGCTGTTGGTCGAGTTCTATTAAGTGGTCGATGTCCTCCGCGCCCACAGAAGCGTTTTTATTTTTAGCGGCGGCCTTCACGGCTTCCGGATTTTCACGAACCAGTTTTATGTCGATCATAGTGGGCTTATTATAGCAGGTTTAATGAGTCGCCGACCCGAGCAAAGCCTTAAACATGACGAAGCCCCGCGGAGGGGCTCTCGACGGCTTCATCAGCCGTACTTCGCCATGCCCGCAGGGCATTGTATTTCAGAGCAACCGCACCACATAGATATGCGGGTGGGCCTCCAGCTCTGTGACCAACTCGTCCGGTACGCGTTCGTTGAGATCGAAGACCGAGTAGGCCAACTCGTCCTTTGAGACGTTCCCCATGTCCTCGATGTTGAGCTCCGTACTTGGCGATGATCGCGGTGAGCTCGCTCAGTATGCCTTCCGTCGTTGGCGTGGACGATGGTCAGCCGATGCTCGGAAGCCCGCGACAGAACGAGATCGGGCAGGTTGACAGCATTCCTGACGTTGCCATGTTCGGCGAAATCGATCAACTGTCGCGCAGCCATGACCGAACAGGCCGCTTCCGCCTCGGCGGTGGAACCACCGATGTGCGGCGAGACCACCACGCAGGCATGACCCGCTAGTGCCTGCATCCGGTAGGTCGGTGAGATACCTCCCCACCTTGCCAGCATTGAGCGCGTCGATCAGTGGTTCCGTCTGAACCAACTGTGCCCGAGCCGTGTTCACGAGCATCACGCCCGTCTTCATGAGCTCGAACTCGCGCGGGCCAATCATGGCGTCGGTCCGCGGTCCGCCAGGTACGTGCAGCGACACCACGTCGCTGCGGCGAAGCAACTCGCTCGAGGCTGTCAACGAGTTCAACGCCCACGTACTCGAGGAACTCGCGAGCATCAGCGCTGATCCCCGGGTCGTACCCGAGGACGTTCATACGCAATCCGGCATGAGCTCGAATGGCCACCCATCGCCCGATATTGCCGAGACCGACAACGCCAAGCGTCCGATGGCGCAGCTCGAAACCGGCAAAACGCTTCTTGTCTTTTTCTGCGCTGGACCGGAAAGCCGTCGTCAGTGCCGTGTTCGGCGACATAGGCGAAGGCTTCGGCGAGCTTGCGCGCCCCGATCGTAATGAGTCCCAGCGTGTGTTCCACCACTCCGTTGGCGTTAGCGCCGGGGGTGTTTGGACGCCACCACACCTCGCTGGCTCAAGACAGCGAGAGGGAGGTTGTCGACACCGGTTCCAGCGCGGGCAAGCGCGATGACGCTTGCGGGCACCATCTCCGGCACCTCAAGGTATCCGCGATATGAGCGCAGCAGGATCAACAGCGGGTTAGGTTCCCGCTGGTCAGGATCGCAGGTGTACCCCGCGTCCCTCAGCAACTGCAAGCCGTCACGACCGATTTCATTGTGAAGACGTACGATCATTCCCCTCACCTCCGAGGGTCAGGCCACAGAACGTGGCATTTTCCAGAGAACCTTCCTATTTAAGCATAGTACAGAGGTTTGCTAAAGAGACACTGGGCTAAAGATTATTTCGAAAGATCATAGCGAAACACGGTGGTACCATAAGGCTCAAAGCCGTGTTTTTGGTAGAGCCGCCAGGCAGCTTCGCGCTTTGGGTTGGACTGTAGTTGAAGCTGATGGGCACCCTTATCTTTAGCGGTGGCTATACTGGCTTCAACCAAGGCGTCCCCTATCCCCTGTCCCCGGAAATCGGCGTTTACCACCACATCTTCAACGGTTGATTTCAGTTTGCCGTCGATGGCCGGAACGACGACTACCGTAGTCATGCCGGCAATAGCACCGTCAACGTAAGCAACCAGTAGCGTGTTAGCTTCGTGCGCTAAAAACTGCTCAAGGCTTTCCTGCGTAGGTTTAGGACGGTTAGCGCTCAGCTGGGGCATCAGTACTTCAGCCGCGGCCCGCAGCTCCTCGGTAGCCTCCGTTGCAACTTCAACTGTTACTGCCATTTCTAACCCTCCAACTTTAAACGTTTAACTAACCAATCCCGGTCGAGGCTTGCTAGGAACCAGCCAGCTTTGGGGCCGTATTCTTTACCTAAGATAACACGATAGAGCGCCGCGAACCCCTCCCGAGGGCCAACTTCCGCTTTCTCGGCAGCGGCGTAGATGAGCAAATGCATTTCCCGGCCGTTTAGGTCGCCTTCAAAGGTTTGGATTGCGTCGGCTAGCTTTGCGAGAAATGTTTTTTGGACAGCGCCCAATTCTGCTCGCGGAAGCTTTTCCTGAACACTAAATTTAACCACATCGGGCGCGTAATGCTCCAGCCAGTTATGGACGAACGGCAACTCTTGAAGAATAATATCCTTCTCGGTTTTGACAGTATCGCCATAGCCGGTGCGCTCCAGCGTGAGTAAGGTTTGCTCGGGATCACCCTGGGCCGCCTGGTAGACCTGTACTAAATGCTTAAAGGAAACACTGGATATTACCCGGTCGGTTTTACCGGCCACCGCGAACTCATAGGCGTCCCGGAACGGGTGGGTGGAGTCGTTCTGAGCCGCCGCGAACTCATCAATGAGGTTGAAGAGGCCTAAGCCTGTAGCAAAAATAAGGAGCTTTTCTGGACGCGAACGAACAATAAAATAGCGCAAAATTTCAACCGGCATAACCTTAAGCACCTCTTTGGGTGTAATAACATTCCCAGCCGACTTGCTAATTTTTTTAGTTTGACCGGCTTGGTTAATAAACTCATACGGGACCGGCATAGGGGCTTGACCGCCAAAAACTTGCTCAACAATCGCCCTTCCGGTGTCATAGGATCCACCTTTTGTGGCGTGATCGCGCCCAAATGGCTCAACATTTACGCCCCACATCCACCACCTGGCCGGCCAGTCGATACGCCAGTCCAACTTTACCCTGCCTTCTGCGTAAGAAAGCTCCCCCTCCTTGCCGTCAAGGGCGCGGTAGGTAACAATTTGCCGTTCTGTATCGTGCCCGCTATAAATCCATTCGTTAAGACGACCGGAATCACTGAGCAGCTGAACCGGTCCCCAGTCGGCCGACAACTTGCGATGACTAACGGTTTCAATAATCTCGCGGATTTCTTGTGTTTGCTTAAGGACTTTCTCGATAGCGGCGGTGTAACGATGTTCTTTCCCGTAGGTGGTAGATGCGCGATATGATTCATCAGGCTCAAAACCGGTTGCTTGCGTGGCCGCGACCAAGTCATTATAAAAATAATCAGCGTAAGAACTACCGGGCTTAGGACTCTCTGCCAAATAAAGTGGCTTACCCAGTTCCGACTGAATCGTTTCTGGAAGGTCTGCCGGAATCTTACGCAATACATCGAAATCGTCAACAAAATCAAGATGAGTAGCTTCGCGGCCACGCTCCCGCAGGGCCCACGTTAGGGCGCTAGCAGTGGCAATTTCTCGAATAGTTCCGATGTGATAAACACCGGAAGGTGAATGTCCACTAGATACCGTAATAGTACCTTCCGGATATTTGGAAACAATATCGTCAGCGGCTAGATCAAGCCAATATTTACTGCTGGATTCGCTAGTCATACCGGGTATTGTACAGCAGTCTTATTCGATATGAGAGATTTTGAAGACCATTTCCCCGGAAGGGACTGTGAGCATAATTTCCTCGCCCTTGCTTTTGCCCATGAGAGCTTGGCCGATGGGCGACTCATTGGATATTTTACCTTCGGTAGGATTTGCTTCAGTTGAACCCACAATGGTATAAACCTGTTTACCGTTTTCAATTTCAAGATGGACGGTAGATCCGATGCTGACTTGAGACTTCTTCTTGGGAGCTTCAATAATCACGACGTTTCGCAGGATGTGTTCTAGCTCGGAGATACGGCCTTCAATAAAAGATTGGTGGTCTTTGGCGGCATCCCATGAGGCGTTTTCGCTGAGGTCGCCAAATTCTTTAGCTTCTTTCAGCTCTTGAGCTACCTTTAAGCGTTGGTTTTTTACAAGATCCTCCAGCTCGGCCTTAAGCTTTTCCGAGCCTTCTTTGGTAAGATAAAAATCTTTTTTTGCGGTCGCATCCATTGCAAACCATCCTTTCGCTTCCCACCGCAGCGGGCTGAAAAAAATGCTCGAGCTATCAACCCGAGTCAGCTAAATCTTAGTTTGTTCGGTAATGAGTTAATAGTAAGTTATGTTTATAGCACGAATCCCATTGTGCACCCGGCGTATACGACGGTCAAGAGTTATTATTGTTAATGCATTTTAACATCTACAACGCTACTTTACGCAGCCGCCAGGACGGCTGAAACACCACTGCAGTGTTTCGCGGACAGCCGGCGCGGCATATTGGGCGCCTTCGCCAGAATTCTGGATTAGAACTACCATTTCAATTTGAGGATCATCGTAGGGCGCAAAAGCCGTAAACCACGCGTGTGGCTTACGTTTTCCGTTGGGATCGGTTTCAGCCGTGCCGGTTTTTGCGGCCACCGCCACTGGCACCGATTCTTCAATTTTGCAGCACGCGGTACCGTAAGGCCGGTTCACCACCTCGCGCATAGCCCGTTTAACAAGGTTTAAATGGCTGGCCTCAATAAAGTTCTCATCCTGAATTTTTACTTGTGCCGAGCGGGTAACCACACCATTATCGCCAGTCAATTCCTTAAAGAAATGCGGCTCGATGACTTTTCCCCCGTTCGCGATCGCGGCCTCAGCAACCGCCATTTGCAGTGGTGAGGCCAGCAAGTCGCCTTGCCCAATCGAAATATTATAGGTATCACCCACGGTCCAAGGTTCGCCGCTGAACTTTTGTTTCCACTCGGGCGTAGGAATCCGTCCGGCGGTCTTTTCCGGAAGGTCAATGGCGGGCAGCTTGCCTAAGGCCAAATTTATTGTAGTAGGTGGTTAGCTTGGAGACACCGAGACCGGCAATATTCCCATAACCGCCGCCGACCGTGTAAAAGAAGACATCCGAACTGACAGCGATGGCTTTTGATAAGTTTACCGCGCCATGCCCGCCCGGATCATACGAACGGTAGGTATATTTAATGGACGGGTCATACTTATTGGTTATAACAATTGAACCAGTATCGTTAACGGTGGTATTGGGGCTAATTGCCCGCTCCTGAAGCGCCGCCGAACCAATCAGCGGTTTAATAATCGATCCAACGGGATATGCTCCGGCAATGGCTTTGTTGAAAAGTGGTTGCGCGGCATTCTTCACTAGCTTTTGGTAATCTTCCTGCCCAATACCCCGCGCGAACAGGTTGTTATCGTACCCCGGCAGGTTAACCACCGCCAATACTTCGCCGTTTTTTGGGTTAAGGGCAACTCCTGAAGCCTGGGACGCGCCGCTGGCCTGCATTTGGGCCTTAATGGCATCGGTAAGCTTATGCTGCAGCTCCATATCAATAGTTAAGGTTAAATTAGCCCCGGCTTTGGCCGGGCGTGAAGCCAGCAGCTTTATAGGCCGACCAGCGGCATCAACTTCGGTCTGTTCAATCCCATTCTGGCCTTTTAGCAAATGCTCATACTGCTTCTCGATCCCCAGTTTTCCAATAAAATCGGTGGACTTATAGTTAGGGTCGGCATCAAGGTCAGCCTGGCTCACCCGGCCGGTGTAACCCAGTATGGCCGAAAGCGTATCGTCGTTATACTGGCGGATTGGGTTGGTATCCAAGCTAAATCCCGGGAGCGAACCTGAGGCCTGGTCAAAGGCTAGCCATCGGTCCCGTTCAACATTACTTGCCACTAGACGCGCCTGAGGGTTCCGTAAGCAAGCAGCCAGTGCAACTTCAGGCTTTTTACGGCCGGCTATTTCGGCCGCTTGGCACTCTCCTTCTGCCTTAGCCGCTACGTCAGACGCGGGAACCCCCAGAAAGCCCTCCTACCGTGCTATAGAGCCGCTGCCGGGCCGCAGAATCGGTTTGGGGCAGTAGACTTGGTGTAACGGTAATGTCCACACTGGCTAAGTTTTCCGCCAAGACTGCTTTGTTACGGTCATAGATTATACCGCGCGGGGCCCGGGTGACCTTTTCGCGCAAGCGGTTGCCGTCCGCCAATCCCAAATTGCGCTGGCCTTGAACCAGCTGAAGGTGCGCGAGTTGGGCAATCAGAATTAAGGCCCCCAACACAACCAGCACAGCTACTATTACTAGCGGGCGCTTGCTCGTGGGGGTTTCAATTACACCGGCCGCGGCATCGGCCGGCAATATCGCGTCCGCCCACTGCTCGTGGCCCCCTTGGTCGCGTTTGATAGTAACCCGATCCTTTTGGGGATGTGCCTCGCCGCCATACCCAAACAACGATTTGCTCACCGCAGCTCTTCCCGTGCTAGTTTCTGAAGAAGCGGATGCTTGGACTGAATAAGCAAGCGTAGCCCGTAAACGGCTATAGTCATTACAGAGGTCATGAGGACGTTTACACCTGCACGTTCGGCAATCACCCGGGATACACCGGTTTTGAGCGTTGCCACCACCGCCGCATCATACAAAAGGGTAGCAAGTGCTACCAGCGCGAGAGCTGAAATGAATGAGTCGGCCTGCAAGCCTAGCTGCCGCCCGGCAATAATAGCTAATGAAACAACCACAAAAAAAGCTATCCGCAAGCCAAAATCGCTGCCGCTTGCCATATCAAGAAGGAGCCCGCCGCCAATCGCAGCCGCCAAACTGGAGGTCGCGGTTCCCCACAAGCTAATCAGAACCACCACTATCACCATGAGGCTAGGCATAACTCCGAAAGGCCGCATCGACCCAAACAGCGATACTTGCAGTCCAGCGGTGATAATAATAAGCAAAGCCCCCCCCAGGAATTTCATTCTTGCCTCGCTATGACATATATCACTTCCAGGCGGTTAAACTGTATGTCGGTGGTAACCTGCGCACTTTGGAAAACACCGTTTGCCTGCTTATCAACGGCTTGGACCCGCCCAACAATTAACCCTTTTTCAATCCCGCCCCCAAGTCCGCTGGTAACAATTGTATCTCCGGGCGTAATTGTTTCAGTTTGGGCAATTTTATCCATTATAAGTCCGTTGCCAATTTGGCCGCGAATGGTACCGGTGGGACGGGAGGAAACATTTTGGTCGAGCGCCGCGACCCGAAAGTTAGGATCAATAATAAGGAATACCTTAGCGGTGCTCGGCCCCACATCTTGCAACCGCCCAATTAATGAGCCTTGCTGGATGACCGTCATGCCATTTTTTAACCCGTCGCGGCTGCCGCGGCCAATCGTCAAGAACTGGCGGAAGTTGTCCGGCTGGTAGCCAATAACCTCGGCGGCAATCAGCCGGTCGGGACGGATACTGCCCACCCCAAGCTGCTGCCGCAACTGGTCGTTTTGGGCCTTAATTTCGGTATCCCGGCTAATTTGGCCGTGCAGGGTTGCGACTTCCGCCCGCAGGCGCTGGTTTTCGTTGCCAAGCTCACGCGCTGAACCAATCACCTGAAGCCACCCTCCAATGTGAGTTCCAGCCCCGGCTAAACTTCCCTGCAGCGGCTTGAGCGCAGCCCCGGCAATCGAGGTGAGGGGCGATAACAGGCCAATCGCGTTGGCTATCACCAGCACCACCCCTGCCAGCATCAACCCTAATAACCGTCGGTTAACACTCCGGGTCCGCATTAATACCTCCGGGCGTTGGACTTAGTCTGGTTAGGCAGGAGAATTTCTTTAAGCGAATCCAAGTCTTCTAAAACCAGCCCTGTCCCTCTGGCCACCGCGGTAAGAGGGTCGGCAGCCACGTGAACCGGCATCCGGCATTCGCGCTGGATGAGGGTGTCCAAACCTTTAAGCAGCGCTCCTCCTCCGGCTAAGACCATTCCCCGATGCATAATATCGGCTACTAACTCCGGCGGTGTCTCTTCAATCGTTACCTTGATAGCATCAATAATTTCACGTACGCTCCGGCTCAACGCTTCACGAATCTGGTCAGATGTAACATTAATTTGCTTTGGCAGGCCGGTAACCATGTCGCGTCCCCGCATTAGCACATTCCGGGGCTGGTCGGTTTGGGCGGTTGGAAACGCCGAGCCAACCGCGATTTTAATCTGCTCCGCGGTACGTTCGCCAATGCTTAGGCTGAACTCGTCGCGGGCATACTTTACAATATCCTCGCTCAGTTCATCGCCGGCTACCCGGATACTGCGGGCAGCCACAATCCCTCCGAGCGAGATCACCGCGACTTCACTGGTTCCGCCGCCAATATCGATTATCATTGAGCCGGCCGCGTCCTGCACCGGCAGGCGTGACCCAATCGCGGCCGCCATCGGTTCTTCAATTAAAAAGGTTTGGCGGGCGCCCGAGTTACTGGCAGCATCCTCCACGGCCCGGCGTTCTACCTCTGTCACACCAGAAGGGATGCCAATAACTACCCGAGGCCGCGCCAATAACTTAAAACGCTGCTTGTGTACCTTATTAATGAAATAGCGCAGCATTTGTTCGGTAACTTCGAAGTCACTCACCACCCCATCAACTAACGGCCGGGTGGCAACAATGCTAGCTGGGGTTTTACCAACCATGCGTTTGGCCTCTTCGCCAATCGCTAAAATTTGGTTGGTTTTGGTGTTAATCGCCACCACGCTGGGCTCATTTATAACAATTCCCTGGCCGCGCACGTACACCAAGGTATTGGCGGTACCTAGATCGATACCGATATCGTGGGAAAACTGTCCCAGCAACTGATCAAACACCTATAACCCTGAGCATTACCATCTTGATCTAGTTTACAGGAGTAGCTGTCCTCCGCCAAGGCCACAATATGTGTTCAGTGCCGCTGACGATGGTTATGCCAGATGAGCTGAATAAAGCTTGTGTTCAAAATAATCGCAACGTGGACTGGGCGACTGGAAATTATTGCGGTCGACTCCCGGGCTGACTTTAATTTGGAAAAGACGTACAAAATTTACCATAACAAGCCCAAAAAAGATGGTAACTTTTGTACGCAAATCAATATCTATGAGAGTGTACGGAAAATAAGGGTGGGGTGGCCAGCCCCGGCGCTTTAGCGCCGGAGCCAACCGCGGACAGCCTGAACGACAGGGATGATCAACAGCGGCCGCTTCGGAGGCAACAACCACAGTTGCCGCTTGAAGTGGCTGGTTGCCGCCCGCTTGTCGCGCCGGATCACGTTGGCCTCCCTCCAAAGGAGGGCAAGGACGGAGAGCGCCCCCAGGTAGGCCGATAGGAAGTGAGCGAACCGAATACGCCTGCGAAAATGCAGGATGACGCACGCCAGGACGCCAAAGAGTGCTGAGGCAGCAACCTCCCACCACTCACCGATCATCTCGATAAGCATGGTCATCAACCCGAACACCGCCCCGAGAAAAAGAGCGACGGCCCTGGAGGGACTCTTGACCAGAGCCAATCCGATCATCGCCAAGAGCGTCAGAGGGGGCAAGCTGGTCCAGTAGCTCCAACGCCAGTTGATCTGCTCTGGCGTTACCTGACAGCGGACCGAAGGTGACAAAGTAGCCATGACTTGTCCTTCATGTCGAAGTGTTCCCCGGATTAGGGGCTATTCGGTTATATCATAATTGCTTTGTGGCCGCTACAGCTGGAGGTTATCGAGCGGCATGAAGCTGGAATCGGCTTCAGTGCGCTTTTTGAACTCGACCGAGCCTTTTTCAAGTGTTTTGGGGCTAAGCGTTAACCGTATGGGACAACCCATCAGGTCGGCGTCGGCAAATTTAGCACCGGCCGATTCATCGCGATCATCATAGAGGACTTCGATACCCCGCTTCTGGAGATCGGCATACAGCTTATTGGCGGCAGCCACAACCTTTTCGTCAGTACCAATTTGAACTAAGTAAACTTTAGCGGGGGCGATGGCTTCCGGCCACACCATACCCTTTTCGTCAGCATAGCGCTCAACCACCACGCCCATCACCCTGGCCGGGCCAATGCCGTAGCTGCCCATCACCACCGGCTTTTGTTTGCCATCCTCATCCTGAAACACCAATCCAAGCGGCTGGCTTTTGCTGGTCCCCAGGTTGAAAATATTGCCTACCTCGGCGGCTTTGGTTTTTTCCAGTTTTTCTTTATCTAAACCTAAATCAGCAATCAACTTATCACTATAGACTTCTTCGTTAATTGCGATTCGCTTATCATGGTCAATATAAACAATATCCTCCCCGGCATCGGTAACGGTTTGAAACTCATGACTGAATTCGGCAAACGCCCCGCCGGAGGCATAAGTGAGATAGGTCCACTCCCCTAGCCCTAGCCGGTCAAAAATCCTGGTATAGGCCGCCTTGGCCTTTTCATAAAATTCAGCGTGCTCTTCATCTGACCGGCTAAACGAGTATAGATCCTTCATGATAAATTCCCGAGTGCGCATAATCCCCGATTTTGCCCTGGTTTCATTGCGCAGTTTGGTTTGGAACTGATAAGCGTAGGCGGGTAAATCACGGTAGCTGGAAATATGCTCGCGCATCAGTTCAGTTAGCGGTTCTTCATGGCTCCAGGCCAGGCCCACATCAGTGCCGTTCTTTAATTGGGACTTAAACCACACGTCAACTTGTGCGTCATCCCACCGGTTGGTGCGCTCCCACAGTTCTTTGCGCTGCAAGCTGCTCATCGTTAGTTCTTGTCCGCCCAGCGCATTAATCTCTTCACGGATAATACCAATAATTTTATTCAGTACCCGCAATCCCAGCGGCAGAAAAACATACACTCCGGCTGAATCTTTATGGATAAATCCGGCGCGGATCAGCAGCTGCGCGTTGGTGGCAGCTTCGTCCTTAGGGGCATCGCGGCGGGTTTTTGTGAAAAGTTTTGATAGTCGCATGTTACTTTTGGTTAAGTGCCATGTAGGCAAGATAGTTATTAAGCATATGAATGCCGATGCCAGGGATGGTTGAACCCAACCGGACATACAAAAAACATAATAGCAGCCCAAGGATGAAGGTGTACACGCTTACATTTAATTGCAGGTGCGCCACCGCGAACAATAAACTTGAAACGACGGCGCCGAGCACCACCCCAAAGCGCTTGGCAAAAGCCGGAAACATAAAGCCGCGAAAGACAATCTCTTCGATAATAGGAGGAATAATGACCAGCGCCCACAAGCTAAGCAGGGAAGGGACTTTTTGTAAACTCATTGGTTTGGGGTTCTGCCGGATCAAATGCCGGATAGATCAGTTTTACCAGTATATCGGCGGCGAAAACCAACAATCCAAAACTTATAAATAGTAAAAACACATATAAAAGCGCCTTTGCAATTGAAAATGACTTAAGCCCCAGCGCCGAGACGCCCACCTTATATTTGCGCATAAAATAGCCAATGATCACCAGCGAACCTACCACATCTACCACCACAAGCGCAAAGGCGGCGAAAGGGCTACCAGCATCAAGCGCATTCAGGAACGTGTTAAGACCAGGGAAATAGATTGAGGCCGCTCCTATGCCAACCAGCAACAGGACGGGCAACAGCACCCAGGGCACAATAAAGAGGAGCAGCGCCTGGCCCAACGTCCATGGAGCTGATCGTATCGCGGCCGAATACGACACGCTAGCCTAGCCGCCGGATATCGAAAAAGGTAATAACTACCATTAAAAGGATAAGCGCGGCAAAACCGGCCGCGTGGACCATATTTTCTGTCCTTTGATTAAGTGATTTTCCCGTAAGGCGCTGCACTGCCACCATCGCAAACCGCCCGCCATCCAGCGCTGGCAACGGAAGAACATTAATGACCGCCAATGAAATTGAGATTGATGCCACGAACAGCAAAACATACGGCACCCCAAGATCGACAATATTTGATAGCAACGCCACAATCCCAACCGGACCGGCAACATTGTCGCTTACCTGTCCGCTGGTAAACAGCCCCGCGATCAATCCGGTAAACGCCAGGAATGTAGCGGCGATCAGCTGGAGTGTTATGCCGCCCGCGGTTATCACGGCGTTAAGGGGGTCATATCGCAATTTATAGGTTTGAAACGGTGTCACTCCCAAAAACCCACTCTTAACGCTGGGCGGGCGCAGCGTCGGTGCAATCACCTTTGTGGCACCATCATGTGAAATTTTAAGCTCTACGGTCTTTCCGGCGTTTGCCTTGGTAAAACGTTGCAGCTCAACTTCGCTCGCGAGCGCTTTCCCGTTGCCGCTTAGAATAAAGTCGCCGCGTTCAAGTCCAGCTTTAGCGGCCGGCGATGCAGGATCAACGGAAACCGCCATTAATTGTTTGGGTTGAGCATAGGTAGGGTTTCCAGCGCTAAACTGGCCTTTAATAACGGGTGGGAGGCCGGTTAAACAAAGCCACACCATGACCACAAATGCCAATAAGGCATTCATGGTTACACCCGCTAGCAATATTTTAGTCTTAGCCAGAAAGCTGGCGGCGGCAAAACTTCCCGGCTTATCGCCCTGGACGGATTCATCCTTCATTTTAACAAAGCCGCCCAACGGAATCAGGTTAATGGAATATAGTGTTGGGCCGCGCTTTACTCCAAATAGCCGCGGCGGAAAACCAAAACCAAACTCTTCAACGTCCACTTTATTCCGCCGAGCCATTATAAAGTGGCCAAGCTCGTGCACAAACACCAAAATACCAAAGATTAAAACAACAAGGAGGATAATGCCTATGGTCATAGGATTATTGTACTATACCGGATGGTCATACCTGCATAATTTCGGCTTCTTTGGCCTTGGCTAACTCATCAACCTTTTTCTTATAGTGGTCAATCTTTTTAGTTAGCTCTTGTTCGGCAAAGCGCATATCATCCTGGGTGGCATCCCCGGCTTTTTCCATCCGCTTCACTTCCCCTAAAACATCATGACGGACTTGGCGCAGCGATATATGGCAATTTTCAACCTTCACCCCGAGCTCTTTGACTATTTCCCGCCGGCGCTCTTCGGTCATGGCGGGAACATTTAAGCGCACGACATTTCCGTCGCTGGAAGGGTTAAGCCCTAGTGCCTGGTTTTCCCGAAGCGCTTTTTCAATCACCGCCACCATCGACTTATCCCATGGACTAATGGTAATAGTGTGGGCATCAGGGGTACTAATGGTAGCAACGGCTTTTAGGAGCATAGACTGGCCGTACTGCTCAACGGTTAAATTCTCGACCAATGCCGTTTGCGCCCGGCCAACCCGCAAGCTACGCAATTCATCTTCTAGGTGTTGGGCCGCTTTTTCCATCCGCGGGTCGGCGGTTTTAACAACCTTCGGCACCATTACAAAGCTTCTCCCAGGGCGATGCGGCTGAAACGACGAATCGCCACTTTTTCCCCGACTTTGGCGGCCACCTCGATCGCGTAGTCCTCAATTGATTTATCAGGATCTTTCACGAAAGGCTGCTTGGTTAAACAAATTGCCTCATAATACTTAGCAAGTTTACCTTCCACGATTTGGTCAGCGATATTTGTGGGTTTACCTTCAACTTGGGCAGCAAAAACGTCTTTTTCCTTCTGGATTGCTTCCTCGGGAACTTCTTCCGGGTTCAAGTACTCCGGCGCGCTAGCCGCAATATGCATAGCTACATCGCGGGCAAATGTCTTGAAGTCATCGGTACGGGCCACAAAGTCGGTTTCACAGTTAACCTCTACTAAAACGCCAATTTTATCACCATGTACATAGCTGATCACCAGACCGGCGCTAGCATCCCGGTCGGCCCGTTTAGCGGCTTTTGCCATGCCTTTTTTACGCAAGGCCTGCATAGCGGCTTCCATGTCGCCATTGGCCTCCACTAAAGCCTTCTTGGCGTCCATCATGCCGGCACCGGTAGTCTCACGCAAATTTTTAATTGCTTCAATGCTTACTTCGGCCATTTAGTCTTCCTCCTTCTCGAGCGGCTCCGCTGGAGCTTCAGCGGCCTTGCGGACAAACGTCGCGGTACCGTTTGAAGCTGCTTCGCCAATAGCATGACTAATAACCCGGATGGACTTAATGGCGTCATCATTTGCTGGAATCGGATATGTGGCAACATCGGGGTCGGCGTTGGTGTCAACAATCGCGATAATCGGGATGTTCAAGTTACGGGCCTCGGCAATAGCAATGGAGTCACGCACAGCGTCTACCACAAAAACCGCCTTTGGCAGTTCAGACATATCCTTAATTCCTCCAAAAATGCGTTCAAGCGCGTCTTTTTCGTTAGTAAGGTCAAGAACTTCCTTTTTATTATACTTTCCGGCGAAATCGCCGTTTTCCAGACCCTCTTCCAACTGTTTTAAACGTTTGATACGCGCTTGAATAGTACGGAAATTGGTAAGCATGCCGCCCAGCCAGCGTTCCACCACGTAGGGCTGGTTGGCCGTTTTGGCCTCATCGCGCACAATGGCGATGGCTTGACGTTTGGTACCGACAAATAAAACTTTACCGCCGCCTTCGGTAACCCCTTCAACAAACGCGGCCGCGTCGTTGAGATAGTTTACCGTTTTGGTTAGGTCAATAATATGCACACCGCCCCGAACACCAAAAATGAATTTGCCCATTTTCGGGTTCCAACGCCGGGTTTGATGGCCGAAATGAGAACCGGCCTCTAAGAGCTCCTTTACGGGAGTTGCCATATAGTCTTTATCCTTCCACGTTGTCTGCTTGGGCCGCTTACCCGTTAGGGAAGCGGAGGATTTTAATGGGCAGACTGTGTCATTAATTAGTTCTAACGGGAGTAATAGTAGCAGAAATAAGAACGCGGGGCAACTGGTATGATGAAGGTAATGAATGATAAACAACAACTTCGGGAAGACTATAAGCGAAGGCTTGAAGCTCTGAGTCCGGGAGCGTATCGGCATAAGAGCGACACCATTTGCAATAAACTGTGTGCCCTTAATGAGTACCATAACGCGACAACCGTTTTTTGCTACATGGCAACGACGCTCGAAGTGGATACTTCAAAGCTGATAAAGCGGGTTCTAGCCGACGGCAAAACTCTGGTTGTGCCCCGCATAGAAGGAGAGGCCATTGTTCCGCACCAAATTGCGAGTACTACCGAACTAATCCCCGGGCCTTTTGATATTCTTCATCCCAAGAGCAATAGTCCAACGATCGACGCAGGCCGCCTCGACTTGGTTGTCGTGCCCGGACTAGCCTTCACAAAGGGAGGTGTGCGCCTTGGCCGTGGCGGCGGGTACTTCGACCGCTGGCTCCCCCTCCTGTCCGCTCACATTCCTACCATTGGACTGGCATTTGATTTTCAGATAGCCGATACGTTGCCCGAACAAGCGCATGATATCCGTGTTTCCCGCGTTATAAGCGCCTAAGTTGAACTTGCTTTAGTAATTCGTCAGTTGACAAGATAGACACGTTATTGCTATTTACTATTAAGTCTAGATAGCCGGTGCGAAGGCATCTGACTTTGTACCCTACCATCCCCGATTTCGCACACCCTGAAGAGAGGAGGAAGCGACTTGACCAATCTCAAGCACCGCGCGTATCCGCTGCTGATCGCCGCTGTCACCGTGCTGGCCAGCACGGGCGCCGCTTTCCGGGGCAACTGACCGTCCTTGGAGCCTCGGCTCCGCTACATCACTAGATAGGGGCAGCGCGCCCGTTGAGCGCCTGAACCAAGGCGCTGTACGTGCCTGCACTCGCAGAAAGAGAAGGGAAAGCCGTGTACGGAGTACCGTTGTGGGTTGAATGGCTGATCTACGAAACGGTCCGCCTGGGCGGCTACTTCCACGGCGAGTAGCTGGCGAACACCAACTGGGGCTTCGACCCCGCACCGCACTCGAGGGGGCGGGCTTCACGGCCCGCCCCCTCAACTATGTTCGACCAACCTTGACGCCACCCGCGTTTCCAGATACACTATCCAAGTTATGAAGACCGGAATCCACCCCGAATTAAAACACACCGAGGTCCATTGCAACGGCTGCAATATTGAATTTACCACTGAAGCCACCGTTGAATCGATCACCGTCGATATTTGCTCAAACTGCCATCCCTTTTATACCGGTAAGCAAAAGCTGGTAGATACCGCGGGCCGTGTTGAGAAATTCAAGGCGCGTACTGCCGCTGCTAAAAAAACCCAAGCCGCTGAAGCCAAACGCTTAGCCGCCAAAGCCGAGCAAGAAGGCGAAGAGGCTCAAAAAGCTGATCCTGAAATGAAAGAAATTGCGGAAGAGCTGAAAGCTGAAACAGTAGATACAGCTAAATCCAAAGACGCTAAGCCTGAAGCCTAGCTAATATATAACGATAAAGCTTCCGGTTAATAGGCCGGATTTTTTATTTATTTTTTACCTACCTAGATTTGAGTACTTAGCTGCTCAGTTTATACTCAAAGTTAAGTACCTTCTTAAAAAGATTAAGATATGATAAACACACCTATGGACGTCACCGAACAAAAAATCCGCAATGAGTATGCTGAGGTTCAACGCAAGTTAACCGATAGCAGCCTGTTTGGCACACCGGAGTATATACCCTACGCCAAACGCCAGACTGAAATGCAGCCATTAATTGAGCTTTACGACAAGCGTGCCCAAATTGCCAATGACCTTGAGGCGCTTAAGGACCCTGAGCTCGCCGACATGGCAGCCGCTGAGCGCCCCACCCTTGAAGCGAGCTTGCGAGAAGTGGAAGATAAGCTGCGGCTGGCACTAGTTCCCAAAGACCCCAACGATAGCAAGGATGTCATTATTGAGATCCGGGCCGGTGCCGGTGGAGACGAATCATCGCTATTCGCGGCCGAATTATACCGCGCCTATGTCCGCTACGCCGAAACCAAGGGCTGGAAAATTGAGCTCGACTCTGAAAGCCCAAGCGACGTTGGTGGTTTTAAAGAAGTAGTTTTTGAGATCCACGGCACCAACGTATACTCCGAAATGAAATATGAATCTGGAGTACATCGCGTTCAGCGGGTTCCGGCAACCGAAAGCCAAGGCCGCGTTCATACTTCAACCGTAACAGTCGCGGTTTTGCCGGAAGCTGAAGAGACTGAACTGGTGATTAATGACGCCGACCTGCGGATTGACGTCTACCATGCCAGCGGACACGGCGGGCAAAGCGTTAACACTACCGATTCCGCCGTCCGTATTACCCACCTCCCTACTGGCGTAGTGGTAGCGATGCAGGACGAAAAAAGCCAGCTTAAAAATAAGCAGAAGGCCATGAGCGTCTTGCGCTCGCGTTTGCTGGCAGCCAAGCTTGAAAAAGAGCAAAAGGAAAACCGCGAAGCCCGTTTGTCACAAATTGGCACCGGCGACCGGTCGGAAAAAGTACGTACCTATAATTTCCCCCAAGACCGTATTACCGACCATCGTATCGGGCGCACCCAGCATGGCCTTCCCGCTTATATGACGGGTGATATTGGTCCAATGATTGAAGCCCTGCAGACTGAAGACCTGAAACAACGACTGGCAGAAGCCGGAGCATGAATCATACTTCATGCTCTAGTCGGGTTAACTTTAGATGACCATTGGCGAGGCTCAAAAAACCGGAGAGCAAATACTCAGGAAGGCAGGCATTGAAAGTAAGCACATTGATACCTCGCTGCTACTTGCTAAGGTTACCGGTAAACCACGTAGCTGGGTGTTTGCTCATTTGGATGAAAAGTTAAGTCCATCGGTTGCGCAGGATTTTCTGGAGCTCATCAACCAACGTGCCCAACGTGTTCCCTTGGTCCACTTAACTAACACCAGGGAGTTTTATGGCTTGGATTTCTACATCGATAAAAATGTTCTTACACCACGCATGGAAACCGAGAAAATGGTTGAATACGCAATTGCTTACGCCCCACGTAATTCGCGCCTGCTCGACGTGGGCACCGGCAGCGGTGCTATCGTGACCGCTATAGGCAAACACCGGCCAGACCTAGAACTCTGGGCCACCGACGTTAGCGAAAGAGCTTTAGACATAGCCAAACGGAACCTTAAAGCACACCAAGTAAGTGCCCGCCTTGCAACCTCCAGTCTGCTTGAACACGTTAGTGGTCGCTTTGATACGATTGCAGCAAACCTCCCCTATCTTAGGAATGATGCCGACTTGATGCCTGAGGTGCAAAAAGAGCCCGAGGTTGCGCTGTTTGGCGGAAAAGATGGCCTGGAGCTTTACCGGCAATTTTTTCAGCAATTGCCAACTTACCTATCACCAGATGGTTTTGTCTTTACCGAATGTGATCCCTGGCAGCATGATGAGCTGATTAAAATCGCCCTCCGGGCAGGTTTAGCGCCGATAGAAACAAAAGATTATTTTATTCTTGGATTCAAGAAAGAAAATCCCGGAGGCTAAGGCCGAGGGACTTCCCCTAGGGTCACTGTTACCGTTTGCGATTTACCCTCGCGTAAAAAAGTAATAGCGACTTTTTCTCCAGGATTGTGGCTTGCCACAATTGAGGTTAAGCTATTTTTCTCATCAATTACTTGCTTACCAATTTTGGTGATAATATCGCTATCTCTTAAATTAGCTTTAGCGGCGGGGCTGTCCGGAATAACCGCCGGATTTTGCTCATCCCCCGCCAAATAAGCGCCCGAGGTGACCGAAAGATTGTTTTGGGCGGCAAAAGCCGGCGTAACCGGAATATAGCGCACACCTAGATAAGGCTTAATGATTTTGCCTTGTGATTTTACAGTTTCAAGCGCCTTTTTTACTTCATTAATAGGGATAGCGAAGCCAATGTTTTGGGCGTTTCCGGCTACCGCGGTGTTAATCCCAATCACATTCCCGCTCAAATCAACTAAGGGGCCGCCCGAATTCCCAGGATTAATGGCCGCGTCTGTTTGAAAGAGGTTCTGCAACTCTTCAAGATTATTGCCCTGCTCATCCCCTGCTAGCACCGGTCGGCCTTTGCCGGAAATAATTCCCTCGGTGACAGTGTTTTGAAAGGTACCCAAAGCGTTTCCAATTGCTACCACCCGCCCCCCTACCTGCATACGGCTCGAGTCGCCAAGCGTAAGCGGCTTGAGGCCTTTGGCTTTTATGCGAATAAAGGCAATGTCATTTTGCGGATCGGTGGCCACTATTTCAGCGTTTTTATACTGTTTGCCAGTACTGTCAAAAATGGTAAGGGTAGTAGCGCCTTCAATAACATGATTATTGGTAAGAATGAGTCCGTCGTTAGAAACAATGAAGCCGGTACCGGCCCCCTTTTGGGTTTGAGCGCGGCCAAAAAAACTAAACCCAGTTGATTCGGAAGTAATGGAAACAACACTGGGAGAAACTTTTTTCACCACTTCAATGGTCGCGGAATTTTCCTGCAAAACAATTGCCCGTTTGCTTACCGGTATACTCCCGGGGGAATAATTTACGATTACAAAGGCGCCAAGCATACCCCCGCCTAGGCTAATTAGCATAACTAGGACGGCAAACCGTTTGAGTATTGAACTAGCGGGTGGTTGTTCGTCAGTCATCTCTTACTTTTATACACCGCTAGTCAGCTTAACTCCAGCCTACCGAGTGCCGTTCCAATGCGTGCCGGCAATAATAATGGCAAGCAGCACACCGGCAATTACACTGTATTCAGTCAGGCGTCTTCGGCTTAAGCGCTTGTTACTGTGCGAGTAATAAATACTAGCGAAACAATACCCCACCCCCAGCATAATAATGGCAGGCTGTGGAATAATTATGCCACCGTCAAATAAAATGTAATTAACCTGCCAAGCAGCTAAAATCCAGCTCAGCTCGGCAGCGACAAGCGCCCAAGTGGCGGCTATAATGGCCGCCGCCCGTTCATTGGCTTCCTTGAGATACCACCAGGCAATTACAAAACTCAATCCCCACATTAAAGCAATGACCAAAGCGCTGGGCC
The DNA here is from genome assembly GCA_963721685.1 of uncultured bacterium. Lineage (GTDB taxonomy): Bacteria > Patescibacteriota > Saccharimonadia > UBA4664 > SCTI01 > JASLFZ01. The sequence goes on from CAVRJJ010000001.1 coordinate 370,051, forward strand.
ATTGCCAAAAAGCGGCCGCCAGAAAAATCGCCATCGTGACCGCAACTTGCTGAATGCCGGCAATTAAAGCCCGGGCTTGGGGCTCACTGCGGATTTGCGTTAACCAGATCAGCCAAGTACCGTAAAGCGCGGCTAAGATCACCTGGGTCTCAACCGGGAAAACCGCCTGACCAACCGGAGGCTTATTCAGCCCTACAAGAATAACGACACTTAGCCCTACTGTAACCTGGGGGATAGCCGCTACCAGCACATTATTGTCGCGCCCCGACCGAACCCATCGGACAACCGCGGGCGCAACTACCAGCAGTGCCGCTACAATAGCGTAGCCATAATGTCCCAACACCAGAACAGCACCGGCGAGGCCGAGATACAGAAGTGTCATATAAAATGTTTGTGGTTTCATGGCTTGGTGTTTTGTGTAGAAGTTAGCGAACCGTCCGTTGCAAGATTGTAATCACTTCCTACCACTATAGCAATATCCGGCTCGTTTTTGCCGGCGAGCCCGCTGCTTTTAGTTTGGGTCTGGACCGAAGCGTTAAACCGCTGCTTTAAATACGCGACCGTGTAGGGCTTAGCGCCTCCGGTACGGTCAATTATAATACTGCTTTTGCGCTCGCGGCTGGAGGCAGCCCCCGTTGCCACCACCTTATAGCTATAAGCACCTAGCTGTTTTGCAACCGCTACTTCAAATCCGTTGGTTGGAGTGGCGTTCATAATCTCAATAGTTGCCTGCTCACTTTTTACATAGGTGTCTACAAAGAGAGAATGGGTCAGCTCTTGGATTTGCGAATAATTAAAGGCTCCGGCCTTGGGCACGAGAATTGAACCGGCTCCCGGGAATAAGCCGCTCCCGCTCATTAATAGTCCTGCCGGTGTATCATCCAGGACTTTAGCGGAGGTCTTCGTGACATCAATATCTTTAATAACCACCGCTAATTTTTGTAGTTCCGCCAACTGGAGATCGGTGCGCACATGGTTTCCGACACTATCAATTAAATTACTGATTTTAAGGGGGTTGGTAAGTGTAGAAAGCTGCATGGCCTTTTCGCGCAACGCCACCATTAATTGTTGTTGCCGGGCAGACCTGCCAAAATCAGCGCCGCAGGAGCCATGTCGGCACCGGGCGTATTTGAGCGCCAGCGTTCCATCCATATCATAGGTACCCACAGGTAAATTAAACGGACATACACCCCGGTTGTTTTCGCAAGGATATTGAGGATCATTTAACGCGGTTGGATTAACAATAGAAACCCCGCCCACGGCGTCAACCGCCTGCTTAAAGCCTTTGAAATCAACCTGCATATAGTAATGGATTGGCAAGTCCAAAACCTCACCCACGACTTGCTTGGCAAGCTCTGGACCGCCCCAGCTATTGGCAGCGTTTATTTTACTGGCACCATGCCCGGGAATACGAACATAAAGGTCCCGGGGGATGCTTAACATCGCGACCGTCTTATGAACAGGGTCAATGCTCGCAACCATAATGGTATCACTCAGGGCACCGCCTTGATGCCCGTCACCGCCAACTCCCAGCAGCAAAATATTAATCCGGCCATCACCCTCACTGTTTAACTTGGTTGGGTCGATTGTTCCGGCTAGAGCCGGAGCCGGCCCTGATGCGTTTTTAGTAACGATCTGCTGTGAAGCGAGCACCACCTTTACTCCCACCACTCCTACAATGGTTATGGCAAAGAGCAACACCGCCGACATGACCGCTCTGCGGCTTGACCACGCCGGACGGCGGCTGCTGCTGGATTCCGGCCATGGCAGCGGTGCCTCCCCGCCTGGCTGCAGACTCTCAGCGGCAGTAAAGCTGCGTGGCTGGCGGGATCTCGACTGGTGACTGAGCCCATCAAGGCTCCTTATTGGTGACTGGTTCTCCATTACCTTCTACTATACGCAAATGGAGCATAAGCGTAAAGGTTGCCGCGATTACCTAAACTCTTTATACTTGCATGGTAATTAAGGTAACTATGCAGCCCGATCTTCAACCACCTATTCAGCCACAACCTCCTTCGCAGCCGCAAAATCCCGTCAATCCACCGAGCCTACCGCAATCCCCCCCACAAACCCAACCCCTATACCATCCCGATCCACCCCCGGCCCCTAAAAAAAATATAGCCGAACATATTAGCGCATTTTTTTCGCACTGGTTCATTAGCTGGATTATCATACCAGGGGTAATGGTATTCATTCTGCATTCATTTGTATTCAGCGCCTATCACGTGGTAGGCGCAAGCATGACTCCGACTCTCGACAACTCCGACTACCTCATTGTTTCCAAGGTCGAAAAATCAATCGCTAAACTTCAGGGTAAAACCTATATTCCCAAACGTAACCAAGTTATCGTCTTTCACTACCCGAAAGACCCAACGCTCGATTTTGTTAAACGGGTTGTTGCCCTGCCTGGCGAACGAGTAACGGTAAAAGATTGCGCGGTAACTGTTTTTAACGAAGAAAACCCTAACGGATTTAATCCGGACGTTAACCATAAGATTGCCGGAACCTGCACCGAAGCCGATGACATTAATGAGGTGATCCCAAGTAAAACGGTTTTCGTGCTAGGTGACAACCGAAAGCCAGGCGGATCTTCTGATTCCCGCGAATGGGGCTTTCTGCCCAGCAGCGATATTATTGGGAACGCCGTCTTACGGCTCTACCCCCTAGACGGCGTCCGAATCTTTTAAGATCGTACGAACAATACGTTCAAGTTCTTCAGGCGAGCGGTATTCAATTACGAGCCGTCCGCCTTTAGCCTTGGTTTGAGCGGTAACTTTAGCGCCTAGGTAAGTGCCGAGCTCAGTAGTTTGCCGGGCTAAGTGATCCGCAACACCGGGTTTGGAACCACCCTCCTTAGGTCGACCGGTAGCGTGTTTCTCACTCTGGACAAATGCCTCGGCTTGGCGCACAGTCCATCCTTGACTCAAAATATGGCCAAGAAGCTCAGCTTGTTTTGCCGGAGTACTTAGAGCCAAAATGGCCCGGCCATGCGCTTCGCTTAGCTTCCCCTCTGAAAGTGCCTTTTGGGCATCCGGCGGCAGCAACAGCAGCCTCATGATATTGGAGATAGTTGACCGTGCCTGCCCCATGCGTTCACCAAGTTGGTCAAGCGACAGGTTGAATTCGTCCACCAGCTTACGGTAGGCGGCGGCGGTTTCAAGCGAGTTTAGCTGGCTGCGCTGAACATTTTCCAATAGAGCTAACTCCAGCTTTTGTTGTTCTTCAAAACTTCTCATAATAACCGGAATCGTGGTTAAACCAGCCAGCCTGGCAGCCCTTACCCGCCGTTCCCCGGCTATGAGCTCATAAGTGCCTGCAGCCGATTCGCTAACAACCGGTGGGTGTAAGATGCCATACTCTTTAATGGAGGCCGCCAGTCCGGCTAAGTCAGTTTCATCAAAGTGTTTGCGGGGCTGATGTGGATTTGCAACAATCTTATCCGGATTTACCAGCTGGATAGTCTGCCCACTGGTGTCCGCTAAAGGCGCACTTGTCTGCACTTCAGTCGGAATCAAAGCATCAAAGCCGCGTCCAAGTCCGCGCTGCTGGCTCATCGTGGCACCTCCCGGGTTTGCTGAGCCCGCTTGGTCACTTCTTTAGCCAAACTATGATAGCTGCGTGCCCCCTTGCTCCAACGATCATAATGGCTAATAGGCTGTCCAAAGCTAGGAGCCTCTGCCAACCGCACATTCCGGGGAATAATGGTATCAAACACTTTTTCCGGAAAATGACGTTTCACTTCGTCATGAACTTGATTGCTGAGAGTGGTGCGCCCATTATGCATTGTTAAAACCACACCCATTAAGTCTAGGCTGGGGTTAAGGGCCTGACGCACCCTCTCAACCGTCTGCAGGAGCTGGCTTAAGCCTTCCAACGCGTAGAACTCGGCTTGCACCGGTATTATTAGCGAGTGGGACGCCACCAACCCGTTAAGGGTAAGAAGCCCCAGCGATGGAGGGCAATCAATTAAAATATAGTCATACGGTAGGCTTTCTAGCACTTGTTTTAAGCGAAACTCACGCTGCTCTGTCCCCACCAACTCAACTTCTGCCGCGGCTAGCACCGACGAGGCAGGAAGAACCACCACATCGTGGTAGGCGGTGCGCAACGCTGCTTCATGCGCGTGCGTCCCGTCCATTAAGACATGATAAAGGTTGGTAGTAACAGCTTTTTTATCAATACCAAGGCCGCTCGTAGTGTTTCCCTGAGGGTCGAGATCCACAATCATTACCTGGTGGCCGCTTTTTGCCAAGAACGCGCCTAAATTAATAGCGGTAGTTGTTTTACCAACCCCACCCTTCTGATTAGCGATGGCAATTATGTGCGGTTGTTTATTATCAGTCATATCATAACCATTTTAGCATGGAGTTGGGCCTTGGCTCTAACCTTCTTCAGGGAGAGGTTTAGCGATTACAACGATGCGTTGCGTCTCATTCTTGTCGCTACAAGTATAAATAGTAAGCCGCGGCTCGGATGTTGGCGCAATAACTGAAACGTCAGTCGCGTTGACCGTCCGAATCTCCGCGATGGTATAGACATTCCGCTTTCCTACCCAATCGATGACTACCACGTCACCTGCTTTCAGCTTATCGAGATTGTAGAATGTCGCGGCATTAGGCGGAAGATATTTAAAGCGGTGGCCGGCAATCACAAAATTGCTGGTTTGAAGTGTTCCGGTTTGATGCCAAACCCCCTCATGGGTGTCAAGAATTGCCAAGCTTGAACTTTCCAGTATAGGCGTGTTTACCCCGATACTGGGAATGATAACCCGGTTGGTCGGATTATTTTCGGCGGCTGGCTGGGCGGCGGGCACCTTAGCTAATTGGGCTGCTTGGGGCAGGTTGGCTTGGTGGCTCAAGCGATAGTGGATGGCGGGAACAAAGGGATAGACAAATACCGTTGTGGCCAGCAGAAACATCCCAATAAAGAGTTTAGGAACTAGCGCAGAACTGGGCGAAAAGCGCTGGATTAAGGTTTTCAGGACTGGTTTGGCCAAACGATTTTCTGCCTGATTTTCTATCACGCTAAAGTATCCAGCTCCCCCCTCGGCAGTGGCGTCAATTGGTGTGCGCCGGCAAATACGGCGCTTTACATCGTAACGATAAATATAAGGGTGTTGGGTCCATACTCTGGTCGGCTGGAAAGTTTCTGGTTTGGGAATAGAGCGGTGAAGCTTCAGTCGCTGCTTAGGGCTTGGCATACCGGCGCCGCGTCTTCGCCCACCCCGCTGCTGATACAACCATAACAAGGAGTGAGGCCAGACTTAGAGCAACGGTATTATCCCCGGTTGGCGCAAGTGTGGTTGGCGGGGTGGGGGTGGGTGTGGGCGTTGGAGTTGGTGCGGGAGTAGGCGCCGGAGTGGGTGCTGGCGTTGGAGTTGGGGCGGGCGTTGGTGCTGGCGTGGCTGCCACCCCCACTGCGACGCTTAAGGTAGTAGCGGCGCTGGAGTTACCGGCTTCGTCGGTAGCGGTAATACTAATCTGGTCCTTCCCGCTTGGGATATCGCTAGTTGCTGCTACCGACCACTTTCCGGTAGCGTCGGCCGCCGATGTGATCTTAGTTCCGGCTGGATTAATTACCAACGTAACCGTAGAACCCGGTTCGGCAGTGCCATTAAATACCGGCTGGCTTTTCGTAACACTCACCTGACCGTCCTTGACGGTGCTGCCATCGGCAGTCGTAATTACCGGAGCCGCTGGAGCCGTGGCATCAACAATCAAACTGGGCGCGGCCGCGTCTCCCCCGAAAACTACCCACTCTCCGGGTTCATCCCCTATCTTTATTCGTGCTTGCCAATGGTATTGGCCGTCAACCAAATCTTGGCCTGTGCCGCTTAATACCAGATCTTTACCATTTGCCTTAACCGGGTCTCCCGTGATCGTAGGCTCACCGGTAAATGCACTCCCAATGGGCCGGAGCTCAAATTCCGGTGTAACAGACCCAATATTTGCCGTGGTTGGCAGAGTGAAACTAAAAATAACGGTCCGGGATGAAGATGCCTTACCGACATCTATAACTTTTGAATCACCGGTTTGAGTAAGGTCGGTGATTGCCCCAAGCTCTACTTTCTTTGGAGCGGGCGACGGGTCTGCAGTGGGTGAAGTCCTTTGCGTGAAGAACCACCAAGCGCCTATTCCGGCCACCAATAGCGCAACCAGCACGGCAGCTATAATACCAAACTTGGCCATACTGCGAACTCTCTTAGGAGGTTTCCCCGAAGGATCATTTACCACTTTAGGCGCGCTGCGGGGCGAGGGTGCAGGCTCCGGCGTTGGCGTTGCCGCTTTGGCGGCGGCAACCACCGGACGAGGGGCGGGAGCCGGCAAGGGCGCGGCTGGCGGTAAAGCGCTGGCATTGGGCTGGGAAGCCATAGGCTGAGGAGTGTTTGGAGTAGAAGGGCCGTTTATAAGCTGGTTATCCCCATTACTATGAAGTAAATCCATGCGGGGGTTGTTTGTAGGGTTGCTACCGGTTGCTGATGCCATTTTCCACCTATTAGGTTACACACTTATCTAGTAATTAGTATACCTATAAGCACAAGCACTATACAAGGGTTTTCTAACGCAAAATCAGCCAGCTACTCACACCGGAGTTAAACCGCGAACAGTTCTTAGGGGTTAATCTAGGCCGCTGCGGATTTTTTAGAGGATTTGGCTGAACCAATCGAAGTGATTTTTATCTGAGTGTAGCGCTGGCGATGGCCAATCTTAGTATTAACTCGCTTCTTAGCCTTGAATTTAAGAACGTCAATTTTTTCACCCTTGATTTCACCGAGCACTTCAGCGCTCACCGTCATACCTTTAACAACCGGGTCACCCACATGCACCGTTGAGCCGTCAATAACCAGGAGGGGCTCAAAATCTAAGGTTTTGGCACCGCTACCGGTGATATCAACTTCCAGCGTCTGGTCGGCTTTAACCAAATACTGCTTTCCGCCTGATGTAATCACTGCTTGCATAATTCCAGTAGTATACCCGGAACGGGCCAATCTGTAAACCTTAAGTACCAAACTGGATTTTTTTACGCCGGATGGCGATTGACTGAAGCAATCCAATGGCGATGAGTGAGACAAGTAGGCTGGTGCCCCCATAAGACAGAAAAGGCAACGGGATACCAGTGACCGGCATTAACCCGACATTCATGCCAATGTTAATGAGTACATGGACCAGCAACATTGTTACTATCCCGACAGCCATAAACAAACCAAACCGGTCGGCCGCCCGCGACGCGATAACAACACCTCGAAGCATAAGGGCGGCAAACAACAGAAGAACGAGTATCCCACCAACGAAGCCCATTTTTTCGCTTAAAACAGCAAAAATAAAATCGGTTGGCTGGGAAGGCAAAAAGTTCAACTGCGTTTGGGAGCCAGAGGCAAGTCCCCTGCCAAACAACTGGCCGCTGCCTACCGTAATTGTTGACTGGACAACATTATAGCCGGTTGAAAGCGGATCAGCCGCGGGATTTAAAAAAACCTCAAGCCGGGCTCTTTGATAGGGACGCAAAAACGGCAGCAACAGTGGAATTGCCAAAATAAGCGCGGTAAACAAAGCAGCTAAATAGGTCCATCGAACCCTGGCAACCACCGCCATAATTACCCAGATACTGCCTATTACCAAGGCCGTTCCCAGATCGGGCTGAATTAAGACCAACAATGCCGGGGCGAGCGCGTACAAAAGGGAAACAGCGAGATGGCGGGGGTTTTCCATAAAATCATAGTTAGTACTAAAATACTTAGCCAACACGATGATTACGACGAGCTTAGCAAACTCCGAAGGCTGGAACTGGAAAACACCAAAATCAATCCAACGGGTAGCACCAAGCGCGGTCTTTCCTAATATCAATACTGCCAACAAGCTAATGAGCATGAGGCCATACAAAACGGGGGTTAAGCGCAACAAGCCGCGGTAATCAACCCGGGCCACTACCAGCAAGGCGATTATACTAATAACCGCGAATACCAACTGGCTCAGAGCTACATTTGGGGTAACCAGGTTTGCCGCCTTAAATGAGGTTGAATAGATAACAATTAACCCAATTGCCACCAGCAGCAAGGCCAAGCCAAGCAAGATCCAGTCGAAGTTTTTCCAGAAGCGCGTATTAAGCATTGGTTTTATTATACGTGATACTAGGATCTAAAGGAGCGCATGCTTTTCTACTTTAATGTGAAGTGTGCCGTCATTGATCTTCGCGCTTGCGATTCCCTCCCCTTCAAGATCCTGGTCGCCCCAAAGCTTCTTAACTTCGGTTGCAAGGGTTTCAGCGGCAATGGTTGATTCATGTTCATCAATTGCCTGCTTGATCTCGCTATCATCAGTTGAAAACGACAGCACAATGCGATCATCAACATCAAGCCCAGTCTTTTTACGTAAGCTCTGCACCTGGCGCACGATATCGCGCATGATGCCTTCCAGCTTGAGCTCAGGCGTTACGTTCAAATTAACTTCAGCTGCTACGAGTCTATGTTTAATACTATGTACTTCGAGCGTAATATTCGTTTCGATATTCGCGTTTTTAACATTCAGTTCTTCTTTAATAATGTCTTTATATTGTTCTATACGATTATCAGGGATATTAATTGTGATAAAAATTTTTGCATTTGGAAGTGGCTGACGAACTCGCTTTTCATTCTCTGCACGTTGCCATAAACCATATTCGATTCCTTGTCGTATCTGTTCCATCTCCTTTGTAACCGCTGGATTTCTATTTCCAGCTTCTGGCCAATCGCTTAAATGCACCGACTTCGGCACATCCATGCCCATCGTTAGCTCACGCCACAGTTTATCGGAAACAAACGGGCTCCATGGCGCCAATAGCTGGCTGATACGCACCATCACGTAATGCAAGGTGGCGTAGGCCGAGGCCTTATCGCCGTCATCTTCGCTTTTCCAAAAACGTCTGCGGCTGCGGCGCACATACCAGTTAGAGAGATCGTCGATAAAGTCCCTTAAAGGTCGTACCGCTGAAGGGATCCGGTAGGCATCGGCCTGCTCAGTCATTTCTCCGATGACCTGGTTTAAGCGAGCAATTAGCCACTGGTCGAGCACATTATCTGATTTCGGTTCCGTCAAATCTTGAGGTTGCCAGTGATCAATCTCCGCGTAGGTTGAAAAGAAACTGTATACATTCCAGAGCCTGGTGAAGACATTGCGGGTTACTTCATTGACAGCTTCAGCTGAAAACCGGACATCTTCGCCCGCTACCACCGGACTGCTCATTAGAAAGAAACGCAGGCTGTCAGCGCCGGAGGTCGCGAAGATTTCGGCTGGATCGGGATAATTGCGCAAGCGTTTGCTTAATTTTTTGCCGTCAGCGGCCAGTACCAACCCATTTACCACGACGTTCTCAAAAGCCGGTTTATTGTCCAAGGCGGTTGCCAAAACATGCAATGTATAAAACCAGCCGCGGGTTTGGTCGACCCCTTCAGCAATAAACTGTGCCGGAAAGTGCGGCGGCATTTCCTCGCCAGACTCCCCGCCCATCCAATGGTCTTGGGCGTACGGCATTGAGCCGGATTCAAACCAGCAGTCAAACACCTCTTCAGTCCGGCGGTAGGTTTTGCCATCGCGTTTAATTACCACACTATCAATACCGGGACGGTGCAGGTCAAATTCAGCCTTATGGCCGCTCAGCTCGCGCAGTTCATCCAGGCTACTTACCACAATAATATCCTCGCTATCTTTGATGTTTACCCAAATCGGCAATGGCGCCCCCCAAAAGCGGTTCCGCGAAAAATTCCAATCTCTAGCATCGGCCAGCCATCGGCCAAAACGACCTTCTTTTATATGGCCGGGAATCCAGTTTACCTGATTGTTGTTTGCGACCAATAGTTCTCGCAGCTCACTCACCTTGATATACCAGCTCGGTAAGGCGAAATACATTAAAGGCGTTTCACAGCGCCAACAAAATGGATAGGTGTGCTCAAAGGTTTCCGCGGCAAACAAGCGCCCCTTTTTAGTAAGGTCTTCAATAATGGATTTATCGGCCTTTTTGAAAAACATCCCGACAATCTCTTCCAGGCTCTTAATATGTTTAAACGCCTCCACCATCTGCCCATTACCATCGACGCTTTCGATTAATGGCAGGCCTTCGCGCAGACCTAGCTCTAGATCGGTCTCGCCATAACGTGGAGCTACGTGCAAGACACCCGTCCCATCTTCTAAACTGACCGAGTCGTCAACATACACCCGCCAAGCAGTGGTTGTGTCATATTCACCAAGCGACTTCGCCGGGTAAAGCGGTTGATAGGCTGCTCCGGCAAAATCTTTGCCTTTTTTTGTATCCAAAACCTTATATTCAGTTTTTTTCAGGTCAAGTAACTCAAGTCGTTCTTTCGCTAAAATCAGCTTTTCACCTTTTTGCCATCCGTCACCGTCATCCAATAGCTCAATCTCCGCGTAATCGGCATCAGCCGCGACCGCCAGGGCAGCGTTGGCGGGCAAAGTCCACGGCGTGGTCGTCCACGCTAGCAGAGAAGTGTTAGCATCATCCTTAAGCTGGAATTTTACATACACGCTGGGATCCGGGACATTGTCCTTGTAGTTCTGGTTAACTTCAAAGTTGCTCAACGGCGTGGCGCAGCGCGGGCAATACGGGCTTGAACGAAAGCCGCGGTATACCAGCCCTTTTTGGTGCAGCCGGTTCATCACCCACCAGACGCTTTCAATATAGTCATCATCCATAGTGGCGTAGGAGTTTTCCATGTCAGCCCAGCGCCCCAGCCGCGCCATAAAGTCTTCCCACTGCGACTTATACTTATACACGCTGGCCTTGGCGATCTCGTTAAACTTATCAATCCCCATCTCCAAAATTTGGCGCTTGCCGGAAATGCCAAGCTGCTTTTCTACCTCAAACTCAACTGGCAACCCATGGGTATCCCAGCCATTACGCCGGGGAACATAATAGCCCCGCATGGTTTTATAGCGCGTAACCGAATCCTTTTCGGTAATGGCCACCACATGACCATAGTGCGGCAAGCCGTTAGCAAACGGCGGACCATCATAAAAGCTGAAGCGCTGCTTACCTTCACGGTTTTTAAGTGATTGCTCAAAGGTTTTCTCGGCGTCCCAAATTTTGAGCATTTCAGCCTCAAATTCAGGAAAGTTAGCTTGTTCGGCTTTTTTCATGAGGCGCTAAGGACGTTATTGGCGAACGCGCTAAGAAGCTGCAGCAACAAAAATGCGACTATCGGCGAAAAATCGAAAAGCTGGGTTTTGGGCAAGAGTTTGCGGATAGGGCTAAGGATCGGTTCGGTAAGCTCAACCATCAACACGCCAAAACCGCTGGTTGGGTTTGGGCTAATCCAGCTCATGACCACCCGAATCAAAAGCAGAACTTGGAAAACCGTTACAAACAGGTTTATAAAATTAAGGAGAACCGGTATCATGCGTGGGCTGCGAAGTAAGGACTGATATCTTCCACCCGTGGAAGGTCACCTTGCCACTTCTGCAAAAGCCCTCCTGTGGAATCAATAATAAGCACTCCCGGGCGATCCATTACATTATACAACTCACTCTTCGCTATGCCTTCGCGGCTATCGGCGTCAAGCAGCTCAAACGGGATCCGGTATTGCTCTAGTCGGCTTTGCAAATATGAAATTTCATGGTCGGCCGGGGTATTTTTGGTGTAAAGGATATAGAGATTCATGGCTTTAGTATAGCAAAAACGCTGCCTGTTACGGTTTTATTGGGTTAGTAATACGGCGTTTTAGGCGAGCCAATTCAGCTTCAAAGGATGCGACGTCGGTAAAGGCACGGTAGACACTGGCAAAACGGACATAGGCCACATCATCTAGTTCGAGAAGTTTGTTCATTACAATTTCCCCTACCTGGCCCACTGTTACCTCCGGCTCACCCAGGCTTCGCACCTCTTGTTCTATCTGGTTGGCGGTAGTTTCAATCACCTCGGCCGGGATTTCACGCTTCTCGCATGCCCGAAAGAGCCCCCCGATCACCTTTTCACGCCGATACAGCTCCCGGCGGCCGTCTTTCTTGATAACGGCTAGCGGCGGACGTTCAAGCCGTTCATAAGTGGTAAAACGGAGATTACAGTTCAAGCACTGGCGGCGACGGCGAATTGACGCGCCATCCTCAAGGTCGCGGGACTCAATGACCTTAGAGGCCTCATGTTCACATTTAGGACACTTCACTTCCGACAGTCTCCTACTTTTTACGGCGCAAAAAGGCCGGAATGTCTAAATCTTCTTCCTTATAATCGTTGTTATGCCCGCTAACAGCCCTGCTGGCACGTTCAATTAAAGATTTAGCCGTGCGGCTTTTAGCCACCGGTGCTTCCTGGTGGGTCTTGGGCTTACCATGTACGCCTTCAACCTCTGGCTCAATTGAGTTCACCTCTGGACGCACCGGTTGGTTGAATAAGGAGTTTTCCTCCTCGGCCGCTACGTCTTCGTTAAAAGTTGGCCGTTCATTAATGAAAGGTTCTGCCTTGAAGCGATCGGCAACCGGCTCGTTCGACGGAGCTGGCAAGGGATCATCTTCAACAAAGACCGGAGCTGAAGCCTTTGCAAATGAGTCCGCCTGAGAGACGGCTGTGGACGAGGATGGCGCGAATACCGGCCGCGGCGGGCGGGGCGTGGTATCAAAGCCGGTAGCTACAACCGTAATTTTAATATCATCTTCCATGCTTTCATCCAGCACCGCGCCAAAGATAATATTGGCATTACTATCAACGGCTTCCGTGATAGTCTTGGCGGCCTCATCAATCTCGTACATACTCATGTTTCGTCCGCCGGTAATGTTGAAAAGCACACCCTTTGCGCCATCAACATTAACCTCCAGAAGCGGTGAATCAATAGCTTGGCGGGCAGCTTCCACCGCGCGATTTTCACCTTTCGCCCGGCCAATACCCATCAATGCTGAACCAGCGTTCTCCATAATCGACTTAATGTCGGCGAAGTCTAGGTTTATCAAACCATGGACGGTAATGAGGTCAGAAATACCCTGGACGCCTTGCTGCAAAACATCATCTACCACCTTAAACGCGTCCAACAAAGAGGTCTTGCGGTCGACCATATCAAGCAGGCGGTCGTTCGGGATGGTTATAAGTGTATCCACGGCGTCGCGCATTTCCGCGATGCCTTGTTCGGCCTGGTCCATGCGCCGCTCGCCTTCAAAGGTAAAAGGTTTAGTAACAATGCCAACCACTAGCGCGCCGGATTCACGGGCAGCCGCGGCGATTAGCGGAGCGGCGCCGGTACCGGTTCCACCGCCCATACCGGCAGTAATGAAGACCATGTCGACTCCTTTGAGGGCCGCGGTAATATCTGCTTGATTCTCTTCAGCCGCTTTCCGGCCCACCTGAGGGTTTGCCCCCGCGCCTAATCCACGAGTTAAACTTTGGCCAATATGTACCTTTTGCTGCGCGTTGGAATGATGCAATGATTGCGCATCTGTATTGATTGCTACGAACTCTATACCTTGCAGCCGTGAGCTTATCATTCGCTCAACTGCCGTTGTGCCGCCGCCGCCAACACCAACTACTTTGATGCGCGCGAAGGTCTGTATCTCCGGAAGAACCTCAGCCATGTAAAATGCTCCTTACCACTGACAATCAGTCTAGCGATAGCGGTTTAAAAATGCAAATTGTTTATTCACCGTTTTTGGGGATAAGTATATGAACAATTTTTTTATACATTCACTCTTTGCAATCAGTTGAGAAGCTGTTATACACGTAATTTCACCATTGTGCATAAGCGGCAAACCTCTTTCCTGATAGCGTAAAAACATGCTTCCTAGAATCGTCACATATCATCTGTTCAAAGAACAGATTGCATAGACATCTAATGAAGCAGTTTTAGGCTTTTAGCCTAGTTAAGGTAGAAGATTTCGCAACGTTTTTCGGATGCGATCAACGGTCTCGCCAATACGGTCGTTGCCGCGATCGTTCATATTAGTGCGGGACATATTCTCAAACATTAAACCAACCGGCGCGGCAAAAGCGGGATCATTTACTTTATCTACCAACCCGCTCAAGTCGCTGGGCTTACCAATTGTAACCGGCAGCCCCAAAACTTGCTTGGCCAGCTCATCGATACCGGGCATTCGGGCGCCGCCACCGGTTAGGACCACCCCACCCGGAAGTAGTTTGCTTTTGCCAATCTTGGCAAACTCGGCCTGAACCATCTGGAAGATCTCTTCCAGGCGGGCGGTCGCGATATCATGAAGGTCGCGAGCAGGAATAAGGCCGTCTTCACCCAACTCCTCTATCTGCACCTTTTCGCGGCTGCCAGATTTTAGCGAACCGGCGTTAATATACTTCAGTTTGATAGCTTCGGCCACCTCCACATCGGTACGCAAGCCAATTGCTAGATCGTTGGTAACATGTCCGGCTCCAACAGGCAGAACGCTTGAATACAAGATTTCGCCTTCCTCGTACACCGCTATTCCGGTGGTACCACCACCAATATCGACAACCGCCACCCCTAGCTCAAGTTGTTTTTTCGTTAATACGGCCCGAGCCGCGGCTAAGGGGACCATAATTTGTCCCTCTATATCGATACCTGCCTGATAAACCGCTCGTTGTAAGTTTTTAATAGCAGGTGTTGCGCCCGTAACAATATGGGCCTCAACTTCTAAGCGCACCCCGTTCATCCCTACCGGGTCTTTAATATTGGTTTGACCGTCCACGGTAAAAGAACGCGGAAACATTTGAATAATTTCACGGTTAGGCGGGAGCTGGATGGCTGTGGCCGCTTCCTCAACCCGATGAACATCTTCGGCTGTGATCTCGTGGTCGGCCCGGCCAACCGCGATCACTCCGGTAGAATTCATACTTGAAACATGGGAGCCATCGATATTAATGGTAGCGCGGTCAATAGCTACACCGCTCAACCGTTCAGCCTCATCCACCGCCGCGGTTATTGATGACACGGTTTCCTCAACATCAATCACGACCCCCCGGCGCATACCGCCAACCGGAGCCATGCCTACCCCGATAATACTTGGATGCGGAGCCGCTTCTTCCTGAAGGCCAACAATGCAGCAGACTTTAGTGCTTCCGACGTCTAAACCTATAAAAATGTCATCCTGCTGGCGAAGTGCCACTGGTACTCGTTCCCGTAGTTATTAATCTCTATTATAATGCTTATGCTAATCTGCGCAAGCAAGACCCGAACACTATTGTGTTACAGGCTGAACACGAAACGTATAATACGGCTTCCGTGCCCTTATGTGTGAACACAAATGTAGTATACACCAATGGGTTCGGCCAAGTTTCACGCAGCTTAAAGCCGCGTAAGAACCTCCGGGGGACCATCGGTTATTAAAATAGTGTGTTCAAATTGGGCCGCCAAAGATCCGTCCCGCGTGGAAATGGTCCATTTATCACCAAGTACTTTAATTTCCGGTGACCCAAGCGTAGCCATAGGCTCAATAGCCACTGTCATTCCGGCTTTTAAAACCGGGCCGCTTTTAGCCCGGCCATAATTGGGGATCTGCGGCTCTTCCCACAGATCACGCCCTACACCGTGTCCGGCTAGCTCCCGGATAATGCCAAGATTAGCTTGCTCTAGATGGCGCTGGATCGCGGCAGAAATATCGCCTACGCGGTTCCCGGCCACAGCCTGGTCAATCCCCTCCATCAGCGCGGCCTCGGTTGCATCAAGCAGGCGCCGTGGGGCGGCACCAACATCACCAAGCGCAACAGTCACCGCTGAATCAGTCACCATGCCATTACAGCGCACCCCGAAGTCTAATCCCACTAAATCGCCCAGCAGTAATACGCGCTTGCCCGGTATGCCATGCACCACCTCTTCATTGACAGATATGCAAATTGACTTAGGAAAGCCTTCATGCCCCAAAAACGCCGCTGTCCCCCCGAGGCCCTTAAGCTCACGAGCGGCCAGACGATCAAGTTCATCGGTAGTCATGCCTACCGCGAGCTCAGCAGTCAGAAATGTGAGGACTTGGGCAAGCATCTTGCCGCCGGTTCTCATTGCCTCCACTTCGTCGGCGGTCTTAATGGTAGCGGTATTTATCTCGCTGGCCACAAAAGGTTTCCAACGTAAGGCAAGAAAATGGCCCCGCCAATAGCAACCGCGCCAATAGCCGTTACCAGAACAGCCCCGGCGGCGATATCTTTAATAATCCTTACCTGGGGGTGAGATTTAGGTTCAATTAAATCCAGGGTCTTCTCTAGGGCGGTATTAACCACTTCTGTCGTAAAAACCAGAATAATGGCAAAGAAGATAGCCGCCAGCTCAGCGTTAGTTACACCAAGAATTACACATGCCGCCAAAGCAATTAAAGCAAAAATGAGTTGAAGCCGAGCATTGCGCTCTACCCGCACCACAAACACTAAACCGGTAAAGGCAGTGTAAAGACTTCGTATAAACAAGGCTAATCGATCCATTGAAAATCCCGGTAAGCTAGCCCGGCAGCGTCCATAATCGTCGCCTGCAGCCGATCAAGTTCACGCCGCGCCTTAGGTTCAGCGTGGTCATACCCTATTGTATGCAAAATGCCGTGGACTGCCAGCAAGGCAATTTCATCAGAAGAGGTTGTCCCGGCGGCCTCGGCTTGTCGCTCGGCGGTCTCACTGCTAATCACGATATCAGCTAGCTCCCCGTAAGTGTCTGTCCCACTTTCTTGATAGTTAAACGTTAAAACGTCGGTAGGGACGGTTAAGCCGCTTGAACGCTCATTAAGTTCAGCAATCTCTTTATCACTGATTAACTTCAAATTTATCGTGCCCGTCGGCACCGCTTTTCCAATTGAAGCCTGAAGGCTGGCAAAGGCTTTTTCTACAGCCCGCTGCCACGCCTCGGGCCATTGGTTAATAAAGCTAAGCGTCAACATTAGCCAGCCAAATGTTGACGCACTAACTGGGAAACTTTGGATCCATTCGCTCGGCCAGCCGTTTTCTGCATAACTCCACCCATTACCACACCTATCTGAGTGATTCCGTCTGCCCCGGTTTCAGCAATAACTGTTTTAATAATTGCGTTAAGCTCCTCGTCATCCATCTGCTTGGGCAGGTAAGCATCGATAATGGCAAGTTCCTGCTGTTCGGTCTTTACGAGATCCTGCCGATTTCCCTCTTCATATTGAATAATAGCTTCTTTACGCTGTTTAGCTTCCCGTTGGAGAACTTTTAGCACTTCTGCTTCGGATAGTTCATGCCCCAGTTTGATCTGTTCCATCTGGAAGGAGCTTTTCATCATACGCAGCACACCGGTGCGCGCAGTGTCGCCCTCTTTCATCGAAGTGATAAGGTTTTGGTTGAGGGTTTCTCTTAGGGCCATCTTAGCGGTAGAGTGCCTGGCGGGCTTTTACGGCTTTACGGGTGGCTTTGCGAATCGCAATTTCACGTTGGGCGCGCTTAGTGAGCGGCTTCTCGAACTGACGTTTCCGCCGAGCCACTCCTAAGACACCAGATTGCTGCACCTTCTTATTGAAGCGCCGCAGCATATTTTCGAGCGATTCCCGATCGTCCTTGCGCGTTACTTGGAGCAAGTTAAATCACCTTCCCTTCGTAGCATTAACTTAGGTAACTATACTCGATCAGAGACCTTTAAACAACCCTTATGCACGCGCCAGCAGATGAACATGCAGGTGGTCAATTTCCTGACCAGCATCCTTCCCAATGTTTATCTTCAGGTTGTACGCCCCGGCTACTCCCTGATCACGGGCAACTTCTTGAACGGCCGCCACTAAACCAGGGGCCATCTTGGAGTTTATCTGGTCAAAGCTATCGATATGCTCTTTTGGCATAATCAATAGATGGAGCGGCGCTTTAGGATAAATATCTTTGATAGCCGCGAAATCATCATTCTGCCAGACAACGGTGTATTCGTCGCGGGAAAGTTTACAGAATAAGCAGCCGGATTTCATGTGTCTATACTATCAAAGGCGAAAGCGCCTCGCCATAAGAATGGAAAGGCGCTGATGGCACCCCTCCTAAAAGAGTTGATAAGAGAGATGCCAACTTGCGCCGCCTCTTGGTCCCGGATGATCCGAGAAGAAGAGGCGGCGAGCCAGATGAGAACGGAACCGATCCAGCAGAGATGTTTCAGGCGGGGGCCTGGAACGCTCCACTGAAGCGACCTTGCGAGAGATGCGGGTCGAAGCCGGCATGCCGCTAGCCAGCGGCGCAACCTCGAGTGCGCCCTCGCAGTGTGACCTTGCGACCCACGCGACAGCGGCGATTTCGGTCCAGCCCGCACATGGGAAGCTGCGGAACGAGAACTCGCCTGGCGTTAGCCAGCAGATCCTGGAGACCTCCCTCCTGGATTTGCTGAACATCGAGCTCGAAGATCGCCACGAGGCCCCCAGCGGAGTACCTCGAGGAACTCTGGCGGTAGAACGCCAGGATCAAATCGACATCGCTGCGCAAGAGACCCAGTGCCGCAAGAACGACCTTGGCCTCAGCGAGGAAAAGAGTTGACTCGGGTAAGTGCCAGCTCCCAGGGAGAGGCTCCGCCTGCCTGTCGTTACCGGATGCGGCGGACACGACGACTCCTCGCGACGTTGCTGTGACAGTAACCGTCATTTCAAACAACCTCCTCGGTACTTGGAACCTACTGGTTACTTTTACCGTACTCCTAGCATAAGCGGTTTACAACCCTTTTTTTACCTGATTTGCTGCAAAAAAGAAAAGATATGGTTTGAACTAAACACTAAATCGATCGATGGCATTGTTTTATTGCTGACGACAAGTATCAAATTAGCATCATATCTGCGGCTAAATTGCATCAAATATGCAGCAAATCTGACTTGCATTTGATGGCTATAACCGTGAAAAAAAAGACTTCACTTAAAAAATACTTGACATTATTGCATATATTTGCTATAGTAGTGTTCGTGTCGAATTTCCTGTCATATGTGCAGGATTTTTTGATACTAAGGGCTTACTTTTAAACGCGGGCATTTCAGTAATGAAAGCTGCACAGTAACGTCCTTACGGCTCGAAAGAACCGTAAATGGGTGAAAAGGAGTTTTTCTTATTTCCCATGTATAACGTACACAAGCTGATATCCTGGATTCTTGTCCTTGCCAGCACCCCAGTAGGTATGGCCGCGGCCCTTCCGGTCCACCTTACCTCAACTGCATACGCTTCTAACGCGACCGCTCCTTACCAAATGACACTAGATACTACTCAGGCTAAAGCGATTCGGGTTATAGCCCGTCCGCTGCCAAATTTTGACACCGATGTTTTACAGCCCTTAAAGGCTAAGCAGGCTGCTGACGCTGCCCACAAGGCCCAAGCTGTTCGGACGATTGCCGTTAAAATGGTAACCGCTCCGGTTGGCGAGGATGCCCTTGCTAGGCTTCGCTATTGTGAAGCTGGGGGCATCTATGACCGTAACTCCGGTAACGGCTACTACGGTGCCTATCAGTACAGTATTAGCACCTGGAACAATTACGGCGGTTACGCCCGAGCCGACTTGGCTCCGGCGGCCGTCCAGGACGAAAAGGTCCGAGCCGACGTCGCCAGACGCGGGTTCACCCCTTGGCCGTCTTGCGCTCGCCGCTTAGGCTTGCTGTAACTAAAAACCACTCCCTCTTGGAGTGGTTTTTAGTTAGTACTTATTCCGGCTGAACCAAAGAAAATACCTTGGATAAAATCAAGGAGATAACGGATAAAGGCATAGATATCTGCCAATACTTCCCCTACCAAAGGGATCAAGAATGGTAGCAACAAAATCGCGACAATAATAAATAGCACGTGCTGGCGGATAAGCACCACCAATAGACCAATCAAACCAATTAAAATTAAGAGGGCGGCCACCCACTGGAGTGACTCTGGGAAAATCGTAACAAACTCATGGAACGCCGAAATTAAAAACTCATACAGGCCCATACCGGTGTTAGCGCTTGGGCACTTCTGAGTTTACAAAGTCATTAATTTCTTTCACCGAGTTCATCAATTGGCTGGGGAAAATAATGGTTGAGTTCTTTTCAGTTGCAATCTCGCCTAGTACTTGAAGGTTGCGCAGCTGCATGGCGATAGGGTGGGCCGCGATAATATCGGCGGCGTCACCTAGCTTAGCAGCGCTTAAGAACTCCCCTTCGGCGGCGATTACCTTGGCGCGCTTTTCACGTTCGGCTTCAGCCTGACGAGCCATCGCCCGCTGCATTGATTCAGGCAATTGGATATCCTTAAGTTCAACCACACTGATAACCACGCCCCAATTCTCGGTTTGGGCATCAAGTATTTTCTTAATAGCCACATTAATCTTCTCGGTATCGCTTAACACCTCGTCGAGCGCTGACTGGCCAACAATGTTACGCACCGTAGTTTGGGCAATCTGGTTAATCGCGATGGTAACGTTATCAATCGCTACAATCGACTTTACCGGGTCGCCAATAAGGTAGTAGGCTACAGCTGAAACCCCAATAGACACGTTGTCCCTGGTAATAATATTCTGGGACTGCACCGGCATGGTTAATATCCGCATGTTGACCTTACGCATTTGGTCGATAATAGGAATGATAAAGCGCAGACCGGGTTGGCGCACCCCACCCTGGACCTTGCCTAACCGAAAGACCACCCCCCTTTCATACTGCTGCACAATCCGCACGCTGAAGAAGAGCAAAACAATAATAAGGCCTACCAAATACCATCCCATGCTATAAGTCCTCAGTTAGTACTGGCTATTATGCGCTTAGGGCAGCCAGAAGGCAAAATCTTAGGGTAGGCTTACCGGATAGCAACTTTTCTGAGCATGGTCACCATGGATTACGCCGGGTGACGACATGCCATAAAAGTTCTACCACGGCGCGCCAACCGTGTTAACTACTTATGGTACCAATCCTTCTTCTCTATTTGACTACTATGCATTCTGATATTATCCGATCAGGATGGTATCAGACGATATGTGTAGACAAGGGAAGAACGTATTGGTGGCCTATAAGCCTATTGAAAGCGCTGTTGAAGCTCTTTAACGATATTGGAAAGGGCAATCATTTCCTGGGCGCCTGAGCGCATATCCCGGACAATAACCGTTTCTTCCTGCACTTCCTTTTGGCCAATAATCACCGCGTAGGGTACGCCCAAACGGTTGGCACGTTCCAATTGCGCCCCGATACCGTCCTTATCTACCGCCCCGACAGCGCCAACACCCGCGTCAAGCAGTCGTTCAATGAGGGTAAACCCGGCCAAGCGAGCCGGCTCGCCCAGGCTTGCGATGTAGACCTGTACTGGTTGGGGCTCTGGTAGGTTAATTCCTTCCGCTTCCATCTCTAGGATTACCCGCTCTATACCAATTCCGAATCCCGCTGCCGGGGTTGGCTGTCCGCCAAGCTGTTCCACTAAATTGTCATAACGTCCGCCGCCGCCGAGGCTGCTTTGCGAGCCTTCGCGTTCTCCGTATATCTCAAAGACGGTATGGGTGTAGTAGTCAAGCCCGCGCACAAGCTGAGGATTGATGTCATAAGAAATTGAAAGTTGATCCAAATATTCACGCACGCATTTAAAGTGATCGGTGCTAGCTTCAGATAAAAAGTCCAAAATACTCGGCGACTTGGCGACAACTTTTTGGGTCATTTTTTCCTTGGAATCTAGCACACGGAACGGATTAGACTTTACGCGTTCCCGATCAATCTCGGCCAGCTTATCTTTGTGTGAATCAAGGAAGGTAATCAACGCTTTAGTGTAGGCAGCACGGTCGGCGGCGTTACCTAAACTGTTGAGTTGCAAGCGGGTTTTGCGCAGGCCTATTGTCTGGAGAAAACGCAGCGCCAGCGTAATTGTTTGGGCGTCGATGCTTGGAGACGTATCACCCAGCACCTCAACGCCCACCTGGGTAAATTGGCGCTGGCGGCCGGCCTGGGGACGGTCATAGCGAAACATCGGACCAGCAATCTGCAGCTTAACCGGCTTTGGCCAGCTTGCCATGCCATGCTCTATATAAGCGCGTACCACCCCGGCAGTCGGCTCCGGACGCAGCGCCACCTCGTTGCCAGAGCGGTCATTAAACACATACATCTCTTTACTTACGGCATCGGTGCCGCTGCCAAGTCCGCGTACAAATACTCCGGTATCTTCAACAAAAGGGACAGCTATGGGGCGATAACCGGCCGCGTCTGCAAGCCGGCGGAAGGTACCGAGTAGATAATCATAGCGATAATGCTGTTCCGGTAATAGGTCCGGCATTCCGCGTACGCGCTGAAACTGCTTAGCCACTGGCCTCCTTACATTCAAGTGAATTTAGATTTCAAACTAGCACACTGCTACCGCAACGTGCAAGCAGCGCGGGAAGGCGCGCAGAAAACGAAAATGAACACGAATCTAGTTCAACCGGCTATTTTATTGCCAGCAAGCCAAGCTGCAAACTCACCTTATCGTTCCATTGGTTTTTTTGGATGTAGCATTGGACATTGATGGTTTGCCCTTTTCGCAAACCGGGATAGTGCTCTGCCAAGCCAAAGCCAATTGCCTCAAAAATACTGCCATGAGGATCGGCCAACTTTATTTTCAGATGATTTTTCTGCTTTCCAATGGTTTCAGCGCTCACGATTTTCATACCCTCAATCGCAAAACACGGCTGGGTATTGCCATTACCAAACGGCTCAAGCAGCGACATGGTGTTGTAAAAATCCCAATTAATCTGCCGGGTGTCTTCAATTTTTAAATCAATCTTTCGTCCTGCCTGAGCCGGCAAACTATCTGCCATCTGACGATAATGGCCGTTCAGGGCAATCCTTAAGAGCCCAATATGATTGGTTGGCAGCGTGAAGCCAGCCGCGAAATCATGGCCGCCAACCTTCGTGAATAAGTTTTGATTGGCGCGTAACCCTTCAATCAAGCTATAGCCGTTAGCGCTGCGCCCGGATCCTTTGGCATGGTCAGACTTGACCTGCAACACCAGTGTTGGCTTTCCGTAGCGCTCGGCCAGCTTCGATGCGACAATACCAACCACACCGTGCGACCAGCCTGGATCCGCCAGGACCAAAACCGGGTCGCTGGAATACATGTCGGCCAAAGCGCTGGCCTCTTGGGTAATCCGCTCCTGTTCAAGCTGGCGCTGGTGGTTTAGCTCTTCGAGCTGGAAAGCCATAGCTTGAGCTTCAATCGGATCTTTGGTGATAACCAGCTCTAAGCTGTAGTTGGCGTGTTCAAGCCGCCCGGCCGCGTTGAGCCGCGGACCCAGCCCAAAGCCTAAGTGGTGGGACCGCATTTCACTCAGCTCAATACCGGCGCTTTGCGCCAAGGCAACCAGCCCAACCCTGCGGGTTTTACGCAGTACCTGTAACCCAAAGTTAACAAGAACCCGATTTTCGCCTACCAGCGGCATCACATCGCACACCGTTCCCATCGCTACCAGGTCGAGCAACCACTTTTCGTGACCGGCATGGGGGACCCCGGTACGCTGCTGAAGTGCCCGCATAACGGCAAAGGCCACGCCCGCCCCAGCCAGCTCTTTAAAGGGGTAATCGTCGCCAGGGCGCTTAGGATTTACTACCGCGCAGGCCACAGGGATCTCGGTGCCCACGTCGTGATGGTCGGTAATCACTAGGTCAAGCCCATTCTCTTTGGCCCACTCCGCTTCAGCAATCGAAGTGATACCGCAATCAACTGAAACTACCAGTGTTACTCCCTGCTCCTTCAGTTCCTCCAGGGCGCTTATATGAATACCATAGCCCTCGTCATAGCGGTCAGGTATATAGGTTAAGGGTTGCAAGCCATGCTGCTGGAGGACTTCGGCCATTAAGGCAGTTGAAACGATACCGTCAATGTCATAATCGCCGTATACCGCGACACGCTCGCCGGTCGTGATTGCCTGTCGCAACCTGGCCACGGCCGCGTCCATGTCTGTCATCCGGAAGGGATCAGCTAAATCGGTGTCATAATTAGGGTTTAAGAACGCGTGAATAGCCGGGTCACTTACGAGCCCGCGGGCATGCAAGAGTTCTCTCACGAGTAATGGCAGTGAAGATGTGAGAGGATTCTGCGGTGTTGCTGTTGTAGATTCCACCTGCATATTTTAAGTATAACAGGCTTGGTATTTATACCGCTAGGCTATTTCACGGCTTACTTACCTTATTGCTATTAATCCCAACTACGCGGCGTGGCGCTTAGTTGCTTGCGACTTAAGGACGATACTTTGAAGCTCACGGTATAAGGTGAATTTTTGATTGGCAGTGTAGACGTTCGTATTGGCTTGACGATGGGCTTTAACAAAGCCGATTTCTTCAAGTTTTTTGAGTTCCCGTTGAACATTGCCGGGATCTTCTTTGATCATTTGGGCAAGGCCACGGACGTGAGCTTTATAGTCTGGATACTTAGTAAACACAGTAATAATTTTGCGGCGTGTTTTTGACGTAATGAAAACTTCTAGCATTGTTTTTCTTACAACCCTCTCTTAGTTCAAGCTCACCAAGTGTTACTTCCATAGTAGCGAACCGGGGCAATAAATGCAAACTGCTTTTGCTTATATTTTAGATTCCGACTTAAGCGTTTGGCTTTTTTGAGATGTGAGGCCAACTCGCTTTTGGCGCCAGTTATGCCAGGTAACGAGCAGCGGCGAGGCCGTTAAAATGGATGAATAGGTTCCTGAAGCAATACCCACCAGCAGTGCCAAAATGAAAAGCTTGATGGACTCCCCTCCCACCAGGTAGAGCGCCAGCAAAGCCAGCAGTACGGTCAAGGAAGTATTGAGTGAACGCGCCAGCGTTTCCAGGATGCTGGTATTCACTATGCCTTCAAAGCTGCCCCGTTCGCGACGCAGGTTTTCCCGGATCCGGTCAAACACCACAATGGTGTCATGCACCGAAAACCCGATAGCCGTTAAGACCGCCGTGATAAACAGCGAATCAATTTCAACCTGGGCCACAGCACCAAGGATCGAGAACATCCCCACCAGGAGTAAAGCGTCGTGAAGCATGGCAATAATGGCCACAACACCGAACTGCCAAGAGGTCATTGGAGGAGGAATGTTACGGAAGGCAAAAGCGATATAAAGCACAATCGCCAATGAGGCTACCGCCACACTGATGATGGCGTTGCGGGTAATGTCGCGGCTAACGGAAGGGCCAACGGTTTCAAACGAAACCTCTTGGTGGCCCTTGGCCGCTAACTCTTTGGTTAATGTTTGATGATTAGCTTGCTGGCCTTTCGGGTTAGCCTCATCCCGATAGCGAATCAATGAATTGTCGCCGCTGCTGACAATGTTAACGTCTTTTAGCTCCAGACGGTCGGTCGTAGCCTTAATCTCGTCTAAGCTTAGTTGGCCGGCCACCTCAAGGTTTTGGCCACCCTTAAATTCAATCCCTAATTGCAGACCGTTCACTACCAGCGAGATGGTGCCCGGAACGATAATGAGCAAGGAAATAAAATACCAAAGCTTGCGTTTGCCTACAAGATTCACGCCGCCACCTCATTTTTCTTCAAACCATAGGAACCGGCGCGGCGACCCCAGGAGGTACGTATAAACAGCCTGATGAACGTACGGCTTACAACCACCGATGTGAACAGACTAATCAGTACGCCAATCCCCAGCGTTACCGCGAAGCCCTTAATAATAGTAGCTCCAAACAGGTAAAGGATAAGACAGGTAATAAGCGTGGCGGCGTTGGAGTCGCGGATGGATGTCCATGCCCGATCAAAGCCGGCCTCGGTAGCCGCCACAAACGACTTACCCGAACGCAGTTCCTCTTTCATCCGCTCAAAGATTAAGATGTTCGCGTCAACTGCCATGCCAATACTCAAGATAAACCCAGCGGTTCCTGCCAAGGTAAGCACAATCGCGTAGGGCGTAAGCGCTGTTAGCTTATACACGGCCAAGGTAACTAAGGTGTAGACAATAAGTGCGAGCACGGCCAATAGCCCAGCGGTGCGGTAGTACGCCACCATAAAGGCTGCCACCACAATCAACCCAATAATACCGGCCAATAGGCTTTTGGATACCGACTCTTGCCCTAAGCTTGGACCGACACTGCGTTGCTGCACCAGGTCGATAGGAATGGGCAAAGCACCTGCATTTATTTGCTGGGCAATAGTTCGGGCCGCCTCAACGTCTTTGAAATTACCCGAAAGCTGGGCGTTGCCATCGGTAATCGGTTGGGAAACTCCGGCCGGACCAAAGACTATTTCATTATCAAGCAACGTTACCAACTGTCCATTTTGTTTATTAATACGGGTGGTTAACGCACCAAATTTTTTGGTTGACTCGCCGCCCTTCATTTTAAGCATTACAATTGGTTGCCCTGTTTGCGTATCAAAATCCGGATCCGCCCGGGACACGTCTTTACCAGTAACATTGGTCGCGATAGGCTGGTCGCTGCCGGGCACAAGCTCGAGAAACTGGAGGTTGGCTGTGCGCCCTATTTGGTTTATTGCCTCATTAACATCGGCTACCCCGGGGAGATCAACAATAACCCGGTCAGACCCCTGCCGCTGGATCGTTACTTCGGCCGTACCGGACGGGTTGGCGCGCTTCTGGATAACCTCAACCAACGAGCTCATAGCGGTCTCCCGTTCGGTTTTGGAAAGTTTTTTCAATTCACCGGCGTTGGCTTGGAAAACCAGCTCAGCCCCTCCTTGCAAATCAAGTCCCTGCTTCACGCTGAGGTGGCTGTCCTTAATGCCAATTTTTTGCAGTAACTGGTCCTCTTTCGGGTAGGCCAAAACGGCCGTTACCACGGTAAGCAAAAGTATTAACCAAAATTTAACTCGTAAACTCATAATCAGTTCGTTTCAGTGTAGCGCATTACCAATTAACCGACTAGTGCAGGTCGTTTACTCAACGGTGATGTTAAGGGTATGGCTGGGGTTGAAATGATCGTGCATGCCAAATGAGCCGGTCTGCTTGGGAGTGATGGACTTTGAACTGCCGCTTGAAATATTTCCAGCATTAAGTTCAGAATTATCGGTGTGCTGCGGATGCGGGTCGGAAGATGGCTGGATGGTTGCTGACGTCTTATTGTCGAAGGTGACTGTCTGCCCGGATTTAACAGTAATAGTCGAGGGACTAAAGCCATTGCTATCATAGCTAACCGTAACGGTTCCGGGTTGCGGAGCCGCGGGCTCCGACACCGGTGAAGGTGCAGGCTGAGGGGTGTCCGAGGCTGTTTGTTTCGAGGAGTCCGAAGCGCTGTCAGTATCAGGCCGAGCCACGAGCCAAGCAAGCGCCCCCAAAACCACCACTACCATAACTACCAATACGGCTACTGTGCTGCGCTTCATGCTCTTTCTCCTCTTTATGCTTAATGCAGGACCTCGGATGTACCTTGATTATATCAAACACTCCCGGCAGCCCGGTGTACAATATGGTTATGAGCGCAGCCCAAAAGCTATATGTGCTGGTGGCGCCGTTAACCTTTACGGGTACCGCTTCAGCCGGATTCACCTATGAAATTGACGCTGGCACCGCGGCAGTCGGAAAGCTTGTAACCATCCCCCTGGGGCGCCGCCAAAGCTTGGGAGTTATTACCGGCTTAACGAACGCCAAGCCCGCCTTCGCCACCAAAGCTGTTACGGAGTTGCTTGATATACCCGCACTTCCGGCCCATTTAGTGGACTTGGCGGGCTGGCTTGGCACTTATTACTTTTCCAGCCCCAAGTCGGTATGGCAAACCTTATTACCAGCCGGGATTACCCGCAAGCGCCGGACCGCCAAGCCCAGCCAAGCTGATTTTGTATTAAAGCCCCAGGACCAAACCCTTACTTCCGACCAACAACAGGCCTTTACCGGTATTATGGAAGGCAAACAGACTACCTATTTAGTGCAGGGCGTGACCGGGTCGGGCAAAACCCGTCTTTACCTGGAACTTACCGCCGCGCAGCTTAAAAATGGGAGGTCGGCCGTAGTGCTGGTGCCGGAAATCGCCCTAACCCCCCAACTGCTCGCCCTGTTCGAGGCAAGCTTTCCCGGACGAGTGATCGCTTTCCACTCAGGCCTATCGGAGGCCGGCAAACACCAGGCCTGGCAGCGGGCACTGGAAAGCCCGGAACCATTAGTGGTGGTAGGGGCGCGCTCCGGCCTGTTCTTGCCGCTAGCAAAGCTTGGGGTAATTGTGATTGATGAGTGCCACGAACAAAGCTATAAACAAGAACAAAACCCGCGCTACCATGCCATTCCCACCGCGGCGAAACTGGCGCATCTTAGCGGTGCCAAGTTGGTGCTTGGGAGTGCTACTCCCGGCCTTACCGAGGTTTACGCCACCACCACCGGTCGGGTGAAACTCTATAAGCTCCCCAAGCGGGTGGAAAACCGCCAACAACCGGCTTGCACGATCGTGGACATGCGCGAGCCCGAGGTGCGTGGAAAAAGCAGCCTTATTTCCCGTCCGCTCCAAGAAGCGCTGGTACAGACCCTCCGGGAGGGCCGCCAGTCCTTGTTATTCCTGAACCGGCGCGGCACCGCTTCAAGCCAAATCTGCAACCACTGCGGCCATGTAACCCTTTGCCCCACCTGCCAACTCCCCCTAACCTTCCACGCCGACCACATGAAATTAATATGCCATTTCTGCAACTACCGGCAGGTGCCCGGGGCTGTCTGCCCCAATTGCAGTGCCAGTGAGCTGCGATATGTGGGGGGAGGAACCAAGCGAATTGAAACTGAAATAGCCCAAGTTTTGCCGCATGTCCGAGTTTTTCGGCTGGATAAGGATAGCGCGCGGCCGGAAGAGCTGCCCAAACTTTATAAGCTGCTGCATGAGGGCTCCATCGATATCCTGATTGGAACCCAAATGATCGCCAAGGGGCTCGATCTTCCCAATCTGGATACCGTGGGGGTAATAAACGCCGACTCTATGCTGCACATGCCGGATTTCCACTCCGCGGAACGTACCTTCCAGCTATTAACCCAGGTGGCCGGGCGAGCTGGGCGCGGTGACCGAGCGGGCAGAGTTTTTATTCAAACCCGTACACCGGATCATCCGGCCATTCAAGCGGTTAAGACGAACAGTTATTGGGATTTCTCTCGCGCCGAATTAGCCCAGCGCCAGCTGCTCGGCTACCCCCCCTTCCGTTACCTTTTAAAGTTAACCTATTCACATAAGGATGAGGCGGCGGCCGTTAGCGCCAGCCAGGCGCTCTATGCTACGCTAAAACAGAACCCCCACATTAGGGTTTTAGGCCCGGCCCCAGCCTTCCATGCCCGGCTTGGCGGCAAGCACCATTGGCAGTTGATTATAAAAGCGGCTGAGCGCCATTATTTACTGGAAATTACCGCCGCCTTACCCGCTGCCTGGAAAACTGACTTAGATCCGATAAACGTATTATAAAAGGAATATTAAAAGGTATGGCCTCCAAAGAAAAAGCTCCGCGCGAAAGTATTATCCATGTCCCCGACCCGCTGCTTAAGCGCAAAAGCTTTCGCGTCGGCCATATCGATAAATCCACCGAAGCATTGGCCCGCGAAATGATTGTGGCGACCCTCGACTGGGAGGCGACCCGTGAACACGAGTTTGGCGCGGCTTTGGCGGCCGTCCAGATAGCCAAACCCTACCGGGTCGTGGTTATCCGCGACGACTTTGAAAATAAGGAAAAGAAGAGCTTTGGCGTTTTCATTAACCCTGAAATCGTAAAATTTGAAGGTGTGCTGGAAGAGTCAATGGAGGGCTGCTTAAGCGTCCCCGATATGTACGGCTCGGTAGCCCGCTATACCAAGGTTAAGGTACGGGCCCTTAACCTGAACGGACAGCCTATCCGGATAACCGCGACCGGCTTTTTAGCGCGGGTCCTCCAGCATGAAATTGACCATTGTGAAGGTAAGCTGTTTACCGATCACGTGCATGACGCCGACAAGCTCTTTAGGCTGGGATTAAACGGCAAATTTAGCAAATACGAACCCTCGAAGCGCTAAAATATGAAGCCGCCACTGGTTTTTTTTGGGACCGGGCCCGTTAGCCTCCGTTGCCTCAAGGGCATTTATGACCATTTCCAGATAGAGGCTATCATCACCAAACCCGACCGCGTATCTCCTGGCGGGAAAATCCACCCCCACCCGGTACGTACTTGGGCCGAAGACCACGCCATCCCGGTATTTCAGGTTAATAACGAAGCAGACTTAAAAGCGTTGTGGCGCTCACATCAGTTTACTAGCCGGACAGGTTTGGTGGTTGATTTTGGCATGACTATTCCGGATCAGGTAATTGATAGTTTTGAGCTGGGAATTATGAATAGCCACTTCTCACTGCTGCCCCTTCTTAGGGGCGCCGACCCGATTAGTTTTGCGATTTTAGAAGGGTTACCCGAAACCGGCGTGAGCCTGATGAAGATTGTGGCTAAAATGGATGAGGGCGATCTTTTGTCCCAGGAGCCCTACTCCCTTCCTGACGACATTACGACTCCTGATCTTACCGAAGCCTTAAGCGATCTCAGTAATCGGATGCTTACCAGGGACTTACCCCGCTATATAAAGGGAGAAATGTTGCTCCGCCCTCAAAACCCGGCCATCCCGCCCACTTATAGCCGCAAACTAACCAAACAAGATGGCATTATTGATTGGACTAAGCCAGCGGCAATGCTAGAACGAGAGGTACGGGCCTTTATTGGATGGCCCGGCAGCCGCGTCCAAATACTAGGCCGGGATGTTACCATAACCGCTACCCACGGGATGGTGGGTAAGGAGTGGACAGATAAAACTGCCGCTCCCGGTACTATTCTTTCCCCTACGGGCGCACCGCTTGTGGTGGCAACCGGTGAGGGCGGGCTGGCCGTTGACCGCCTAAAACCGGCAGGCAAGCGCGAGATGTCCGGTGCTGAGTTTATCCGAGGCTATTCCAAGCCGTAAACACTTACCGTACAATAATGGCGTATGTACCAAAAAATACCTAAAATCGTCCGTCAAATCCTGGTGATGCTGGTTGGCATCCCGGTTATTATTGTTGGCATCATCTTACTCCCCCTGCCCGGCCCCGGTTGGGTGGTAATTTTAGCCGGCCTTTATATTATTTCCCGCGAGTTTGCCTGGGCCCGGAAATACATTGATTTCATCGAGGCAAAACTCCGCATGATCGCCAAAAAGATTAAAGAAAAGCAAGCCGAACTGAAAGCAGAGCAAGAAAAGGAAAAACAAAAAAAGAAGCTTGGAGATTGACATAGCAACCAATTTATTATAGAATCGTCAAACGGCACGAAAGTCTTCGTTCCCCTGTCCATCGATGCCTCGCCCTGGGTTTAAATAGGGGTAGGAGTTCGTCATGTCGAACCTGAAGAACCGCGCCTGCCAGATCCTGGCGAGCATTGCCACGGCCACCACCGGCCTCGCCGCGACGCTGCTCATTGCAGCGCCCGTTGCCTTGGCTCAGAGCGGAGGCCGGAGCTCATCCGCCTGTGACTTCCAGCTCCGTTACGTCGTGCTGGGCGTGCTCATGATCCTCGCTGGCTTCGTCGGCTCGATGTTTCTCGCCCTGTTGACCCACCCACACATCAACCTCAACCTCAGCCTGAGGTGGCGGATGTGGATCGCCGGAATCAGCGGCTTGCTGATCCTGATCGGCACCATCATCCTGGGCTCAACGTCCGACGGTGTCAGCTGGTAGGCGTCCAACATCAAGCAAGGGCCCAATCCTAGGGACCCGCCGCGCTCACGCGCGGCGGGTCCTCCGTTTTCTCAACTTGAATTGAGTTGACTTAATCTATAGACGTCATTACACTTATGCTTATAGAGTGAGGAAGCATGGTATGCCTAATGACATAAATACTTTTGTGAAGTGGGTCATTGATCAACGCCCTGAATCAAGTAAGATTCCCGAGGCGGAAAAAGTTATTATGCAAAAAGACCTTGAGTCACGACTTGAGCGCATGGTCAATACTGCCTTAATTGCTCAAATGACACCGGAGCAACTCGAACAATTTAATGACTTAACAGACCAAGCATCAGATGAGCAAATCCAACAGTTTATTGAGCGGTCAGTCCCCCACAGCCAGGAGGTAACTACTCAAGTACTCACCGATTTCGTCAAAATGTACTTAGGGGAGAACTATGCCGGAAACTCCGGCGCGCCCCGCCTGAACCAGCTGAAACAGAGTTTCGTTTTACCGCGGCTCAAATAAATCAGGCCGATGTGCGAAAACAGGCCTACGATGTAGCCGACGAAACCTTGCAACAAGAGCAACACGACATGCTCAATCGTACCGGAGGCAGCCGACTAATGGGTCGTCTTCAAAACGTGTGGCGCCAAACCTTTACCCGCACCGCCCGCCGCCAAGCCCACATGCGTGAAGCCGAACAGGCAATGATAACGAACCAAAACATGCATGACCCACAAAACGCCGACCGTGCCGCCCACAACCGCGACATGAACGCCATCATCGGCCGGGTTACCGAAGGTTTTTTGCGTGTTGACGAAGGCGAAGAGCAGCGCGAAGGAGTTGCCCCCGAAGTAGAAGCAAGAGTAAAAGCCTATATTGAACACCATGTTAATAACGCCGATGCCGCTCAACTTCAAGCAGACCTCGATGCTATCCAAGAAGCGATTCACGCCTCACATAGCGACACCATTGCAGGCTTTAGTATTGAGGAAATTCAAGCTTTGGCCGCCAATATCAAAGAAAAAGAATCAGCGGAACGCACTCTCGAAAGTATGCTTAGTGAGATTAAATTTTATGAAGCTGAAGTTAGAAGCGGCGTACGCACCGAACTTCAGCGCACGCAGGCTGAACGGGCTCTGGAGTGGGTAGAGCAACGCCGCGGCCTGGTTGTTAGCGCTAAAGTGGCAACCTTTGCCATAACGGCCGCCGTGGCCGCTGGCATAGGACTTAAAAGTGCTGCTGGAAGGGTTGCCAGCACTATTGTGCCGGGAGCGGTCGGCGCTGCCATCGCAGGCGTCCACGAAGCCAGAACACTTAAGTCGGAAAGAGCCTACCTTGAGCGATCAAGCGCCAAAGGTGAGACAATTACCGGACCAGATCAAAAACGGCGACAAGAACTAGCCGAGAGTATTTATACAAAAGCCTCAGCTTCCGGCTTAATTCAATCGTTAGAGACTTTGATGCCGGAAAACGGTCCACCTGATGACCTTAGCCCAGCTGATGTCAAGACGCTCAATAGCATTGTCCAAGAAATACAGGCACGTGAAATATTTGGTGTGCAAAATGGTATAGATCTAATTAGTTTTAGCGGTTCCAAAAACGTAGAGACCGAGCGTTTTAATCTTGTTAGGTTAAGAGCTCAAGCCGAGCGTTATGTAAGTGACCGTATGGGCACTTTTTAGACTGGTGAACAGCCCACAATGGAACGTTTATTCCCTGGGGAACATTACCAATGAGCTTGAAGCCAAAGATGATGCTTATCGCAAACTTCGCAACCGGCGCGTGGGCAAAGCAATGATACAAGGAGCCTTAGTCGGGTTGGTTGTAGGGGACCACCATTCAGGAGGCTTCCGCTGGAATACGTTCGGACTACCAAGGCGTTGCTGACGGATTAGCCGTGGGAGGTCCGGCAGTGCGGTGATCGTACATGGCTCCGAAATGTGCTTGCTGGCAGTGGAATCTGGAATGGGTCGAAACGCATACCATAACCACGCCCGGCATAAGCGGACCTGATCAACCAATTTTTGTTCAGGCCCGGATGGCAGTGAGCCGGTACAAGTTACCCATCCCAATGGTCCGGCAATTCAAATTGCGGTCGACCGCAGCGACCCCGACTGGAATTACCACGAGTATAACGGAGGGAAGCATTACGAGCGGATTCATGAAGGCTATTTAACGTCGATATCAAATGGCTTTCGGCTCGTACATGAAATTCATGATCAAAATAGTAATGCCGGATACATTACGCTTCAAGACGTCTATGGCAATGTGGTTGCCGATCGCTTAGCACAAGGCCCCGGGGGGTTAACCCCTGATTCACTTCAAAAGCTACATGATTTGGGCATTACCACCAAGTTTGATCCAACCGGTGACGCACGGTAAAGGTCGTCTAGATATCGTTATTCCTGAAAAGTCGACAGGGGGCGCAGCCGAAACACACACGAAAGAGATTCATAGCCCGACGGGCGTAGAGCCCTTTACCCCGCCGATAGTCGCACCTTTCCTCACGGGCAGACGAGAGAGTTAGAAGTAAAGCCGGGAGGCGCGGCACCCACCCCAGGCCCTGGCCCTGGACCTACGCCGACTCGCCGAACCTTCACCCGCCCCCCCGCCAGGACCAGGAACTGGAACGAGAAACGAATCGAAGAACTGAAGAATTTCGCCAAAGCGTTGCCGAGCGTGTCAACAATAGTCGTGAAACGTGGGATGGAGTGCGCGGACTATTTAATAACATTAATGACCGGGCCACGTTTAATGAAGTTGTTGCCGATCTCTTTAACAACGGCTACATAGACATGGAAGAGGGAGATAATCCCGATTTAGGCGAAAATAACGTTCGCCTAAAGCTCAAAGACGATGCCCCGGAAGAGTATAAGGATATATTTGAAAAACTGGTAGAAGCCCAGAGGCGGATTGAAAATGCCGAACTTGATACCGCCCGCTACTTCGAGCAAATTCGACAGCGTGTTGAAGGAGGCTTAGATCGGGCAGGGTTAAACCAACTTATCTCCGACTTAGTTGGCAGTAATATTATTGATTTACATGACGGAAACAATCCTGACCTCGGCGATAATAACGTGCGGTTTAGTCTAAAATCCGGAGCAGAGCGTTATCAAGCTGTATTTGAGCAATTGCGGGAACAACAGCGCCAGATTGAAAATGAAGAACTAAACATACCAATTGATTTCGAGCAAGAGTTTAGTGCCGAGCGTGCCGATAATTCAGGTTCATTGGACGACTTAATATATGACCGCTACGAAAACGTGTTTGGCGTCACCAGTACCTTTGGTCGTGAAGATTTACGACCAAAGGCCGCCCAGACAGTCCGAGAAACAATTATTAGCAAATTCGCATCCCAGCGAGGCCAGGGCGTTTTTCAAACTATGGGCAGAGAGATTGAAGACGTGATCACGAGGCTTCGTCACGAAAATGGCGACTTACAGGAAAGAGAAGATCTGGGAATGAACGCGGCCGCTGTCCGCCTTGAGCCGCAAGCGCGAAACGGCCGAAATCTTCGCCACCGGCAATATGGCGGTTATCTATATTAGTGAGAGTGGTAACGCCGAATACTTAACAGAAAATCAAAGTATCGGAGCCATTCATGGGGATATTGAGGATTCAAAAGCTCCCAAACGACGCACGGCAATACGTCGCATACTAGAAGGAAAGCGAGCCGAAAAAGAAGGTAAGCCGCCGGAAGAGCAAGATCGCATTGAGCGGGAACTTCAAGAAGAGTTAGCTAAATACCATCAAATTGGTACTAAAAAGGTTGAACCTGGCGGCCGGTTTGTTATGATGAGCAGGGCCGTATTGTATGACCAGGGCTGGGATGAAAGCGCTATGTTGGACCAAGTTAAAAGCTTAATAAGTGGCAAGAGCTTCGACAGAAGCAACTCAGGCTGTACTTGGACTCTCTGGAGATCACGGTGCTGATAAGTCAGTGCTAGTTGTAGACGTTACCGATCGTAACACCTAAAGCCAATTTACA
>CAVRJJ010000002.1:0-89350 GCA_963721685.1 uncultured bacterium
GAGGCTTCCGCTGGAATACGTTCGGACTACCAAGGCGTAGCTGATGGATTAGCCGTGGGGGGGCCGGCGGGTGCTAGCGATCGTACGTGGCTGCGAAATGTGCTTGCAGGCAGCGGAATATGGGATGGATCTGAAACTCATACAATAACCACACCCGGAGCAAGCGGATCTGACCATCAACCAATTTTTGGTCCAGGTCCGGATGGCAGTGAACCAGTACAAGTAACCCATCCTAATGGCCCTAATCAAGTCGCCATCGACCGCAGCGACCCCGACTGGAATTACCATGAATATAACGGCGGA
Source organism: uncultured bacterium (assembly GCA_963721685.1). Classification (GTDB taxonomy): domain Bacteria; phylum Patescibacteriota; class Saccharimonadia; order UBA4664; family SCTI01; genus JASLFZ01. The sequence continues at coordinate 304 of CAVRJJ010000002.1, forward strand.
AAGCATTACGAGCGGATTCATGAAGGCTATTTAACATCTATCTCAAATGGCTTTCGACTTGTGCATGAAATTCATGACCAAAACAGTAATGCCGGATACATAACCCTTCAGGATGTCTATGGCAATGTGGTTGCCGATCGCTTAGCCCAAGGCCCCGGGGGTTAACCCCTGATTCACTTCAAAAGCTACAATGATCTGGTATTACCACTGAGTTTGACCCAACCGGTGACGACGGTAAAGGTCGTTTAGATATCGTTATTCCTGAAAAGTCGACAGGGGGCACAGAAACACACACGAAAGAGATTCATAGCCCGACGGGCGTAGAGCCCTTCACCCCACCGATAGTCGCACCTTTCCTCACGGGCAGACGAGAGCTAGAGGTAAAGCCGGGAGGCACGGCACCCACCCCAGGCCCTGGCCCTGGACCTACGCCAACTCCCGAACCTTCACCCGCCCCCTCCCCAGGACCAGGAACAGGAACAGAAACAAATCGAAGAACTGAAGAATTTCGCCAAAAGCGTTGCCGAGCGTGTCAACAATAGCCGTGAAACGTGGGATGGCGTCCGCGGACGATTTAATAACATTAATGACCGGGCCACGTTTAATGAAGTTGTTGCCGATCTCTATAACAACGGCTACATAGACATGGAAGAGGGAGACAATCCCATCTCGGGGATAATAATGTTCGACTTAAACTCAAAGACGACGCCCCCGAAGAGTATAAGGATATATTTGAAAAACTGGTGGAAGCCCAGAGGCGGATATCGAAAATGCCGAACTTGATAGTGGCCGCTATTTCGAATCAGTTCGCCAACGAGTCAATGCGGGCCTAGATAGGGCTGGTTTGAATCAAGTTCTATCAGACTTAGATTCTCAAGGAATAATTGACCTCCATGAGGGTATCAATCCTGACCTAGGTGACAATAACGTCCGCTTTAGCCTTAAGCCAGACGCCGATCCCCGCTACCAAGAAATTGTAGGAGTATTGCAAGAGCAACAACGTAAGATTGAAGATGCTGAACAAGATATTCCAATAGATTTCGAACAGAATTTCGAGGCTCAACATTCAGATGGTTCCGAAACACTTGATAATTTGGTTTATGACCGCTATGCCAACGTCTTTGGTGTCACGAGCACTTTTGGGCGAGAGGATCTTAGGGAAACCGCAGCTAAAAGCGCTCGAGATACATTCATTAGTAATTTGAGAAATTTCGGCAACAGACAAGCATTTGAAACAATGAGCTATGACCTCGAACAGCAATTACGCGATTTAAGATCCGAAAATGGAAATTTAATGGGGCATGAAGATCTTGGAATTAATGCAGCCGTTGTAAGGCTTGATCGTAAAACACAAAAAGCTGAGGTTCTCTCGCCTCAGGCAATATGAGAATTTATATTAGTCTGGATGGAAATGCAGAGTACCTGACTGCCAATCAAACACAGGGAGGCATGGAAGGAAGACAAGATACAAAAACTCTACGATCACGCACTTCTATGATCAGATTAGTCAAAGAAGAAAGGGCTAAGAAGGCAGGTAAAACTCCCGAGGAACAAATCAAATTGAGCTCGAACTTCAGGAAGAATTAGCCAAGTATCACCAGATAGGCTCAAAAAAGGTTGAGCCCGGAGGTCGGTTTGTCATGGTTAGCCGCCCAACATTTGCCGACATGGGATGGGATGAAGACGGCATGCTAGAACAAGTCAAACAAACAGTTGCAGGCAAAAGCAGCACTGAAGCAACTCAGGCAATTCTAGGACTCTTCGATCAAAACGATGCGGATAAGTCGGCTTTGGTCGTCGATGTCAATGAACGAACCGAAGCTTAATCTTACAACCCCTTAATCAGCCGGCTTATTCCTTCAGCATAAGCTCCGCTGGAATCACGCTTAATACTTAGCCGCGGGTGAACTTGGTGGTCATGCCTTTCGCCACCGCCCCCTGGAGACGTTTTTGAGCGCTTTCTACCGATTTAAACAGCGCGGTAGCCTCTTCATCCCCTTTTGCCAGCACGCCGACCCATACCGTCGCCTGGCGCAAATCCGGCGACACCTCGAGCTTGTAACGGCTAGGTAGGCTGATTCGGCAAAACCGTCAGTTTCAGTCTGCAACCAGCTGCTTGATTAAGCTGGATACTTTTTGGGTGCGTTGGGACATTAAGGGTCCCCCGCTACAAGCTGCGCTGGCGCTCTTCGGTGGTGAAGAATTCCAGCCGGTCGTCTACTTCAATAGCGGTTGCCGTAGTTACATTCAAACCGCACTGTTCGCCCTCCACCGCTTCGGAAACTTTGTTTTGCTCTTTCTGGACAGCGGCGAGGGTGCCGGCACCAACCACCTCTTTGCCCTGCTAATCCGTACCTGGCTGGGAGCGCTGGCTTTGCCGCTTAACACCTCGCCGCCGCAAATCACGGCGGACTTGGTGGTCCCTCGAAAGACACCAGCACTTTAAGTTCGCCAATCACGGTTTCAATCACTTCGGGCTTCAGCATCTGGCTTAATCCGCTCCGCATATCATCCAGCAGCTCATAAATAACCTTGTAAAGCCGGATTTGGACTTTTTCATGAGTGGCCAGTTGTTTTACTTTGGTAGTAAGCGACACGTTAAAGCCCAGAAGAAGGGCGCCGGACGTAGCGGCAAAGGCGACATCGGACTCGTTAATATCGCCAATCCCGCTGGAAACCACCTTCATCGCCACTTCGTCTATTGCCCAGCTCGTTCAAACTATCCAGCAATGATTCCAGCGAGCCCTGCACATCGGCTTTTACGACTACATTTAGCTCCTGGGATTCGTCCCGCGGCGATGGCGCTGGAAGCTCATCAATGCCGATTTTCTTAACCTTGGTCATGCTTTTAATGGAAGCTTGCGCGCTGGCTGGCCACCTGAACGGTCGCGGCCGGTCGTAAGCTCACCGGAAGGTATAAGCGTCGCCGAAGCCGGCCTACTTAAGGCCGGTGATAACAGCGGGCATACCGGGGTCGGCGTGCTTGATTTTCTTACCGCGCCAATCCTCTAAACTGCGAACCTTGGCATAGGTGTCGCCGGCTACCACAAAATCACCTGGCTTGAGGACGCCATTTTGAACCAGTACGGTTGCAACCGCCCCGCGGCCGGTTTCCAGATGGGTTTCTATAATTACGCCTTCACTCGGCCCCGTAGGCCGTGCCCGCAAATCCTCAACATCAGCCACCAGCAAGACCATATCAAGGAGTTTTTCGACCCCGTCGCCGCTCTTGGCTGATACATCCACCATTACGGTGCTGCCGCCCCATTCTTCGGGCATCAGTTCAAGCTTTTCGCTGAGTTCCTGGCGTACCCGGGTTGGGTCGGCTCCGGTTTTATCGGTTTTGTTAAGGGCTATAACGATTTTATTGCCGGCCTCTTGGGCGTAACGAACGGCTTCTTTGGTTTGGGGCTTCACGCCATCATCGGCCGCCACAACAATAATAGCCACATCAGTGAGGCGCGCGCCATGGGCGCGAATAGCTGAAAATGCTTCATGCCCGGGCGTGTCCGAAGAAGGTAATCCACCGGTTGGCGCGTTTTACCTGATATGCCCCAATGTGCTGGGTTATCCCGCCGGCTCTCCCCCTTAGCCACGCTGGTTTGACGGATAGCGTCGAGTAAGCTGGTCTTACCATGGTCAACATGGCCCATCACCGCTACCACGGGCGGACGGACGGTACCTTCGCCCTCCGGTAGCTTGGCTTTAGGCGCAAAGGCCGGCGCCGCTTCAGGCTCGGGAATCACTTCAAACCCTAAGTCGGCACCAATAATGGCCGCCGTATCAAAATCAATTTGTTCATTTATGGTTGCCATGACGCCGTTTTTCATAAGTTCAGCAATGACGCCGGTAACCGGCAGGCCCATTTTTTCGGCAAAGGCGCCCACACCCACCACGGGTGCTATCTCGACAGACTTGATTTCAGATACTGTTTCGGTCTCGGCCATACTTACCTCTTTCGTTTGATTGATGGAATATTGCCCTGAAGCTGGGTCGCGCAGGTTTCGCTACAACTGTAGATGCCCCGCCCGCCGAAGCGCCGTGCCTGGTCCGCGACCAGCTGTCCGTTCCGGATGACCCAGCGGGACAATTCCGATTGCGAGATGGCGCGCGCGGCACGCCCGGCACATCCGGACAGGGCCGTCCATAACGTTATTCCTTAGCTTCTTCAGCCGTCTTTTTAGGTGCTTTAAGGCTTAAGCTCAATTTGTGAGCGTCGGGGTCAATGGCTATAATGCGGAACTGCTTGCTTTCCCCTACTTTTAAAAGCTTGGTTGGGTCTTCAACGTGGTCGTCGCTTAACTCGGAAATGTGGACCAGCGCCTCAATAACCGGGGTCACCTGGACAAATGCCCCAAACGGCGTAATGCGGGTAACCTTACCCTCTACTTCAGTGCCAACTTTCAGCTTCTTAACCGCCCCAATCCAAGGGTCTTCCTGCATTTGCTTGATACTCAAGGAAAGCTTATCGCGGTCAATCGCGATGATTTTAGCTTTCACTTTTTCGCCAACCTTAACGTACTTACCGGGGTTGTCTACGCGGTCCCAAGCAATCTCGGAAATGTGGACCAGCCCTTCAATCCCATCGACGTTTACGAAAATGCCAAAGTCAACTACACCCGTTACCAGGCCGTCGACAACCTCTCCGGTCTGAAGCTTTGAAACCTTACTTTCAGTGTCCTCGCGGCGGGCGGCTTTTTCCGAAACAATAAGTTTATTGTCGCGCCGGTTCACGTCTAAAACACGAACATTAAGCGGCTTGCTGACAAGGTTTGTGAGCCGATGGAGAATTTCATCTTTGTCGGCACCGGAAACCCGCGGATAGTTTTCAGCGCTCAGCTGGCTCACGGGAAGAAAGCCGCGGATGCCGTCGATTTCAACCAGTAATCCACCTTTATTGGCATCAAACGGGGTAATGGCAAATACTTCACCCGATTCAAACTTCTCTTGAAGTGATTCCCAGCCTTTTTCTTTAGCGACCTTTTTCAAACTTAGTAAGGCATAGCCCTCGTCGGCCTCAGGCTCAATCACACTGGCGCTTATTAGATCTCCCGGGCTAATATCGCTGGCCCGTTCGATCTCGCGGCCAACCACCAAGCCGGTTCCCCTCTCGCCAAGGTCTAGCCAGATTTCATGTTTGTCGGCGGCGATAACCGTCCCTTCAACCAGGTCGCCAGCCGCCATGCCGGCAACTTGATGTTCGGCCAGCAGCTCCTCCATAGTCATGTCTTCGGACGTTTTTGTTGCAGTTTTCGTGGGCACGTAGGCCTCCCTATACAAAAAGATTTCATCGTCGCACCTCACAGCGCGAGCAAATGATTACCTATATTGTACCTGATTTATGGCTCTGGGTAAAGCAGTTAAACTGGGTTATTGATTTGGATGATTGCAGAGCGTCCGCCCCCGGGCCGGGAAGCCTGGGGGCGGACTGGCGAAGCCGAAGCTTGCGCCACGATGTTCAGGTCGACACCGAGAACGAACTCAGCGCGTCGCGACCGTTCGTCTGCCACCGAACGTGTCGATGACGAAAAAGAACAGCGCGATCACGGTGACGACGAGCGCCGGCCAGATGATCGTGTTGTCGTAGGCGACCGGACCTCCGAAGAGGCCAATCAATGCGAGGTAGACGAGACCGAGCACCATGACATGGCGCCATTCGAGTTCGCCTGCGACGGTGAGGAGGCACAGCGTGACCACCGCGCCGAGCATGCCGAGGACGGCAAGAATCGACCCGTCAGAGGCGATGAAGAGCACCACCCATGACGCGGTTGCGCCGAGCAACAACCCTCGCACCCAATTTGACTGCATGAGATCCTCGCGATCTCCTGTCGATGAACGAAACGGTTAAATTATAGCATAACTGGAATACCGTGTGCTAGCTGCTGGAGGATAGTTGGGAGTGACCGAGGTGCGGGTGTTCGTAGCGCTCCAAAACTTTGCGGGTTACCCGCCGATCTTTGCGCCAGTTGACCTCCCAAATGGAACCACAGGCAAAGCAGCCATACTCGTCACGCCCTTTTTGCAGGCTGAAGTTTTGGCAATCGGGGCAGGTGGCGCGTTTGGTTAGCCAGGCGTCATAGGTAGCGATGCACCGGGCAATATGTTCCTCGTCAACGAAAAGGCTATACTTGGGCGCTAAACGCCGAACCATGTCCCAGGCGTCCATTTCCATCTTAATAAGTTCCATGTCGTATTTATATAAACGATGGCCCAGCAAGGCGTGCCCAACTTCATGGACTAAAGCGATTTTGCCCTCGTTAGTCTTTTTTCGCCGTGTATCATAATGGATGGCTTTGGCCTGGGGCGACCACATAAAAAAATTTCCCGGCACAAACGTGAACTGCGGAAAATCTTTTGTAATTGCTTCCAAATAACCCTCCCCCACGCTGACTTACTGTGACTTATACTACTCCCGCATGACTAGCGCCAGCAAGCATTAGCGCAATCAAAGCTGGGAGGCCAAAATCAGGGCGCCGTACCCAACCGCGGTTTCGATATGTTTAGCCGGAACAATCGGGAGGCAGCTGATACAACGGGTGCAGCTTTTCAAGATGTTTTACCAGGTGCGGGTGGAATTTTTCATAGTGGACGCCGACCCCGCCGCCAATCACAATTACCGAGGGCGCAAAAGCGTGGATAAGGTTATAAAAGCCAATTGCCAAAACACCGGCAATTTCATTCCATACCGCCGGATCGGTAATTTCGTAACCATACATTCCATAACGTTTGCGAATAGCCGGGCCGGCAATCATCGGCTTCAAAGTGCCCGCGGCCGCCACAGCCACAAAGAGGACCTTCGGGATCAATTATCATGTGGCCCGCCTCAAGGCTCCCCGCGCGGCCCCGGTAGGGCTGTCCGTTAATTACCAGCGCCGTGCCAATGCCGGTGCTGATAGTTACATACAGCACGTAGGGATAAGTTCGTCCGGCGCCGATATGGGCCTCGGTTAGCGCGGCGGCGGCGGCGTCGTTTTCCAGGTAAATCGGAACCTTGAAGCGCGCCTTAATCGGGTCCACTAAATTAGTGCCGCGCCAGCCGTGCATATTAGGAGCGCTTTCGAGAATACGTCCTTGCTTTCGGTCGATCGGGCTAGCGGTAGCCACCGCGATTGCGCGTATTTTATCACTACCCGCCACTTCTTCAATCATGCGGATAATCTCATTCATCCCCTCCAGACCGGTCTCCGGAGTTTTGATCTTGGACTGACGAACAATTTCATGGGCGGTTGTGCCCCCAACTACCAGGATCTTTGAACCACCAATGTCGACGCCGATATGCATGGATGTAGTATAACGTCCCTACCGCATATTTCAATAAAATGTAGAGTTTATGATTGACAATAATAGCTACTTATGTTATTGTTTATCACTAATGGCATTGGTGACCGTCAGATGGGGCGTCAACCACTAAGGTAATATGAGTGCTCACCTCCTTGTATTTCCCGTGGGTGACGTCCCATCTGAGCGCAGCAATGCTTGCAGATTAGGCTCCACCTGGCTATACTGACGCCTAAGAGGGTGCGTTAAGGAAACTTAATATAGGGGGCCCAACATGAATCGAAACGTACTTACCACCATTGGCGGAATCTTGTTAGTCACCGTTGTTGTTGTGGGGACTTTTATGTATGGCGATGAACAACGCCAAAAACAGCTAGCAAGTGACAATACCGCGGCTAAGCAAGAACAGGCCAAGGAATCACCATCCCCGGCCCCTGCGCCAACGGCCGCCACGACCAACGATAAAGCTAAAACCGACACTAAGGCCCAGGCCAGCAAAGATAAGCCAAAAGCCACGGCCACCAGCCCAACTCCCCCGGCGGTTACCCAAACCCCTAAAACCGGTTCAGGTGTTGTAAATGTTGTAGCAATGAGTTTGATGGCCATGACAGCGCTCGCCTACTACCGCAGCCGTAAGAAGCTTTCAGCCCTTCCGATTTAATCTGCTACCAATATAAGTGCACTAAAAAAGACCCGTGAAGGGTCTTTTTTAGGATTGAATCAATGATGCTTAGCTAGATGCTGAAGCTTTGCGGCGGCGTGATGCCATTCCGCCACGGCGACCTGCCTCGCGAGCCAGGTCGGGGTTTTTTGCAAAACCACCTCCGCGACTCTTGCGACCCCCCAGGGCACCGATTGACTCATAAAAGTTTGCGCCGTAACGCATCTTGTTGGTAGCAGCGGCTTTACGACCGCCGCGGGCTGTTCCTGCCATGAGTTAATCTCCTTTAATTCCTTAAGGTTAATTATGCCTTAGGGGCATAGAAACCGCTTTAGTTGTTCCCACAAACTGCTTACGGGGGCCGTAAAGAAAGTTTGTTAGAACCGACATAAGCGGCTTCACCTTATGTAAGATAGTAGCACAATACGCTTACGCTGTCAATGAATAAATGTACTGCTTTTGTATGCGTTAACGCTATACTGGGTGAATACAAAATAACTGAACAAGCAAATGATTCAACTTACGCTTATTTTAGACAACCTGCGCAGCGCTTATAACGTTGGCGCCATACTCAGAACCTGCGACGCGGCCGGAGTACATCAGGTGTTCACTTGCGGTACTACTCCTTATCCTAAGGTGGAGAATGATACGAGGGACCCGGTAATTTCTGCGCGCAACACCAGGGAAATTGCCAAGACGGCGCTTGGGCGCCGAGAAAACGGTTATGGTTGAACACTATAATGATACAGCCTCAGCGATTGCATATTGCCAAAGTCAAAATTGGATAATTATTGGGCTCGAGCAGACTCCCGATGCCCAAAATATCTTAACGCTCGCTCCCCCGCCCCGCCCCATAGCACTTATTGTTGGCAACGAAGTGGATGGCCTCAGCGCCGATACAATCGCGGCCTGCGACATTGTGGCTGAGATGCCCCAGCGCGGGAGCAAAGAATCGCTGAACGTTAGTGTTGCCACCGGCGTTGCATTATATACACTACTGTTTTAAATGATAATTTTGATAATTGCGGTCTGAGAGGGGCCGCCGCGCGAACGCGGCAGCCCCTTGACTGTCCGTCGCAGGCTGCTTGAGTCCTGGCTAAGACGACACGACACATGAAGATCGGCAGCGAATGCCAGAGTGAAGAGCGCTGGGCCTGCATGTGACCGCCACCACGGCCGAAACGCCGCACTTGCGAGCGCTGATTCCTTCCGTTGTGCTTATTTAGCCCCCTTCTAGGCCTCGCCCGCCGAGTCGGAACTCCATGGTTGCATCCGCCGTAGAAGTCGATGCCCCGGGCCAGCTCCCAGGCCGCCTCCATGGACTTCGAGCGTCTCTCGGTGTGGTTCCGGCACTCCGATGCGTGTACCCGAGATGAACTCGTCGGGTTAGCGACTGCCGGCCTCGTGCTCGAGCATGAGCCTGACCAGGAAAAGACAGCCAGTAGGCGTCATCCTGATCGTTCAGTCGCTGAGATCCTCGAAGTCACGCGATTAGCACACAGGCATCCCAGCAGCGAGCTTCAACGCTGATCTCTGGAACCTCGATGACCCCTTCTTCTGTTGAGTTGCTCCCACGTTTCCTCCCTTGAGGCGTTGACGAAGTGAGTAAACTTTAGCGGATTGATAATTGCCTGTCAAACGCAAAGAGACGCTCTTTTCAGGGCGTCTCTTTGATAATCCGGCACTGTGCTACTTTCCCGCTAATGCAGTATCATCGCCGCAGGTGAGCTTAACTTCGGTGTTCGGGATGGGAACCGGTGTGACCTCACCGCTGAAAGCACCGGGTAATGGCTTAAAAGCGTGAATACTGTTTTCAACTGCCTACTATGCATTCTGATCTGTGATCAGACGATATGTGTAGGCAAGAAAACACGTATGAACGCATTTACTTCACTACCCGAAGCTTTTTAAAGCTTTCGGATAAATTTTTGGGTACATGGCTCTTTTATAAGCCACAAATCGCTAGTCAAATCACGTAGTAAAAAAGTCAATGGACCGATTAGTACACCTCGGCTGAACGTATTGCTACGCTTACACCTAGTGCCTATCAACCAGATAGTCTTTCTGGGGTCTCATGGGGAAATCTTATCTTGGAGATGGCTTCGTGCTTATATGCTTTCAGCACTTATCGCAACCGAACTTAGCTACCCGGCAATGCCGTTGGTACGACAACCGGTACACCAGAGGTTCGTTCATCCCGGTCCTCTCGTACTAGGGACAAACCTCCGCAAATTTCCTTACGCCCACACCAGATAGGGACCGAACTGTCTCACGACGTTCTGAACCCAGCTCGCGTACCCCTTTAATTGGCGAACAGCCAAACCCTTGGGAGCTGCTTCACCCCCAGGATGGGACGAGCCGACATCGAGGTGCCAAACAGCGCCGTCGCTGTGGACGCTTGGGCGCTATAAGCCTGTTATCCCCGGGGTAGCTTTTGTCCGTTGAGCGCTGCCGATTCCACTTTCTTGCACGAATAAATCCATACAGTGAGACAGCGGATCACTAGCTCCTGCTTTCGCACCTGCTCGGCTTGTAGGCCTCGCAGTCAAGCTGACTTATGCGCTTGCACTATCGATACGATTTCCATCCGTACCTAGTCAACCTTTGAACGCCTCCGTTACTCTTTAGGAGGCAACCGCCCCAGTTAAACTACCCACCAGACACTGTTCCTGAACCGGAACAAACGGGCAAACAATAAAACATAAGCATGTGTTGCGAAAAACTTAAAAACTACTCTCGAGAGAGTCGTATATCTCTTTATAGAAAAACTCTCACCGTTGTTGCTTTTACAATGCTTTGTCATGACAAGCGCGTGCCAATAGCTTTCAAAAAGTGTCTATCCATTCTGTTCAGTAATGAACAGACGATATGTGACAGCTTTTTGGAACTATTGGCTACAGCGCCAGCCTTGTCCGCTTGTTGCGGTCCAGGTTAGGACAAGGTTGCAGTAAGGGTGGTATTTCACTGGCGACTCCACCAAAGCTAGCGCCTTGGCTTCAAAGTCTCCCACCTATGCTACACATACAACAACCCAGCCCAATGCCAAGCTGTAGTAAAGCTCCACGGGGTCTTTCCGTCTTGGTGCGGGTAAACGGCATCTTTACCGCTATTGCAATTTCACCGAGTCCCTTGCTGAGACAGTGCCCAGATCGTTACGCCATTCGTGCGGGTCGGAACTTACCCGACAAGGAATTTCGCTACCTTAGGACAGTTATAGTTACTGCCGCCGTTTACCGGGGCTTCATGTCGCAGCTTGCACCGCTCTACTTAACCTTCCGGCACCGGGCAGGCGTCAATCCGTATACATCCACTTTCGTGTTAGCACAGACCTGTGTTTTTGCTAAACAGTCGCCTGGGCTCTTTAGCTGCGGCCCTCATTGCTGAGGGCAGACCTTATCCCGAAGTTACGGTCGCTATATTGCCGAGTTCCTTAGCAAGGGTTCTCTCGTTCATCTTAGTCTACTCGACTCGAGCACCTGAGTCGGTTTGCGGTACGGGCGGCTATGGCTATTACATATGTAAGCTTTTCTGGTCGGCTTGGGTGGCCCGAATTCACCTTTTTAGGGGCGTTTTACTCACGCTTCGGACGAATCCTAGACGCTTGAACGGATATAACCAAAAATCCGCTCGGGTTACCATGCCGCGCACTACATACAACACCATTGCCGGTACGGGAATATTAACCCGTTGTCCATCGCCTACGCTACTCGCCTCGGCTTAGGCCCGACTAACCCTGGGACGATAATCGTTGCCCAGGAAACCTTGCTCTTACGATGTGCAGGATTCTCACCTGCATTATGGTTACTCATTCCAGCATTCTCACTTCCCTGCGCTCCACCAGTCCTTCCGGACGGGCTTCAATGCCCAAGGAACGCTCCGCTACCACTTTAGGTTTAAAAAACTTAAAATCCGTGTCTTCGGTAGTATACTTAGCCCCGTTATATTTTCCGCGCAGAGTCACCATTGACCAGTGAGCTGTTACGCACTCTTTAAATGCATGGCTGCTTCTAAGCCCACATCCTGGTTGTTTATGCGTCTCCACATCGTTTCCCACTGAGTATACATTTAGGGACCTTAGACGACGGTCTGGGCTGTTTCCCTCTTGAGCGACGAGCTTAGCCCCGCCGTTCTGACTGCCACGGTAGTTCACTTCGGTATTCGCAGTTTGACAGGGGTGGGTATCCTTTCGGACCCCAGACCCAATCAGAGCTCTACCCCCGAAGGAGAGTTCGTGACGCTAGCCCTAAAGCTATTTCGCGGAGAACCAGCTATCTCCGAGTTCGATTGGAATTTCTCCGCTAACCACAGGTCATCCAAAAGATTTGTACCTCTTCCTGGTTCGGCCCTCCACGTAGTTTTACCTACGCTTCAGCCTGCCCATGGTTAGATCACCCGGTTTCGGGTCTAATCCCGTGTACTAAATCGGCCTATTAAGCCTCGCTTTCACTACGGCTCCGTCATATGACTTAACCTTGCACACGAAATTAACTCGCTGGATCGTTCTACAAAAAGCACGCCATCACAGAATAAATCTGCTCTGACTCATTGTAAGCACATGATTTCAGGTTCTATTTCACTCCCCTTCCGGGGTTCTTTTAACCTTTCCCTCACGGTACTAGTTCGCTATCGATCGTAAAGAGTATTTAGCCTTAGCGGGTGGTCCCGCTAGTTTCAACCAGGGTTTCACGTGTCCCGGCCTACTCGAGAATACAAACATAAGGACAAAGAATTTTTAGCTACGGGACTGTCACCCTCTATGGTGTGGCTTTCCATCCACTTCTCCTAATTCGATGTTTTCTTACCTTACCCGGACTCATAGCAGTCGCCGGTCGCAAAGAGAAGGGCCCAAACATCATAATGTTAAAGCACTTCTCTTTGGTCGTTTGTATCTCACAACCCCTCCCTAACATTCGCCTGCTAGCTTATTTACTCCTCATTTAACTACGATATTGCCGCTCTCAGATAACCAATTTCCCAGCGAGGACTGTCTGAGCGCCGATAGGCGCGAGTTCCGCAGCTGAAATTGGTTGTTGAGTGAGCAAATTTTAGACTTAATATCGTAACTAAATGAGAAGCAAAAGTTAAAAAGGTTTTGGCTCTTCCCGTTTCGCTCGCCGCTACTCGGGGAATTGAGGTTTCTCTCTTTTCCTGTGGGTACTTAGATGTTTCAGTTCCCCACGTGCCCTCCTACTATCCTATATATTCAGATAGTGGTAACCGTGTATAACCACGGCTGGGTTGCCCCATTCGGAAATCCCCGGGTCAAAGCTTGATTGGCAGCTTACCGAGGCTTATCGCAGCCTTCTACGTCCTTCTTCGGCTCTTTACGTCAAGGCATCCGTCATGTGCTCTTGAGTAACTTTTTTACGTTGAATTGACTCCACGCAGCCCCATATGGGTGCGCTTCGTCGGTTTGACTAGCGATTTGTGGTTACAAAAGTAACTTCTAAATCGCTTGGTTTATTTGCATTACCCTCGATGATATCTTGAAGCAGATACCATCGATATTCAATTTTCAAAAAACAACTCCGCCGTTTCTTACTTGGCGGAGCCCACATTCTTATAAACAATCAGATAGTGTAGGTTCTAGAACGAGCCTCCGTTATAGCTGGTTGATTGTTTACACATATGTGAGCTCTCACTTAAAGTCTGTAGCTACTTTAGCAGGTTTAATAGGTGTGTGTAAAGAGGTTTTTTAACAGGAGCTTAAGCGGCTTCGCGGCACTTATTTAGTCGTCATTCTTGAATAGTGGATATACCAATACCGGAAGACCGCTATATAATGAAAGAAAACGGAGGATATAGTATGGGAGCAGAAGAAAATCCTGAAAATGGAGAATTTCCTCATGACGGAGCGCATGGCGACGAGTGGACCACAGATGAAACCGCAGAGGGAGAAAATACACCTGCAAAAGAAGATGAGCCAGTCGATGCTTCTACGGATTTAACCAGCGCTGAAGAAGCGGCCCCGGAAGTAGAGACCGAAGAACCGAGCCCCGGCTACGCTTCGCCCTCGGAAGAAGTAAAAGTTGCCCCTGAGGACCAACCTGCGACTGTAGACGTCCTCGACCCCGCTCAATTAGCGAGGGAAGTTAATGACAGTTTAGCCTTCGGTCCCCGCCCAAAGCCTGGTTCCGCTGAGGAACCTCCAGATACCGCCCCTAACGGCGAAAACTCCGAAAGCGCCTAGCCCTTTACGCGATAGTTCGGCGCTTCTTTTGTAATTTTTACATCATGAGGATGGCCCTCAATCAAGCTCGCGTTGGTAATGCGGACAAACTTAGCGGTTTTCTGCAGGTCAGGAATAGTTCCAGCCCCGCAATATCCCATGCCGCTGCGCAATCCTCCCATTAACTGGTGGACGGTTTCCCGCAGAGGCCCACGGTAGGGAACCTGGCCTTCAATCCCTTCAGGAACAAGCTTATCGCTTTCATTTACATTTGCCTGGAAGTAGCGCTCTTTAGCTCCTTCTCCCCCGCCCATCGCGCCCATGCTTCCCATGCCGCGGTAGGTTTTATACGAGCGCCCCTGGTAAAGGATGGTTTCACCGGGAGTTTCTTCGGTACCGGCAAAGAGTGACCCAATCATCACAACGTTCGCCCCAGCCGCCAAAGCTTTGGTAATATCACCGCTATATTTAATACCGCCGTCGGCTATCACTGGAATCCCGTGTTCGTAGCAAGCTCGAACAGCGTCTGAAACAGCGGTCAACTGAGGCATCCCAATGCCGGTAACTACCCGGGTGGTACAGATGGATCCCGGTCCAATACCTACCTTAACCGCGTCAGCGCCAGCTTCAATCAAGGCTTTAGCGCCTTCATAGGTGGCCACATTGCCGCCAACTATTTCTACCTTATCGCCAAACCGGTCTTTCATTGCCTTAACGGCATCCAACACTCCTTTTGAATGGCCGTGCGCGCTATCGACAAACAATACATCGGTCCCGGCTTCCACCAAAGCTTGGGCGCGCTCCATGCCGGATTCTCCCACCCCTACCGCCGCGCCAACCAATAACCGGCCAAGCTCATCTTTTACCGCGCCGGGGAAATCACGCTGCTTGGTAATATCTTTAATCGTCATAAGGCCGTGCAAACCGCCCTTTTCATCTACCACCGGGAGCTTTTCAATGCGGTTCGCTTGGAAGATTTTATGGGCCTCTTCAAGAGTCGTGCCAACCGGCGCGGTTACTAGCGGCGCCGGCGTCATGCAGTCGGCTACTTTCAGGTTATTGTCGTCGACAAACCTGAGGTCACGGCTGGTGATAATACCGACTAACTGGCCGTCGGGGGTACCATTTTCCGTAACCGGTGCCCCGGAAATCCCGGCTTCGGCCATAGTGGCGCGAATTTCGGCTACCGTGGTATCCGGGGAAACCACAATCGGGTGAACAATTAATCCGGCTTCACTCTTTTTAACCTTCTTAACTTCAGCCACTTGGTCTTCCACTGACAGGTTTTTATGGATAACGCCGAGCCCACCAAGCCGTGCCATGGCGATAGCAGTTTTACTTTCGGTGACGGTATCCATGGCAGCCGACAGGAGCGGCAGGGTTAATGTCAGTCGTTTTGTAAGATGAGTGCGAAGGTCGGTTTCCGAGGGAAGAATTTGGGAGTAAGCTGGCACGAGCAGGACATCGTCGAAGGTCAGAGCCTCAGGTATATTGTTGAAATCGGTGCTGCTGTGGCTAGCTTCGGTCATATGCTCCCTCGTTTGTATTAAAAAACTATAACACAAAGTATAAGAATAATAAAGGGTTGGATTAGTACAGGTAGGACTGAACCGGGACACACGAAGTGTCCCGGTTCAGCTTGATCAGCCGCTCTGAGAATGTGTGTGGGGCGATTGGCTACCCCTAGATTCAGGGCCCACACAGCTCAGATGCGAGGTTCGACATCGGAGGATGTTGATGTCTCAGGCAGTTTCCTGCCTGGCGCGTGATTCAACCGCGACTTATGCAACGTGACAACCATCCATCTGGTACATTGGCGTCACGAAGACGAAGAAGCCGGCGACCCGACCAGGTTGATCTAGAGCCACCCCTACTTGACCGTTCGCGACCGGTCAGGTGCACATAGGGAGCGCTCTCCTGGCCGGACCGCCGTTTGCCATGACATGGTAGCCGCCGAGTAACCACGTCACAGCTCCGGATTAGCGCGAGAGCGAGGACACGCGCGTTCCGGAACCTCTATGGGGGCGTTCTCCCCTTGTGTGGCAGAGCACGGGGAGAGGCGTACCTCACCCATGAGAGGTACCTCTAGGGCATCTGGCGGTGGAGGGATGCCCGAGGTTCATTCATTATTTGCCGGTTTCAACGCTTTGTCAATCAAGTTTCGGTTGCTAGCCCGCTTCATTTCTGATTAAATTACTACGTTACCAATCTGATAGTTAACAACAAGGGCGATTAGCTCAGCTGGTTAGAGCGCGTCACTGATAATGACGAGGTCCCAGGTTCAAGTCCTGGATCGCCCACCATCTGCCAGGTTTGCCGCTGGCCTTTTTTATGGGGATGTAGCTCAGCTGGTTAGAGCACCTGCTTTGCAAGCAGGGGGTCAGGAGTTCGAATCTCCTCATCTCCACCAGGAATTATACCCGTTTATTTGGTACAATAAGCTTATGAGTTTTGAGCATTTTGTAATTGGCAGTTTGCTTGTAGTATTTGGGTTCCTTGCCCTTAAATACAACTTTCAACTTGTTAATTTAACGGGTAATGTCGGCTTTGTTGAGCAGTGGCTTGGCGCTGGTTCAACCTATGGATTTTTCAAGCTACTCTCCATAATAATTTGTATCGTCGGTTTCTTATATATGTTTGGGCTATCCAATGCGGTATTTGGTTGGTTATTATCCCCCCTCGCCCAGTTCTTTCCCAAGGGGAACAACGGCCTGTAATGCAAATCGAGCAGCTCATTGCCTACTGCCGGCTGTTAACCCAGTTTCAACAGGTAGAACGCCAGATGTTAGTACCGTCCGGCGAGCGCAACGAAAACGACGTGGAGCATAGTTACCTTCTGGCGATGACCGGCTGGTACATTGCCACCACCGCCAAACTGGACCTACGGCACGATCTCTTAATTAAATACGCCCTGGTGCACGATCTAGTAGAAGTGTACGCTGGCGACACCTACTTTCATGACCCAATTAAAACCGCCAATAAGTCTACCCGCGAAGAAGCGGCCCTTGATGCTCTAAAGCAAAATTACCCTGACTTCAAAGAACTACACCGTCTCATTAGGCGCTACGAGCAACGCGCCGACGCCGAAAGCCGTTTCATTTACGCGCTGGACAAGCTCTTGCCGGTAATCACCATTTACCTGGATGGCGGCCGCTCCTGGCACCGTGATAAAATCAGCCTCGAGGTGTTACAGTCATATAAGGTAGAAAAGGTCGCGGCTTCTGCCATTATCGCCGACTTATGGCAGCAGTTATCGGCAAAGCTGGTTGAGCAGCCCAAGCTATTCCCACCGGGAACAAAGGTTTAACCCGAAATGAAGAAACCATCTAAAATCTATGTAGTCGGTATTGCCGGAAGCGGCAAAACCACCCTGGCGCGCAAACTTACCAACGATCTTGGCTATCCTCACTTAGACTTGGATAAGGTCCGGTATCCACGCTTTGAAACGACGCCTGATGACTCTAAGCTGAAGCCGGCGCTGGAAAACCTGTTGAAGCAACCAACCTGGATCGCCGAAGGCGCTTACACCACTTGGAGCGCCCCCTTATTGCAGGCAGCTGATGTCATCATCTGGCTGGATGGTAATCCTATCATTGCAGCCTACCGTATTATGAAGCGGCATATTATTAAGCTTTTGCACGGCCAAAAACACTTTTCCAACCGCAGCACGTTAAAGTTAGCCTGGGCTGCGCTCAATTCCCATCGCACCGGCCCGATTGTGCGAAAAATTGGCGCCCGACCCACCCATATCCCCTGGCAGCGTGAGATTGAAGAGGGCTTGGCACCTTATAAAGAAAAAGTTTTGCGAATGGACTCGTTAAAAGCGGCCGATAAGATGGTTTTTGATAAAGGATAGACAGCTACCGCTGTCCCAGTGACAGATCGATGGTATAGACTGGGGATTTTTCAAGTAATCCTTTTTGTTCGGTGGGAAAGCTTGTGCCTGCGACCTCTCCAAACATGTAGCCGACGCTAAATTTATCGGAACTATACGTAAAATCGTAAAAAACATACTTACCTTCCGAGCTAGAACCATTTTTTGAGTAATCCGTTTGCTCTTTATATCCCCGTTTTGAAAGACCGTTAATGATAAAATCATGAGCCTGCGCACCTGTCGTCTGACAGCTATATCTTACATACCAAAGCCTCTCAACCAACATTGCGCTTTGATAATGGCGGTTTTTTTCGATGCAATTTGGCGGGATTGGCAAATTAATTAATTCATTTGTTAAAGCTTTTTTGGTTTGTTTGTCTTGGTATATTCCATGCAAAATTATCACAACAAAGATAGTAATGAGAACAGCGAACGCTGATAAAATATCCTTAGCTACTTTCATAAACTGAAGTATACCACCTCAACCGTTTCCACTAAAAAACCGCCCATTTCAGGCGGCGTTTTAGTATTGAAATCTTGGTAGTGCAGTGTAGAGCCATACATCTTCGACCTAGAAGTACCGCAGCTGATTCACGCGAGCACTTGCAGCAAGCTACAAAGCTCTAACGTGACCAGTCTGGCCATAGGTCAACGCCTATGGAACGTGTTACCACGTCGTTCTCCCTAGAAAGGAGGTGATCCATCCGCACCTTCCGGTACGGATACCTTGTTACGACTTCACCCCAATCACTGAGTTTGCCTTAGGACCTAGCAAAGTAGGCACGTCGGGCACCCCCAACTTTCGTGGTGTGACGGGCGGTGTGTACAAGCTCCGAGAACGTATTCACCGTGGTGTGCTGACCCACGGTTACTAGCGAATCCAACTTCATGCAGGCGAGTTTCAGCCTGCAATCCGAACTGGGACCGGTTTTGATGGGATTAGCTCCCCCTCGCGGGTTAGCGACCCGTTGTACCGGCCATTGTATGACGTGTGTAGCCCAAGGCATAAGGGTCATGCGGACCTGACGTCATCCCCACCTTCCTCCCGGTTGGCCCGGGCGGTCTCGCGTGAAAAATACAACACACGACAAGGGTTGCGCTCGTTGCGGGACTTAACCCAACATCTCACGACACGAGCTGACGACGGCCATGCAACACCTGTCACCGATCCAGCCGAACTGACCATCTAGTTTCCTAGACGTGCGATCGGGATGTCAAGCCTTGGTAAGGTTCTGCGCGTAGCATCGTATTAAACCACATCATCCTCCGCTTGTGCGGAGCCCCGTCAATTCCTTTGAGTTTTAATCTTGCGATCGTACTCCCCAGGCGGCATACTTAACGCGTTAGCTTCTCAGCACAGAGGGTCGATACTCCATACTAATAGTATGCATCGTTTACGGCGTGGACTACCAGGGTATCTAATCCTGTTCGCTCCCCACGCTTTCGTGCCTTAGCGTCAGAAATATGCCAGCAAGCTGCCTTCGCCATTGGTGTTCCTACCGATATCTACGCATTTCACTGCTACACCGGTAATTCCACTTGCCTCTCATATCCTCTAGATAATCAGTATACGGTACAGTCCATATGGTTGAGCCACAGGATTTCGCACTGCACTTAACTACCCACCTACGCACGCTTTACGCCCAGTGATTCCGGATAACGCTTGGACCCTACGTATTACCGCGGCTGCTGGCACGTAGTTAGCCGGTCCTTATTCATTTGGTACCGTCACAATCTTCCCAAATAAAAGCAGTTTACAACCCGAAGGCCGTCATCCTGCACGCGGCGTTGCTCCGTCAGACTTTCGTCCATTGCGGAAGATTCCTTACTGCTGCCTCCCGTAGGAGTCTGGGCCGTATCTCAGTCCCAGTGTGGCTGGTCATCCTCTCGAACCAGCTACTGATCATCGCCTTGGTAGGCCATTACCCTACCAACTAGCTAATCAGACGTAAGCCCCTCCTTTAGCGCATTGCTGCTTTAATCGCAAGCGATCACATGCGGTATTAGCCCGACTTTCGCCGGGTTATTCCCCACTAAAGGGCAGGTACTAACGTGTTACTCACCCGTCCGCCACTAACTCTTATATAATGTAATTACAAAGTAATTACATTTGTTTTTCCCTGATGAGAGCGGGTATACAATTTTTCAGAGGATTTAGCGATTAGCTGTTACCGATGAAAAATTAGTATATCTGCTAGGCATCAGGAATAAAACTATTAAGAATTCGTTCGACTTGCATGTATTAGGCACGCCGCCAGCGTTCATCCTGAGCCAGGATCAAACTCTCCAAATAAGATGGAATGGAAGTTCCATCTGTAAAGTTTGAACTGGTGATCAAGTAGGGATTTCTGCCCGAAGGCTTACGTCCCAACGTTGACGTTCTTAGTCTTTATAGTGCAAAACCGAAGTTCCACACTTTCATTTTCTCAAAGTAAATGATGGTTACACTGCACTACCAAAATTTCAACGTCCACTCTCGAAAATCTCCCAGAAAAAAATAGCCGACCAGTGCGGGTCGCTATTTATAGGTGACCGGGAAGTTTTTCAAGACTAATAGGAAGTATACAGACTGAGAAATTGGGTGTCAACAACTGATGTGAAAAATGAAAAATACCGACACCTGGTAAAAGCTTTTACTTTCGCTTCTTAGCTCGGGCCGCTTTGGCGCGGCGTTTTTTGTTAGGGCCAGGAAGCCAACGCTTCTTCTGGTTTTCTAACTGATGTGCAGCCAAGGCGGGTGGCAGTGAGCTGTAGTAGGTACGCGCGAGCAATAAGGCGGCTACTACAAAAAGAGCTGCTACAGCTGCGGGCCACACCACCCATAAAGCGGCTGGGACCTTTTCATACTGTAAAAACGCCAGGAGAATGCATATAAAGCCAAAGCTCCCGAACGCGGTAGAAATACGGCGGGTGGCGCTTAAAGCAATCGCCACGTCCTTGTACGGACGAAGGAGCCACCAGCGCACCATTGCGCCCAGGAGGATGAGGAAAGCCCCGACGCCGGCTAGGCCATAAACATATGGCAAAGGAACGGGCCAGGTGGCCGCTTGGGTAAACGCGTCCATCTTATCGTAATTAAATAGGCACCCGAGTACCAGACCCATCAAAGCCCCGGTAAACACTTCAAGCGGCTTGTGACCCAGAATTTCTCGCAAGTGGGTTGGGGCGGGAAGCCGGTCGTCATGCTTCATACGGTCTATCAAGGCATTTATAGCCACCGCTTGCTCCCCCGCTGCCCGGCGCACCCCAAAGGCGTCATACATTACGATGGCGGCGAGAATGACAGTGACCCCGAACACCGGTGAACCCACCCCTTCTACCAACGCGGCCGTAACCGCCAAAGATGTTACCACGGCAGCGTGAACGCTAGGCATACCCCCCGAGGCATACAGGTATTTGAAATCGACCTTACCCTTAAAGGCAGCTACCACGAATTTCGTAAACTGGGTGATGAGCCAAACCACCAGCGGGACTACCACAAAACGGTTGAACATATACGCTATATCCTCTTTTGTGCCTTATTGTAGCCTAAACAGCGATATTAGGATAGGCATGCAGCGGCTTGTTAACGGTGTACCGTTTTTAGTTTGCGGTCGAGGCTTAAGGCTCCGCCGGCGAGCAGCATCATGAAGGCGGCCAAGACAATCAACAGGCCGGTTGTGCGGGTGCTGGCCGCGGCAGCCTCCTGGCTATGGATCGCTGCCTGGACCGCGTTAGGCAACGACTGGACATTCGCGCTGACATTAGCCGGCCCTAACGATGCAGTATCAATTGTCTGAGACGCGACTGGGCCGCTGCCCATAGAGGATGCAGCGTCATTGCCTAGGCTGGCTGCCAAACTGCCGCCGCCTACACCCAAAGGAGCCAGCTGTTGCGGTGAAACCAAGATGGTTCCGGCGGCGGTATCAACACCGGCACTCCCGTTCCATGTCCCAAAGACATTAATAAAGAGGATCCCGAAAACCTTGCCAAAATGCAGCGTGCTGTTGAAAATGTTTGCAATACTGCTAGCAACCGTGGCGTTCCCGGATTTGGCGTCACCAGCCGTCGTGTTATTGGCAACAGTCGCGTCTCCGCTGGTAGCGGTAATGTTAACGTTGTTCGTAATTGTGCCGTCAACATTATTGTCTATTTCAGCACTATTGCTATTACTTACCGATGCCTGGTTGTTCGAACCGGGACCCGTCGTATTATTCTGTACGACCGCGTTTGAAGTTAATAAGCCGCCTCCCGATTCACCGGACCCGCCAAGGTTCATGATGGTACCAAACCAGCGGCCCATATTATTAACGATAACCAAGACGGCGTTTTCTCCGAAGATATTGGTGTTAAAGAGGTTGAATAGGCTGGTGTGGGTTTTGGCTTCACCGGTCGTCGCGCTGCCCGCCTCGGTATTATTGGCTACGGTAGCGCTTCCAGTTGTAGCGGTGGCGTTAATGTTGTTGTTGAATGTGCCGTTCACGTTGTTATCAATATCAAGGGTATTGGTATTCGTGTTGGTGGCCGTGTTGATGGAGCCCGGACCAGTGGTGCTATTCCCAACTAAGCCGCCGGGAGAACCCGGCTCACTGCTGGCTACAACCCCGTTTAAATTCAACCCCGGAAAGAGGATGTCGCCATCAAGGTTACCGAAGATATTAATAATCCCGAAGAAGGATTGTCCGGCGCCAATCGCGGTGTTTATGAGGTTAATGATATTAAGTTGGGCTAAAGCATCACCACTCATGGCGCTGCCTCCCCGGTTGTTGCCGTTAACAGTAGCATCCCCACTGCTGGCATCGATTTGGACATCATTCACAATCGCACCGGTGGTTTGATTATTTACCTGGAGGTCGCGGCTGCAATCATAGTCGGCAATATTCGTAGAACCCGGACCAGTGTTGGTGTTGGTCGCGACTCCGCCGGAGCACTGGCCGATCTGCCCGCCCCCGCCGTTGGCCGGCTGAATGGTGATGGCAATATCCCCGGTATGGTTTCCATAGATATTTTCAATAAAGTAGGACAGGCCGCCGCTCCCAAACGACCACATGGCGTTCAAAATATTTAACAGATTAGTAACAATCGTGGCTAGGCCGGTGCGAGCATCCCCGGCATTGGTATTGTTGGCTACGCCGGCATCACCGCTTGAAGCATTTGAGCTAATATCGTTGTAAATTCCACTATTTGTCAGGAGTGTTGCCAAGACGCTTTCGCTATCGGTAACGGTGCCTACATTCGTACTGCCAGGACCGGTATTACTGTTTTCTGGGTCTGTCACGCCCAGGATCCGGTTCATTAAGGCTGAGGGATCCTTGCTTCCGGCAGTCAAAGCATTTATCGAGTCGCTGGGGGTTACCCCGGGAATCACATGCCACCAGCCAACAACCGGGTCGTAACGGTAAAATGGCGAAACCCAGTTAAGCGCATCCTTGCTCCACTTAAAGGTTGTTATGAGGGTAGGCTCCCATTTGTGGGCAGCGTCGTTAAAGGCATAATCGGGGGCTTTACCGGTTGGTTGGCCGAGCGCAACCGGGTCGGTTGGACCGGTTACCGGCGCGGGATTAGCAGGTTCGGGAGCGGTAGGCGGGGTCGGGGCAACCGGTGCCGGTGCAGGGGGAGGGGTGGGAACAGATACCACTCCGGGCTCCGCAGGGGTTTCGGTTGCGGCTGGCGGCTCTTCTTCCGGAGCCGGACTAACCGTTTGTTCAGTTTGGGTTGGAGTCGCCGAATCATCCTCCGCTGCCTGGGCCGGAACGTAGGGCCCCGCCAAAGCCATGGTTGCTACTAATAAAATGGCTAGGAAGCGCTGGATCCGAGATTGGATAGTTGTTAGTTTCATATATTCCCCTGTACCTTAGTTAATTGGTTTGCTTTGTAAATTATTAACTCATTACCACGATGAGTGCTGGGGAGGGGTTTCCCTCCCGAGGGCCGTGCATAAAAAGCGACGGCAGATTGGGCTGGCATAAACGCGCCAGAAACGTAGTACCACAGCGGCAAACTAGTTAGTAATGTTAACCGTGCTGCTAGTGCTGTTGGTGTTAGAAACGGAACCGCTGGTGGCTGAACCGCCTGTGGTATTACCGGCAACGGTAGCCGCGCCGCTAGCGCCAACTTGGACGTTAGCGTTAGTAACGGTTACAGCGTTCGTGTTAATTTTGGTCAACACGTTGAGGTTGGTGCTGGTAACAGCATTCAGTGAACCAGGACCGGTGAGGTTGATGCTAGCGGTGTTAGTGCCGCCGCTTCCACCCATTGGGCATCCGCAACCGGAGTTGTTGACGCTAACGCTGGTTACAGCCGCGTTGGCGTTATGTACACCGCCGCTAGTGGCTGAACCACCAATGGTGTTGCCGGCAACCGTAGCAGGTCCGCTGGCACCTAATTGGAAGTTAACGTTACCGACACCAACAATGTTAGTGTTCAGCAAAGTTGCTAAGTTAGAGTTGGTAGAAGTAATGGTGTTAATCGAGCCTGGGCCGGTGGTACTGATGGTACCGCTATCGGCGGCGGCCACTCCTAAGCCAAGGCCTACTGTGGCCAGGGCGATAGAAGCGTAACGAAGTGTGCGATTACGCATAATGGTAGATTTCCTTTCTTAAAAGAAACTTGTTAATTTATTGGCTGTGAATTTCAACCTGCGCGCCGTTTCCCGATACTTGAATGCTCGAGAAGCTGCTGCCGCCGGATGAATTGCTTGAACTGAAACTTTGCGAGCTATGGCTGAAATTACTCCCGCCATTTGAATGTGACTGAACCGAAATGTTGAGGTTGCCCGACGGGGTAGATGCCGAAACATTCCCACTTCCGGAGGTTGTCACGCTCGCCGAATTACCATGCACATGTACTGAGGCGGTTCCACCAGGAACCGGAACGGTAGTAGTGCCGTTGGTAGTTGGTACTTCTTGGCCATTCACCTTAATGTCGAGCTGGGCATTTTCCTCAGCCGACAAGCTTGGCGTAATTTCCGCTGAAGTACTGGTCTTGGCGTGATAATCGGCCGTTTTAGCCGCGGGTTGGTGCACAAGGGTGAAGACTGCCCCAACCACACTAACTGAAACTAAGCCTGCGATCACTGATTTTCTTGGTACAAAACTACTCATATCTCACCCCTGGGCTTTAGCCCGTTTGGCCGCAAATGCGGCGCTTCCGCCAGCGCCAATTAAACTTAACGCTGCTGCTAGTGCAAGCAGTGCCGCGGAAATACCTTTAGCTTGGTCTATGGCTGAGCTAACAGGACTCGAAGTTGCGGGCTGATAGAGATTCCGCAAACCTGCGACATCGCAAACAACCGAACAGCCAACTGATGGCAGGACGCCACCTGAGCCTGCTCCCGCGCCACCAACTCCTAACGGAGCTACAGCCAAACCGCCGCCGACTCCACCGGAACCAGCGCCAGAGCCACTCCCGTTGCCACCGCTGGGTCCCGTACCTGAGCCTGAGCCGCCACAGTTAAGGCAACCTGGGTTGTTGATAGAAACTGTGGTTGCCGTACTGTTCGTATTGGCAACATTTCCACTGGTTGCTGAACCACCCACGGTATTACCCGCTACTGTAGCTGGACCACTCGTACCTACTTGCGTATTACTGTTGGTAACCGTAACGGCATTAACATTCGATTCAAAAACCACATTGGTTTCAGTCGACGTAATGGTGTTAACAGAACCCGGACCGGTAGTTGAAATTGAGCCGTCATCGGCCAATGCCGCGCCAGCGCCAGCCAGCGTCAAGAGACTAGACATTGCAATAGTTCGAACTACTACTTTTGTCTTCATATTATTTTCCTCCTTTCTTTAGGCGTTATTAGATAGTTCTGTTTTTTGGTTTTCGCCTCCACACTAAAATGAGCTCTATCAGGTGACAAGCACGCTGGTACAACTCATTTTGGGTGGAGTGACAAAAAATAGGATGGCAGCACCTGCGTCACTACGTGCTGCATCGGTATATCCCGAGCGACGCAAGCGTGCCAAGTAAAAATTAAGCAGAAGCAAAGAAGCCGCGACCAAAAGGATTACTAGGATTACCAGCTGTATTTGGGCCACTGCTAACGAAGTAGTAAATATCGCGGCGACGTCGGCTAACAGCTGAGGTGCTGGGATTAAGCTTGAGGTTAAAAGCACCCGTAAATTGCTAAGTAGTGCCGCTGGATCTTGCGGACCGTTTGGCATGTCAGGTGAAGCCGCGGTAGCGACAGCAAGACCCATGGGAACACTCGATTGTAATGCCGCCGGACCGCGATTGAGCGCCTTTAAAGCAGACCACGCGGTCATGATGCGCTGTTGGGTCTGAGAACCTTTTTCAGACGCGCTGGCTACAGGCGAGGCCACTTGTCCCGGTTGGGCGGCCGACGCCTCACTGCCAGTGGGTTGGGATACCCCACTTTTAGCCAGTAGGAAATCCGACGTACCACCGCCACTTAAAGCATCTGATGCCCCGACTAGCGATTGGCTAGCAGCAGGTGAACCAGTACTAGCACCACTACCCGAATCACTTGCCCCTCCAATTGTTTGGCTTTGGGAAGAGTTGGAGGAAACATCAATATTGCCATTTCCGGATGCATTAATTTCAAGGGTATTATTGCTATTTTGTTCAGCACTGAGGCCTGGACTTTGGGCGCCAGTCGTGGCCTCATCGGCCGCTAAGGCCGCGCCACTGCCCAATGCCCCAGCAAGAAATATAACTCCGAGTTTTAGCAGCAAGCGTTGCAGCATACGTTCTGGACTCCACCTGGGCTGTTAGGCCCTCTACATCAACTTACTTATTCGTTACTCAAGTAGCATAGGCCTTAATAGCTGTAAGCAATACCGGTAAAATAACAAAAGGATTTAACAGAAATTTAATATTTTTGTATAAATGCACAATTGCTTAAGTTACTTTAGCATAAGCATTTAAGTCTTCGCCAAGGCAAAAACAACCTCGCCTAGTGGAGCGAGGTTGTTTGGCGCATGATAAAAAAATGAAAAAAGCTTATGCTGGTGGAGGTGCGTCCGATAGCTCAAGCTGGGGTTCTGACCCGCCTTCTCCAATTGCTTGCTCAAGCTTCGACTCGCCAATCAACGCGATGGAAGCTACCTTATCACCTTCCTTCAGGCGCATAATACGGACCCCTTGGGTGGCGCGGCCAATGAGAGAGACGGTTTTAACGGGAAGCCGGATAATCTGCCCACTGGAAGAAATAATAACCAAGTCGTCATTACCGTTCTCCAGAGCACGCACATCAAGAGCTTTGCCGGTTTTAACGGTCACAACTCCAGCCTTTATGCCAACGCCACCGCGGGCGTGGGTTGAGAACTGGTCCACCGACGTGCGCTTGCCATAACCATTCTCCATAATTACCAGTAGTTTTGTTCCGGGTTCGACCACATCAACGCCCACTACCTCATCACCCGAGCGCAACCGAATGCCGCGTACTCCCCTGGTTGCCCTCCCCATTGGCCGGGCATCCGACTCTTTAAAGCGAATGGCTTGGGCGAGCGCTGTGGACATAATAATTTCATCATTTCCCGACGTTTGCTTAACCCAGCGCAATTCGTCGCCAGTATCAAGCTTAATGGCAATTAGACCATTGGCTCGGACGTTGGCATAATCTGCAAGCGCGGTTTTCTTAACGGTGCCTTTTCGGGTTGCCATAAAAAGGTACTTACCGGCGGTGGCGGCATTAAAGGTATTAATGGAAGTAATCACTTCATCTGGACCCAACTGAAGCAAGTTAACGATAGCCTGCCCCTTGGCAGTCCGCGAGGCAGCGGGAATCTCATAGACTTTTTGGCGAAACACCCGGCCCATGTTGGTAAAGAATAGGATGAAATCGTGGTTATGAGTTAGGACCAGGTGCTCAACCACGTCTTCTTCCTTGGTAGTCATGCCCATAATGCCTTTACCCCCGCGTCCCTGGGACTTATAGGTATTAGCGGGAATCCGCTTAATATAGTTGCCCTGGGTAAGGGTGATAATGACTTGCTCATTAGGCACCAGCTCTTCTTCACTGAACTTACCCAGCTCGGTCGCCACAATCTGGGTGCGGCGGAGATCGCCGTGCTTTTCCTTTAACTCGGTCAGCTCTTCCTTAATAATCCGTAGGATTTCTTTCTCATCCCCCAGAATTTTCTCAAGCGCGGCTATAAGCTTCTTGAGTTCGGCCAGCTCATCTTCAATCTCTTGGCGCTCAAGCCCGGTTAAACGGCGCAGCTGCATTGCCAGGATGGCTTTAGCCTGGATAACCGTCAATTTAAACTGCTTAATCAAGTTGGCTTCAGCGATTTCACTGGTACGGCTGGCGCGAATGGTTTTTATAACTTCATCAATATGGTCGAGCGCTATCTTCAAGCCTTCCAAAATATGTGCTCGGTCTTTGGCTTTACCAAGCTCAAATTCGGTTCGGCGCCGGACTACGATCTGGCGGTGCGTAATGAACTCTTTGAGCATCATTTCCAGGGTCATGACCCGCGGTTGGCGGCCCTGGTCGGTTAAGGCCAACATGTTTACATGGAAGGCGCCCTGCATCGGTGTTAAGCGGTAAAGCTGGTTAAGGATTTTCTTGGGATAACTGTCGCGCTTGAGCTCAACCACAATCCGGATGCCGTTACGGTTACTTTCGTCGCGGAGGTCGCTAATGCCGGTAATACGTTTATCCTTGGCCAGTTCGGCAATCTTATCAACAAGGGTGGCTTTATTGACTTGGTACGGAATTTGGGTAACCACGATCTGTTGATTACCTTTTTTATCCTCTTCAATCTCAGCCACGGCCCGGACCACAATTGAGCCTTTGCCGGTACCATAGGCGGCTTTAATTGATTCTGTACCGAACATGGTTCCCCCAGTGGGAAAATCCGGACCTTTAACGTGCGCCATTAATGCTTCAAGCGGAGCATCGGGGTTGTCTATTATATGAATAATGCCGTCTACCAGTTCTCCCAGGTTATGAGGCGGAATATTGGTGGCCATTCCGACAGCAATGCCCATCTGTCCGTTTAGCAGCAAGTTGGGAATTTTAGCCGGCAGAACCGAAGGCTCTTTTAAGAAGCCGTCGAAGTTAGGTCGGAAATCTACGGTGTTTTTCTCGATATCAAATAACATTTCGCTGGCTATGCGAGTCATCCTGGCCTCGGTATAACGCATGGCGGCGGGCGGATCGCCGTCAATCGAGCCAAAGTTACCCTGCCCGTCAACCAACGGATAGCGCATTGAGAACTCTTGAGCCATCCGCACCATGGCGTCATAAATAGCGGAGTCGCCATGGGGATGGTAGCCGCCCATAACCTCACCAATAACCGCGGCGCTTTTACGGTATTTGGCGTTATGGCGGAGCCCCATGGTATTCATAACGTAGAGTATCCTGCGGTGGACCGGCTTTAAGCCGTCACGGACGTCGGGAAGCGCGCGGGCCACAATAACCGACATAGCATATTTGAGATAACTATCCTCCATTTCAAACTCAAGGCTTTGGTTCTCTATCTGTCCAGCGCCAATATGACGGGCTTTGGCGATCGGCATCAGCTCACCATCAAGCGGGCCAATAGTAGACTCCGACGGGTCGTCGGCAGGTTGCTCGGGCAGCTCTGGTGTTTCAGGAGTTTCCGGTTCTTCAGGATTCATCTTAGCCTTGTCCCATCATCTTAAAAATCCAAATCATCATCGGAAACAACCGTAGCGTGGGTTTGGATAAAGTTTTTACGAAGCAGCACTTCTTCGCCCATCAGCTTGTTGAAAATAGCATCGGCCTTTTCGGCGTCATCTATGCTTACCTGGAGCATAATACGATGCTCGGGGTTCATGGTGGTATCCCACAACTGGTCGGCGTTCATTTCGCCCAACCCTTTGTAGCGCTGGATGTTGGCCCCAGCCATTTTCAACCGACTGCGTTCTTCGTCGCTAATTGCCAGCTCTTCATCATCCAGGTCCGGCGTAGACGCTGAATCATTTGTTTGCTCAGAATCATCCCCCTGGTCGGCAGCGGCGGCCGCTTCTTCAGCCGCATCTGCCTTGGCTTTGGCCTTGTTGGCAGCCTTTTCTTCGATCAACTTATCAATAATGGCATCACGCTCCTCTTCAGTATAGGCGTAGGTCTTTTTACGTCCGGCCTGCACCAGGTAAAGGGGCGGTCGGGCGATATAAAGATGTCCCCCGCTAATAATTTCGGGCACATGGCGATAGAAAAAGGTAAGCAGTAAAGTACGGATATGGGCACCATCAACATCGGCATCGGTCATGATAATAATGTGGCCATAGCGTAATTTAGCAATCTCAAACTGGTCACCAATACCGGTGCCCATGGCAACAATCAGGTTTTTGATTTCATTATTACCCAACATCCTATCGAGACGGGCGCGTTCAACGTTGAGAATTTTACCACGCAGCGGCAAAATTGCCTGGAATTCACTATCGCGGCCGGCTTTAGCCGACCCGCCAGCGCTGTCGCCCTCAACAATATACAATTCACTACGATTAACATCTTTAGTACGGCAATCTGAAAGCTTGCTGGCCAAGGTAAACCCGTCAAGGGCTCCCTTGCGGATAACCGTATCGCGGGCGGCGCGGGCGGCCAGCCGGGCGCGGGCGCTTAAGGTGGCTTTTCCAATGATTTTGCGGGCCTCTTGGGGGTTTTCATCAAGATAATAGCTGAACCATTCATTCACCACCTGCTCCACCACACTACGGACTTCCGGGCTGCCCAGTTTGGCTTTGGTTTGGCCTTCAAACTGGGGATCGGGCAGCTTTACCGATATGACAGCGGTAACTCCTTCACGTACATCTTCGCCGGTTAGACTTTCCTCTTTTTCTTTAAGTAAGCCGTTTTTACGGGCATAATCATTAATGACG
The DNA here is from genome assembly GCA_963721685.1 of uncultured bacterium. GTDB lineage: Bacteria > Patescibacteriota > Saccharimonadia > UBA4664 > SCTI01 > JASLFZ01. Next base: position 31,084 of record CAVRJJ010000002.1, read on the forward strand.
CGGGTAAGCGCGGACCTAAAGCCCGTTAAATGAGTCCCGCCCTCGGGGTTATGGATGTTATTGGCAAACGTACGTACATTCTCACTAAAGCTTTCGGTATACTGCAAGGCCATTTCCACCACCACATCCTTAACCTGCTTTTCCACGTAAAAGGGTGGTTGGTGAAGGATACTTTTATCCCGGTTAAGGTGCTCAACATAGCTACGAATTCCGCCTTCAAAATAGTAGCCGTAGCTTTCGCTGCTTGGCTCGTTTGAAGCTTTAACGTGGATTCCCTTGGTAAGATAGGCCTGGTGGCGCAAATAATCGAGCACCGTTTGGTAATTAAACTGGATAGATTCAAAAATGGTGGCATCCGGCCAAAAACTAATAGTTGTGCCGGTCCGGTCGGTGGGACCCACCACCTTTGGCTCACCTTTGGGCTTTCCCGTGCCGTACTCTTGGATGTAGTGCTTGCCCTCGAGATAGACGTCAACAATCACCTTAGTAGATAACGCGTTGACCACGCTGATACCTACCCCGTGCAGACCGCCGGAAACTTTATAGCCCGAGCCTTCACCGCCAAATTTTCCACCGGCGTGCAAGACCGTCATGACAGTCTCGAGTGTGCTTTTCCCGGTAGTCTTGTGCTTTTCAATGGGGATACCGCGGCCGTAGTCGTTAACCTTCACACCCCCGTCAGCCAGCATCGTGACTTCAATAGTATTACCATGACCGGCCATAGCTTCATCGATAGAGTTATTGATTACTTCCCATATAAGATGGTGAAGGCCCTCAATACCGGTTCCACCGATATACATGCCGGGACGCTTGCGTACCGGATCAAGACCTTCAAGCACCTGGATTTGGTCGGCGCCGTATTTTTTCTGATCAACTGCCATAAATTACAACGTAAACCTCAACTAAAAAAGGTGATCTGGTCACCCACCTATTAATCTCTATTATACTGCTTCAGCTCTTATCGGGCAACATCCCAGGAAAGTAAACTTGCGCTTAAGGGAGCGGTAATGCTTAAATAAAGGAAGCGAGGGAGCCATAATATAAATGTTTCGTAATATTGTATCAAGCCTAGGGTTTAGTCCGGCATCAGGCGGGCAGCTAACATTTTACTGGCGGCGTCTTAAAGGTGAAAACCTTACGCGCCAATTGTCCATGGTAATGGCCGGGGCGCTAGTGTTTTTGCAGGTCGCGACGGTTATTGCTCCTCCCGACCCGGCCAGCGCCGCCGGCTCGGCTAACGATATCATTAGAGGCGGGATTGCCGGCAGCGGCCACCCCCAGGCAACTATGCTTGCCCATTATGACAAATACGCCGACATTAGGGCGCTATTCAACCGCTTTGGTATTTATCGGGTAGATATTGAAAACACCACCCACGGCACCTTAAACTCTAGCAATCGCGCCTTTATGTCACTTGGCCGTAATGCCCAGTTTAGCGCGGCCCAAGGCGAAAAACCGGTCCACGGCCTTGATGGTAAGCTCTACTACGCGCGGCCGCTTTACTTGTGGGGAAATAATGTCACCTATCAAGTAATTGAGGGCAGGCGACGCGGTGACAACCGCTACTTCGCCGTGATGTATGACTGCGGCAACTTGGTGCTAACCGATTTAACGCCAACAACCACACCTCCACCGCCTCCGCCTCCACAGCCACCGCCACCTCCTCCACCAATGCCGCCGCCACCGCCACCTCCTCCACCAATGCCGCCGCCACCTCCGCCTCCGCCAGAGCCGCCACCGCCACCTCCACCGCCACCACCTCCGCCTCCGCCAGAGCCGCCACCGCCACCTCCACCGCCACCGCCACCACCTGAAGGTACCCCTAATATTGAGCTGGCTAAAAGCGCCGTATTAATTACCGCGGCTGATGGCACCAAGAAGAATGGCAACGGCGCGACAGCCGCGGCCGGCGACACAATCGAGTACACGCTTACAACCAAAAACACCGGGAACGCCGCTCAAAAGGATTACGTAGTGGTTGAAAATATCCGCGACATTCTTGAGTATGCCGATGTAATTAGCCCGGGAGGCGCTACCCTTCAGGACGGAAGCTTAACCTGGCCAAAGACTACGATTAAGGACGGGGAAAGCGATGTTCGGACTTTCCAGGTTAAAGTTAAAAGTCCTATCCCTATCAATCCTATTTCCGTTTCCGATCCCCTGTCCTATGACTTAAAGATGAATAACGTGTACGGCAATGTCGTGGTGGTAAACCTTCAAGTGCCGCCTGAAAAGCAGATTGAAGTCGCCAGCGCGACCCTTCCCCAAACCGGAACCGGCACAACCACCTTTATTGTCTTCGTTCTGGTAAGCGCTATGGCTTACTTCTACTTCCGCAACCGTCAGTTAATGACTGAAGTAGCGATGTTACGCAATGACCATCATGGACCGGGAGGAGGTGTTTAATGGAACGAGAAAAGCATGGCGAACCAGGACCAAAGAACCAAGCCGAACTGGAAAGCGCGGCGGTTGAACGCCTCAAGAACCTCGAGCAGGAACACCGCGAAACCCATGAAAAACGGACCGAGCATGTTGAAAAGGCCCGCGAACAGATAAAGGCAGCGGAAGAAGCCCGCCCTCCGGCGGAAACTGCCCCGACATCTGAGCCTGCCCACCGTCCGGTACTTACCAAAGAAATAAACTACCGCCAAACCATGGTGAGCCTCCGCCATCGCATGAAGCCCGCCGCGCGGCGTTTTAGCACCATCATCCATGCACCTATTGTTGAGACTGCCAGTGAAGTGATTGGTAAAACCGTGCTTCGGCCCTCAGTCAGCCTCGGCGCCACCACTACCGCCGTGTTGGTGGCAGGAATTGTGTATTTAAATGCCCGCCATTACGGCTTTGAGCTGCGAGGCTCAGAGATTTGGGTTTCCCTTTTATTGGGCGGGGCTATCGGTCTGATTATTGAAGGCACCTACAAGCTCCTTCGGCAACGGCGCAAACGTTAGCTTACCCCTGAACTACATTCCCTTGATCATCAATATAAATTTCACCGGGCTTTAGCGCCGGTTGAGTTGCTTTAGCTTCCTCCTTAGGGGAAGCTTCCGTACTCTTGGCAGCCGCGGCCGATGGGCTTGCGACGGCAGGTGCCGCTGGTACTGAAGGCTTTTCCGCGGCTTTCGGCTGAGCGGGAGCGGGAGCAGCCGGATTCGGCGCCGGTACAGCAGGCGCTGGGTCGGGTGTTTTCGCGGCTTCCGGGATTGGCTTGGACGGACTAGGAGGTGGAACGGCAACAGGAACTACGCTCGGTTCCGGTGTAGCTAAGGACGGTGACGCGGCTGGCAGAGCCGCTGGTGGAGCGACAGGAACCGGCATCGGTATAATAGGCGGCGCTGATAAGGTTACCGGAGCTACTAGTGGAGCTGGTGTTACCGGAGGAACCGCAGCAAGCGGTGCCGGCGCGGCAACACCAGCTTTGGCTTTAGCCGCGTCCAGTATTGCCTGGGCAGAGGCTTCATCGGCTACCGGCGGAACAGGCACTGGGGTAGGTGCTGTAGATTTGGCAGCGTCTATTATTGCCTGCGCGGCTGCTTCGTCATCTGCCAGCTCCTCTAAAACGCTTTTTTTCTCGTGTTTAGGCGGCTGCAGCACCAACTCATGGTGCCCGGCGTGCAGAGGATCATTGCCAAACTTTTCATCGGACTTAGGCACGGCCGCCGAAGCGTATGCCGAAGGGGGTTGGGCGGGTTCTTCGCTATGCTTATTAATGGTGGGGTTTTTAAAAGTGATACCTTTAGGCAGATCATTTGGCAGGTGTTCGACAGGCAAAGGTGCAGGTGGAGATTCAGCAGCTGGCTCCTCCTCTACAGTTTCGGCTACAGCATTCGGGTCAATCGGATGAGGGGTGCTCGGCCGGTTCAGAACCCTGCCTTTATGGGTAGCTATCATCGACTTACCCTCGGGTGGTTTTACACCCTGCGGATCAGGAAGAACCGGCGGTACTTGCATCGGACTAACGGGTGAAGGCGCGGCAGCTGGGCTGGCTGCTGCCTGAACAGCAGGACCTACGGCCGGTTCCGCAACGGCAGGTGAGGTGGTTCTTGGTAGAGATACATTCTCGGGCGAAGGAGCAGATGGCTGGATAGTCGGCGGGGCGGGCAGAGTTGCCGGGGCTGATGGCTCGGTGGAGTTCACTATAGCGGGGACTGGCGACGATGGTGGAGCTACCAGGGCAGCGGGCTGTGGTTCTGTAGTTTGCACCGCAGCGATGACTGGGCTTGACGGAGGAGGCGCGGGTACCGGAGCAGGCTTCACTTCTGGAGGTGCGACAGGCTTTATCTCCACGGGAGGAGCCGGCTTTACTTCCGGAATAGGAGTTACCGCTACAGGTACGGAGTCCTGCGCTTGAGGTACCGCTGCCTTTGGCTCCGTCGGTTGAGCTAATTTTGGCTCTGGAGGAGGCGGAGGCTCTGCAACCGGCGCTTGCACCGGAGGCTTCGACGCCTCAACTTTCCCATCGGTTTCATGGGCTTCAATTCGTAATAAAGGCTTAGTTTGGGCTGGTTTGGTGGTGGGCGCGGAACTTGTAGATACGTCGCTTTTCTTGCCATCGGTTTCATGGGCTTCAATCCGCAGTGGCTCTTCTGGTTTCACAGAAGCAGTAGCTTTAGGAACCGGCTTACTGCCGGCAGTTGCTGTGGCAGCCACCGATTCCGGCAGGGCTACTGTTTTGGGTGGCTCTGAAGCTAAAACCATCCCTTCAGTCTCGTGAGCTTCAATCAGCAATGCCGGGTCTTTCGTTTTTGGCGCGGCGGGTAGCGTTACTGCAACCACTGGTGCTGGCTTTTCCTCCGCAGCGGGAAGCGGAATTGTCGTGTCGGACTGAGATTGTACGGCAGGCACTTTAGATAAGACATTTACTGCTGGAGATACGGGAGCTGAAACCGGCGGCGCGTTAGATACCACTGGTGCTGGCGGCGTTATCACCGGAGCAACAGGCGCCGGTTCAGAAGCGGCAGGATCTGCCGGTGCGAGCGCGACCGCGGGAGACGGGGCGGGCGCGGCGGGCGGAGTTGGTTGCGGGCTGGCTGCCCGAAGCTGGCTTAACGATAAGCCGTCAGGGGCGGTGGGCGCGGCGGGCGGTGGAGCTACTGCCGGAGCTGGGCTGCTTGGCTGCGGAGACTGAAGCACACTAGCGGAAGGCTCCGGCAGGCTTGCGCTCGCCGCGGACGGAGGTGGTAGGACCGTCGTGGCGGCACTAACGGTCGCGGGAACCGGTGGTGCAACGGGCACAGCAGGCGGTTGTGCGACCGGTGTCGGAGCGGCAATAGGCGGCGGTGTTCCCTGCAGCCGGGCAAAAATATCGGCTTCCACCGTGGCCCTGGGCACCCCAAACTTGGCCGCGCTCAGTTGCTTGATCGCCAATCCCATCTCCGCATGCGCTTGGCCCAAAGATGGCAACATGGTAATGCTAAAGGGTTGGCTGGGCAGCCCGCCTATCAATAACTTCATTACCGCGTTATAGTTCGGCATATTTACAAGGTCCCGCTGGTCAAAGATCGGCTCAAATTGCTTTACAAGGAATTCCGCGTCTTCAGGACCGGTGCGATAACTAAGCATCGTTCCCACATTCCCAAAAACGGCGTCTCGGATCTCGTCGCTCAACTGACTGATATACTGGTTGGCTACAATTAAGTTAAGCCGGTACTTGCGGGCCTCACTTAAAATACTGGCAAAGCTGTCGGTGCTAAAATTTTGGAACTCATCAACATACAGGCTGAAATCCTGGCGCTGGTCTTCGGGAATATTAGAGCGGCTCATCGCCGCGGCCTGGAACTTAATGACAAATATCATCCCAAGGAGTTGCGCGTTCATCTCCCCTACCAATCCTTTGCCAAGGTTAACAATCAGGATTTTCTTCTTATCCATAATATCGCGGATATTAAAACCAGAGTGGGTTTGGCCAATAATATTGCGCATCATTTCGTTGCTTAAAAACGCGCCGAACTTACTGACAAACCAGCCAAGCATCTCCGACTTGTGGTAATCACTGGTTTGGGCCATCTCTTTAGTCCAGAACTCAATCACCGTGGGGTCATTCAAATACTTAAACTTATTCTTAAGATAAGCCGTGTCGGTAAACACCTTAGGAATCTCAACAAAACTAGCGCCGTTGGGGTCAGACATCAAAGTAAGGGCCGCGTTCCGGAACCAGTGCTCAAAACGGGGTCCGATAATTCCGGTCTTGCCAGGATCATAGAGTTTATAAAGCATGTTAATCGATTCCTGGACCAAAAAATCCTTTTGCTCGGGTGAGCTGTATTCAAATAGGTTTAATCCTAACGGATGATCCATATCCCCCGGGTTGAAGTACACCACGTCTTCAGCCCGCTCCTTGGGAACCATACTAATAAGCTTTTCAGCGGTATCGCCATGGGGATCAATAAACGCAAAACCGTTGCCGGCCAGCATATCCTGGACGGCAAGGTTTTCTAAGATGGTAGATTTACCGGTACCGGTTTGCCCCACAATATAGGTGTGGCGCCGCCGGTCTTCCGGCCCGAGGCGGACTTCCTTTTTTACACCGCGATAAAAGTTGTACCCAAATAACAGCCCGGATTGGGACATGCTAACCGGCCCGTCGACTTGCTTGGACTTCTGGCGCTCTACCTGGGTGCTTGGCGTAAATTGGGCGTCCGGCAAATGGAATAAGGTCGCGATCTCAACACTGTTTAAGATATTGGTGGATAGCTCCGGCGGGAAAAAACGGAAAATAAATGCCGTTACCAGCCCCTGCATGTCCCGTCCTTCAACGAATTGGAAGCCGTTTGAACCGGGAGCCTCAAACAATGAAAAGGCAGTCGTAATATTGCGCAGTAAAATTTGTGAGCGGTCGTAGGAGGGAGATGAGGCAAGTATGCGAATAAGTACCTCATATCCCGGATGCTTGGTCTTTTCTTCAATCCGCTGCATGGTATCTTCTTCGAGCTTACTTAACTCAAAGCTTTTAGCGTCCTGGCGCCACTCTTCCGAAGTCTTAACCGCGCCCTTGGCAATATCTGCTACACCAAAGCCCAAGCCACCGCGCCGGGTGTGGCGAGTATTATCAACCAGTTTAATCGAGTTTTTTGTCCACCCTTCACCGGCCGGACGCAGCATGATTTGAATGGCCGCGCCATCCCCCAGTTGAAGTTTGGACAACGCGTTAAGCAGACCCACCATAGGATCCCGCTCCATCTGGTCTAGTGTTCCAATTGGATAAGCGGCCTGATGCTTTAGGACCAACTCACCGCCCACCGTCCCCGTTAAATGGCCTTGGGGGTTAAATATATTGTGGTCTTCCACCTCTTCAAGGCGGGCACCCGGATAAGCGGTAACAATGGCCTGTTCGACCACGCTAACCATAGCCACCGGAACAGCCGCGAAGTAATGAATGAGTCCGTTGGACGCGATAATTTCAAATGCTATATGACGCTGCCCGTAAAAATTGCTTTTAAACCCGGACTGGGCGGTACCTGAAATAAGGTCGTAAAGCACCTGCGCTTGAGAAATCTTTTCCCGCATAACATCGCGCACGTCGCGGTTGCCGCTATTTTCGGTATCGTCACTGGGGGGCGGCAGATGAATTAACAGCGGAACCATCTTCAATCCGCGCTCTACCCCTTTTGCCCGGCGCAAAACCCGGCGATAAGCCAAGAACGCAATCGCGGCAAGGACAATCGCAAATACCACGAAAAGCAGTACGAGCAGTACAATCCCGTTCATGGCTATGCATCACCTTTATTCATACTCGTGCCCACCCCATCCATGCTAATACCTGTTAAGCATCCGGCTTTTTAACGTCATGGCCGTAACGCTTTTTGAGATAATCAATCTGCAGCGCTTCCACCGCTTCTTCTTGAACATAAGGGTCGTCTTTGGTTTGCTCAATTATTTTATTCGCCTGGTCCACCCACTCTTTTTCAATAACATCGGTATCACCGGCAACCGTCGGGTTAGGATCGGTGGGGGTAGCGGTCGGAGGGGTTGCTGTGGGAATGGGGCTCCCCGGTAGCTGTTGGGCAGGTACGTTAGGAATTTGGGGAATTTGGATTGGCTGCCCTGCTGGCGCGCCTTGTGACACGTTGGGAGCGGCTTCCGGAGCAGCCGGCGCCGGCTGCTGTTCAACTGCTGGCAGGTTGGCCTGTTCAGGAGAGGATGGTTGGTTTGGGCTGGGCTGAGTATTGGCGTTTTGATTGGGTGGCATGAGCATTCCTTTCTAGCATTTATTATACCACTTATGGTTAATGTCTGCCAGATTCAAATCGCATAATTTCACGTAAATTAAAAAGAGCAAAAAATAACAGCTTTTTAGTGTGATAATTACATCAAAGTTCGCTTATTTCGCGCGTTCATGGGCGTCAAGAATTACCTCGGATAAATTTTGCGGATCCGGCGCCCAGGTAAATACCATATTTTTTTCTTCTCCGGATGTTTTTGCCGTGATATCGCCGTAATTAAATAAGGTGCTCAATAATCCGTTCTGGGTTGCCGTAACATCTTCTAATTTTTCAAGGTTGAACTGCGACAACCGCCGACTGATTAAACTCCCCTGGCCTACCAGGTACAGGGTTTTATCGGTTAAAACCAACCCGTTTCCTAAATAGATTTTTAGATTGGCAATTACCAAGATGACAGCCAAAGCCAATAAAGCAACGGCCGCCAGCGCCACCATTGATGGCGGACCAATATTTTGAATTTGATCCGGGAAACGTCCAAGAAGGTAAAAAATAAGAATCCCGATCATACCAACAATCAACGCGCTAAAGAGTGGGAATACCAAACTTAAAGGATGGCGATGAACTGCCACCTCTATCGTTTCATCGGGATCAATACCGGCTGTTAAACTCATTCGCGCGCGCCTCGCTTATAGGCACTATCCTAGCATAAGCCGGGTACTACCTGGAATTGCTAATAATGGACCCACACCGGGGTGCCAACATCACCCCAGCCGTAAATAAAGGCCGCGGTAGCTTCAGGAAGGTTCACGCACCCATGAGAGCCGTTGTATTTATAATCCTGTCCGCCAAATACTCCGCCCCGCCAACTCGCGTCATGCATCCCGTAATTGCCGTGAAACGGCATCCAATACTTTACGAAAACGTTATAATCATAGCCAATGGCGTACCCGTTTAAATTGCGGTTGGTTTGTTTAGCTTGTATAGAAAACAACCCGGTAACGGTAGCGTACCCAGCGGCGCTTGCCCCGCTGGTTAGCGGTGCCTCATGGATAACCTGGTGGTTTTCGTATACCCACAGGCGCTGGGAGCTGAGGTTAATTTCAATATACTTACCATAATCCAAGCTGATACTGCGGTTGTATTCGGTTTGAAAGGGTACTTTTTTGGTTGGGGCGGCCGCGACCACCGGCTGCTTGGCCTCAACCGCGGCAGCTATGACCGCTGCCAGCGCGTCTTGATCAAGCTGCAGTCCGTCCTGGCCCACCTGAGTTTCTTGCGAATTACCGTTTTGAACATTAATTTTACGATTCACGGGGTTCACATTTATTTGCAGGGCCAGCGACTGTAAATAGCTTTTTATCCCGTCCTTACTCAGGGTCGGAATAAGGCCGGGGGCCTCGCTTTGCGGACTTTTCTGGTAAGTTATCCATCCGCTTTTTTGAGCTGGCGTAGGATTAAATACTTTGTTTTCGTAAGAAATGGTTACCGGTATAGCCAATAACTGTTTGGTCTGCGCGATTGCCGGTTCAACATCGGGCACCCGAATCCGGGCGTGCTGAACCGAGGGCTCAAGCTTTAGGGTTGTGATAGAAAAACTCGCTAGCCCCTTTTTAATAGCGTTGGCCGCGGCTTGGCCGCCTAAAGCCCGTCCGTCCACATCCGGCTGGACAACCGGCTCGCCTTCTTTCACCACAATTGAGGCATCAACCGGCACTAGTCCGCTAGCCCCTACCATCTTATCTATGAATGCTGTTTCAACTTTTGGATTAAGCTTAAGGGTGTAGGCCAATTCCTGGCTGTTACGCGCGGCCAAAAATTGGAGCGGAACAAAAACCTGATTTCTTCCCACCGCCAAGGCGTGGTCTAGGGTCGCGTCGATGTTATAGGAAGCGCCAATGTCACCGGCGCGGATCTTATACGCAGTTGAACCAACCGCTACATTAAGCGTATGGTTGGCGACGGGGCGTTCCAGAACCGCCTTAGCTTCCTGCCGCGTCATTGAGCCAATCTCCATACCGGCAACGGTTACCCCTGGCATTATCCGGCCGGCCATAAAGGCATTCAACCCAATCTGGGCGGCGAACCCGAGAAAGCCCAACACGCATGACCCAATAACCAACAGACGCTGCCACCTTTTTAGGGCGTCAGACGGCACGCTGGACGGGTAAGTCTCAATTACCTGACTACCAGGTCCGACGGCTACCAGCATATTGTCTCTACTTTTGGCATAAGAAATTCTTCATGTGCCACTTAATTATAACTCTTACGCTTAGATTTTGACTACCCTTTTCGTCTAGGCGCGAAGTTCCGCGTTAAAGCGCTCACGCAACGTATTTGTAACCGCCTCCACTACCTGTTCGGCATCTTTATCAGTAGGCGTACGCTCCGGATACGAAATTATGAGCTGAAAAGCTACCGATTTTTTATCTTCACCTAATCCTTCACCGTAATAGTCGCTTTTAAAGTGGGTTTCGTAGTTTGTAAGCGCGGCGGCTATTTCAGCCCACGCGAGCTCGCGCGGTACAATGACGGCGATATCCCGGATTGCCGATGGGAACCGGCTGCTGCCTCGATACTGCTTAGGGCTGGCCGCCGCCAAGAACGGCTCCCAGTCTAACTCAAAATAGCCAATACCGCCATCCAGTTTGAGCTGGGCTGTAAGACCGGGATCAAGCTCGCCTATCCATCCAACAGTTGTATCGCCTAGTTGTAAGCATCCTACCCGGCCGCGCAAGGCCACGCCCTCGTTCAGGGCCGCGGGCAACACCCGTACCGGCGCGTTAAAGGTCCGCCCCAACCGGTCAAGCACGGCTTTAACCTGGGGGTAGCCATCGCCTTGGCCGCGTCGCAGCACACCTAAGCGTAACGATTCCCGCGGCAACTCGCCCGGCGCTTTAGGGAGGTAGACTTTGGAAAATTCAAACATTCCGAACGCTTTGGCGTAGGTGCGATTGCGCTCGGCCGCTGCCAGCAGGCTAGGCAATAAATCAGTGCGTAAGTAGTCTTGCTCACTTGAAAGCGGGTTTTTGAGCTTTAAATGGTCTTCCAGTGGCCGCCCCAAAAACTCAATTTGCGAACGGCTAATGAATGAATAAGTCATCACTTCGAACAAACCCGCCGACCTTAAGACGGCTTTCGCCTGCCACCGCTCCGGCCAATTACGGTCAAAACTGATGCGATTTGGCTGCCACGCCGGTAATGTTGCCGGCAACTGGTCATAACCAACCAGCTTAATCACCTCTTCGGCCAAGTCGTCTTCAGTCTGCACATCCGGACGCCACCAAGGCACTGAAACATCAATGGATTCCGATTGGCGGTTATCGGTGGAAAATCCTAAGTTTGCTAACTGTTCGGCTATTTGGCCAGGCTCCATCTGCAAACCAAAACCCGGTTTAGACGTTCACTCCGCGTAGTAATCGTTACAGGAGGCACCTCCCCACTTTCCAAATCGGTAATTTGGCTGGCTGGTTCCCCACCGGCAATTTCTTGAAGTAAGCGTAATGCCCTGGCCAACGCTCCCGGTGCTGAATTTACCGGTATGCCCCGCTCGAACCGAGCGGAAGCCTCGGTACGCAGTTTGTGGTGTTGGGCGGTTTTACGTACCACGGGCCGTCAAAAATCGCCGCTTCAAGTAAAATTTCGGAGGTATGTAACATCTACTTCAGTTGTTAGTCCGCCCATTACCCCGGCTAAGCCGATAGGACCGGTAGCGTCGGTAATGAGCAGGTCGCTTGACTGTAACTGGCGCTTTACCCGTCCAGCGCGGTAAAGCTCTCGCCGCTTGGGCTGGACGCACAATAAGGGGTAATTGAACCTTAGCGGCATCGTAGGCGTGAAGCGGCTGACCCAGCTCCAGCATGACGTAGTTGGTGACATCAACCACCGGGCTTACCGAGCGAATTCCGGCTTTTAGCAGGCTTGTAACCAGCCATTGAGGAGAATTTCCACCTGGATCAACTTTTACGCGGGCCAACATAAACCGCCTGGATAAATGAGAACCTGCAATCTGGCGATAGATTCATCGGAGTTCGTCTGACCCTCCAACTCGGGCTCGTCGTACACCAATTGCTGACCGGCTTGAGCGGCCGCCTCCAGAGCCATCCAGCGAATACCATTTAAATCCCACCTATTTGCGGCTGTTGTTGTTTCTATTACATCATTATCAGATAGAACGAAACTAACAGGCTCTCCAATGGGGGCGTCATCCGGCAAGAACAAAATACCGCCATGGTCGTTACCCACACCCAGTTCTTGCTCGCTGCACAGCATGCCCGCCGATTCAATACCCCGAAGCTTGGCGGCTTTAATGCGGGTACCGTCGGGCATTACGGCTCCCACTGCCGCCACCGCCACTTTTTTGCCTACTGATTCAGCATTTATATTAGGAGCGCCGGTTACAATGGTTAATTCAGTATTTTTTACATCAATAACAGCAATTTTTAATCTGTCGGCGTCTGGGTGCGGATTAACCGTTTTAATGTGGCCTATCGTAATTTTTACATCAAGCTCAGTAGCAGGGTGGCTGGCTTCAACCTCAATACCGGCCAGTTCGAGGGCCCTCAACATGTCCTTGGATGCCAGCGGCTTCTCTAGATACTGGTTGATCCAGCTAACGGGAAGTTTCATTAAAACTGCTCCAAGAAATGAAAGTTTGGACGCCAGAACTCGCGCACATCGGTAACGCCGTGCTTAATCGCGGCAATCCGCTCCGGGCCGAAGCCAAAGGCAAAACCGGTATAAACTTCCGGGTCGATCCCAACATTCCGCAGCACATGAGCATGCACCATTCCGGCTCCGCCCAACTCAAGCCATCCGGTTTGGCTGCACATACGGCAGCCGCTCCCCTTGCAGCCCGGACAGGTCGCGTGCATTTCAACCGAGGGTTCGGTGTAGGGAAAATAGTTCGGAAGCAGCTTGATCTCGGTTTCTTCCCCTAAGATACCGCGCATCATGGCCAAAAGCGTGCCCTTTAGGTCTGCGAGTGATACGTTTTTATCAACCACCAACCCTTCAATTTGCTGGAACTGCCAAGAGTGGCGCTGGTCTTCATCCTCATTACGGTAAACTTTCCCAGGCGCGATAATCCGAATAGGCGGTTGGTGATTTTCCATATAGCGGATTTGTACGTTTGAGGTATGAGTACGCGGCAAGTTGCCCCCTTCGAGGTAAAACGTATCCTGCATATCCCGGGCAGGATGGTTGGCTGGAATATTTAACGCCTCAAAGTTGTACCACTCATTTTCTATCTCCGGTCCATCCGCCACGGTATAGCCCATCTGCCAGTAAAGGCGCACCAATTCATCAATTACTTCAAGAACCGGGTGGGCATGGCCAAAACCATGGATATCGTCGGCTGGCACGGTAATATCTACCGTGCTGGTTTCAATTTGGTGTGAAATGCGTTTATGTTGTAATTTTTTCCTGGCTTCTCCAAGAGCTTGGTCAATTCGCTGGCGCAATTTGTTAGCTTCAGCCCCTTTGGCGGCACGTTCGGCCGCTGGAAGCTCCCCGATGGAACGCAACAGCTTGGTGAGTTCGCCGTTTCTCCCCACATACCCAACCCGCAGCTTTTCCAGCTCTTGCTCGGAAGCGGCAGCTTGAATGTTAGCAATTGCCTCGGATTCATCCATATTCACGTGCGCGCAACCATGTAAAATTCGGTTAGCGAAAGCAACAACAACAGAAGCAGGGCATCACGCGGGTTTAACTGCTGCAAACTGCTCAAGGCCAAGAGGATGGTGGCGTAACCGCCGATAAACAGGCCGCGCCGAAACGCGTCTACCCGCCGCAGCTTAACGGCGCGGTTAGATTGGAGTTTGGCAGCAACCAGATAGGCCCCGGCTGCGAACAAGCCGGTTAAACCGGCAAGAAGCGTTAAAAACCAGAAGGTTACGCCAAAAGGTCCCAAGGTTAAGGGCGCTAAGGTCAGCATCAGGAATAAGGCCAGTCCCATGCCTGCCAGCCCCACGGTCGTACTTGCCGAAAGAAAACCCTTATGTGCCACCTAAACCTCTTTTATCTCTCCAGTATGGCAAAAAAGCGCTCTGGCTTCAATGCGCGGCGGCCATGAATTTTGGCACAGATTGCCGAGTACGGTAGTATGGCAGCTATGGATTCCCTAACCCACTACCAGGCCTTGCTTGAGCCATTGATTGGCTTTAAAAGCGTCTCAACCGACCCGTTATATCGAGACGAGGTAAACAACACCGCTAAATGGCTGTTGCAGTTGTTTGAAAAAAACGGCTTTATAACCGAATCTTGGCAGCACGGTTCATCCAACCCGGTAGTTTATGCCCGCTATAACACGGACCATCCCCATGCCCGCACTTTGCTCGTCTATGGCCACTACGACGTCCAGCCCGCCGCCAAGCCTGACGGCTGGACAAGCGAGCCGTTTGTCCTGGAGGAACGTGCAGGAAGGCTCTATGGCCGCGGGGTGGTGGACAATAAGGGCCAGACGCTTATCCATATCGCCACAGTCCTCAGAGCTGATTGAGGACAAGCGACTTAGCCCACAACGTCATTTTCTTGATTGAAGGTAATGAAGAGTCGGGTTCCGGAGATATGACCGATATCATTGAGCAACACAGGCACAAGCTAAAATCCGACCATATTATCGTTTCCGATGGCGAGATACCCTACCGGCCCACCATCGAAGTCGGCATTCGCGGCGGCATCAATGTGGAGGTACAGTATAAAACCGCCCAAAACAACCTGCACTCAGGCATTTACGGCGGCGGCGTACCCAACGCCGCCCAAGAGCTAAGTAAGCTTGTTGCCACCTTTTACGATGCCAACCAAAGGGTCAACATCCCCGGTTTCTATGACGGCGTTGACCCTGTTACCGCAAAACAACGTAGCGACGCAAAAACCTTGTTTGTGGGTGATGCCCGGTTTAAAGAAATTACCGGGATAACCAGGCCGCTTACTCCCAAAGGATATGACTTTTTAACCGCGACCGGGTTGTTACCAACGCTCCAGATTAGCGGCTTGATCTCCGGCTATACTGAAGAAGGCTTTGCCTCCATCATCCCTTCCGATGCCCGAGCCAACATTAATATCCGCATTGTACATTCCCAAGATTACCGCCACATTTCCAAAATGGTAACCGAGGCCATCCATGAACGCTCCCCTGAATATGTTGAGCTGAAAATCACCATTGAAGAGTTTGGCAATGCCATGAAACTGGATACCAGCCAACCCATTGTGCGCCACATAGAGAGCCTGCTTCAGGAAGCTTACGGTGAAAAAGCCCTTTACTCGTACTGCGGCGGTTCCATGCCGGTAATGATGGACTTTAAAAATATCCTAGGCCAAGAGCCGCTGCTGGTAAGCCTAGGCAATAATGACTGCAATATGCACGGAACAGATGAAAACTTCTCCATTGAGCTATTGAAAAAAGGCTTGGCCTTTAGCGAATTACTCTTTTCGCGAGAGATTATATAAGAGCAAGTTGGTTGCGGGGCGGACGAAGTTCGTCCATTTGTTACTACTAGTTGACGCTTGCCGCCCCGCTAGTATTTCCTAGCGAGCCTGATGGTTGGCTAAGAAATAAGGTTATCGCTAAGTAGCGATAGGTGCGGTCCCTACCATTATCTGGTAGTTCGAAGGGAGTCGCTGCCCGCACACAGGTTACGAGCAGATAATTCCCCTCGAACTTCCGGCGAAACATTTGATCGCACAAGCGATGTTTCTTTAACAGTAGGACAAGTCCGGTTTGGAAAGTAAGGGGGATACTTCTAAACCGGGCTAGTCCTACTGTGTTGCGGTAAGGACGGGATAAGGTTCTAAGATTTTCAAGGTTTCTTCTTCCTGCGGGCCGATCAAGCTTGTGCTTGAATGTTCTTAATATAGCACAAGCAGTATAGTAAAGTCAACATGTTCCCTGGAAAAATGTGTTGTAAATAATTCAACTGTGGATAAGCTGCTTTTCTACAACAGGCCGAGGCTGGACCGTACTTGGATAAGCTTCTCGGTTGCGATGGCCGTTGCCTTCTGTCTGCCCGCTTCTATAATTGCTTCCAGTTTGCGGTTATCAGCTAAGAGCTCCGCGTGGCGCTGCTGGATGGGTTCGATATGCTCAACTACCGCCTCGGCCAGGGCTTCCTTAAATGGTCCATACCCCGCCGTTCCGGTAGGACTCCGCGATGTCGTTGGGCGGGGCTCCGGTTACCTTAGCAAATATCTGAATAAGGTTTGTATGGCGCGGCTTTTTCAGTATCCAAGGTTATTTCATTGCCGGAATCGGTTACCGCCCGCTTAATTTTTTGGCGCAAGACGTCTGGGCTATCACTTAGCATCAGGTTACCGCTACCGTCTTCATCGCTCTTGCTCATCTTGGAGGTTGGATCTTGCAGGTTCATGATCCGGTGGCCAACATCGGGCAGAACCGCTCGCGGCAAGGTAAAGGTAGGACCATACAGGTTGTTAAAGCGTTCACCAATATCACGCGCCAATTCAACATGCTGGCGCTGATCGCTGCCAACCGGCACTTCATTGGTGTCGTAAAGCAGAATATCGGCGGCCATAAGGGTTGGATAGGTGTAAAGCCCCACCAACTGCCCCTCCGCTCCAGACGTGCGGGATTTGTCTTTAAACTGCGTCATGCGGTTAAGCTCGCCCATAGTGACATAGTTATTAAAAATCCAGGCCAGTTCGGCATGCGCGGGAACCTGTGACTGGACAAACAGTGTTACCTTGGCTGGGTCTAAGCCGGCGGCAAGGAACCAGGCGACGTTCGACAGCGTATTGTCGCGCAAGGAACCCGGGTCGGGTCGGGCAATTAAGGAGTGCAGGTTCGGAACAAAGAAAAAATACTCGGTTTCCTGGTCATTCGAAGACTGGAGCTCAACCCACGGCTTCAAGGCGCCTAGGTAATTACCCAGAGTAAGGTCGCTGTTGGCCCGAATTCCCGAGAGGACGCGTTTCATATCCGTATCTTACTCATCGCTTTGGGGTTTGTCGACCAGCAAGGGTTCAATGGCGGGTGTGGTATCGGCGATGCGCATAACATCTTTATCGACCTTGCCCAGCTCTTTATGGGCGTTGTTGTAGTGGTTGACGGTGGTGCCCAGGGAATTACCGAGCTTTTGCATAAACACTTCATAGGCGGTTAAATGGCGTCCCAATTCCCCTACCCGCTGCTGGATCTCCTTAGCTTGCTCTTCAATCTGCAGGGAGCGCAATCCTTGCAGAACCGTTTGCAGGTAAGCCATAAAGGAAGTTGGCGAAACGATAATAACGTGCTTGTCGCGAAAGGCGTATTCAATTAAGTCGCGGGCGGTGGTTTGGACGGTGCCAACCTTGTTAATCAACAGGTCGTAATAGACGGCTTCCGAGGGAATGAACATAAAGGCGAAATCCATGGTGCCTTCGGAAGGACGAATGTACTTAGCGGTTTCGTCGATCCGGTTTTTTAAGTCAGCCTTAAAGGATTTAACCAGAATATCGCGGGAACCGGCGTCTTTTTCTTCCACCAGTCGGTTGTAGTTCTCAAGGGAAAACTTGGAGTCAATTGGTAATATTTTAGTATCTAAATGGATAATGGCATCAACCGCATCGCCGTTTTTAAACTTATATTGTAGGCTGAATTGGCCTGGGGATAACGTATTTTCAAGCACCTGTTGTAAATAATACTCTCCGAGAACGCCGCGTTGTTTTGGATTTTGTAGGACATTTTGGAGGGTCTGCAACCGATCGGCCACACTAACGACCTGCTCGTTCCCCTTTTGCAGCTTAACCAGGCTTTGGGTGACCTCGGTGATCAGCTTGGAAGATTCGGCAAACTGCTGGTGCATCACCTGGCGCATCTGTTCGCTGGTCTTGTCCATCCGGACATCCAGGCGCTCGGTTAGCTTACCCAGCTGCTCTTGAAGCAATAGCAGGCTTTTATCCTCTGAAGGGGGCTGGCTTCCCCGGCGCACCACCGAGCCAATATAAATAGCCGCGCCAATTACCGCTACCGCTACTACCCCCGCCGCGATGAGTACCCATTCCATACCGCTTATTGTACGGTATTCGTTCGGTTTTGTCACTGGTATGGCTGTATGATCAAACATTGACTTTTCAGCAAATATATGCTAAAGTACCTTGTCGTTTATTTTTGCCTCCTGCAGCTATACGAAGACCTCCGCTTGAACCTATAGTTCGAGCCCTATCCAAAGGATTGCCATGACCGCTTCACGCGCACGTCGTACCTGTGCCCTCGCGGCTGTCGCGCTGCTCCTGCCCTGTGCAGGTTCAGCTCACGCCCAGGAGAAGCCCAGTTCGCACACCAACCCGCCGGCGATTACGCCGGAGACGCCCTCGCCTTTCGCAGAGGAGGAGTCCCTCTACCTCCCGAAAGAGGTCGAATACGGCCCAGTCTGGGCCGTCGGCGAAGACGGCGTGCATCTCGATGCCTTGGGCATTCGGGTCGCTCTCAGTCGTATCGGCCTGGGCCTTCAGGAGAGCACCCTCTTCGCGATTCCGCGTCGCACACGCGTCACAAGTACGCGCATCGACATGCACGTTGACTGCAGCCGGCTCAAGAAAGGCCAGCTGGGATCGACGCTGATCGAGAACCAGGAGAACCAGCGTGTCACCAAACGGTGCGGCACGAACAGGCCGTTCGTGGTCGCATGGGCCGGCCTCCCCGTCTACACCGACGACGTCCTGGAGTTCTACTCGAGAGCAGTCGCCACGTTTGCAAATTGGGAGGTGGTCGATCCAGTTTCGTTGACGATCGACGGTTCGCGCATCACCCTGCGCTTCAATTCCGGAGCACAGCGCATCTCGATCATCCGTCAGAAGGTGATCAGGTGCAGGCGACACGGGCGCACTGACCGGTGCGTCACGTACAAGGGCCACTTCTCTCCCGAAAACGAGAACCCGACCGCGGGTAAACGCCAGTAGTACAACGACAAGGCCCGGGCACACTGCCCGGGCCGCTTCATTTATGCAATTATGATAATGCTAAAAAGGAAAGAACCCCGAACCGCTTGCGCGGCCCAGGGCTCGGTTTCGGACCGCTTACGCGGTCCCTAGCGTCGCCTTCGAACAACTACATCGAAGGCGGTTGATCCGTAGTCTCCTGCGGAAACCCGGATGGAATGTTGCCCGATGATGGGCGTGGTCCACATCCGCGGACAGGTAGCGATCCCCTTCTTGCTGGAGATCACCGTGGCTTTCTGGGACTTGAACCTGGACCTCTGGAACCAAACTCGGCCACGTTTGGCGCTGCAAGACACCTTTACGCCAGCCGCTGGACTTCCATCAGCTTTGATGGCCTTAACCCTGAATCGAGAACGGAGTACCTGGCTGGCCTTGGCGGAAACACGGGTCGGACTGACCCGTTTCAGCCTCGGCTTGGCTGGTGGCGGGCAGTACTGCAATGTGTCCGGGCCGGGAATTACCATCGAATACGGACTCGCGTCCTTGGTGATGGTTTTTCCGAACACCCGTCCTGATGGTCCAGTGAAGGCAACTGCGATCTGGCCTCGGTGTGAGACCAAACTCGGTGCCGCGAACGACCCGTTAACTACCGGGACGGTAAGTGGCTCAAATGCATCGACTGGTGAGCGAAAGCTCACCGAGCCGCAGTTTGCGTTTACAACGACTCCGAAGATTCCTTCTTCGGGTCCTGAGCGTCGCCAGTTTGTCGAGGTTAGCGGTCCCTCGAGGCTATTGGCGGTCGCCTCAATACGCAGGCGCTCAGGTGGTAGGTTCGGAGGGATCCAAAGCCCCCATCGTCCGAACTCGTCAGTTGCACCGGTTCCGGAGCGAACAACACGGCCATCATGGCCAAAAACTGTCAGACCGACTTCCATGCCGACCTGAGGTACCTCCTTGCCATCTTGCGTACACAGGAAGTGAATAGCGAAGAGCTGCACTTCCAGCAGGAGGCGACAGCCCGCGGCCGGAACGTCGAAGACGCTCTGGTTTTCGAGCCAGAGGGCCGTGGGAACTCCCTCGACCGCTTGCTGTGCCTCAGCGGCCAAAGCGATCAACTGGGACCGATCGATATCGGCCTTCGCCCGACTGAACAGCAGCGAATTGAATCCTCTGAAGAACTGGGGATTTTCCAACAGCACCTTGCCGAACGCAAATCCGGCCATCTGGTAACGAATTCTCGTCCCAGGATTATAGTCGTCCTGTGAATGGTAAACGGTATTAGGCGCCCCCAACGCTTGAAGATTCCAGTTCTCATAAAACTGGGCCTTGTCTTGGCCCTGGCTGCTGTCGTACTCCATTGGATCAACGATGCCTTGGCGCGTCAAGAGCCGCATGACCTCGTTGGTCGCGGCGACGGCCGAGCCTTCCTCCCACACCCGGTTATTTAGCACCAGGTTAGCGCTGTCGCGCAGAACGTGGGTCAGCTCATGCACCAAGTGAAACCTGATCGCCGAAGCGAGTTGAAACATCTTCCGACCGCGATCGTAGAGACCCCTGTCGGACTTGGTCACCGTCACCTTGATGGGCGCGGCGGGAGGTCCGTAGACCTCATTGAGCGTCTTAAGTATCGGCCCTTCGTGGGCCGTCCAAGCTCTCAGCAGATCAGCCTCACCTGCGCCCCAGGAACCGTCAACGACGACGGTAATTGCGGGACTCGGTTCGTGATCTGCCGATGCAACTCCACCAGGACAGGCCAGGAGGAGCGCGATGATCGCCAGGAGGATCCTGGCGCTCGGGAACTTATTGTCAAACACGGCCCCTCCTTAGGGAGTCGAAGTTCTTATTCTCAGAGTCGAGCGTATAGCAATATTATAACATTTCAGATAGAGAGTGTCAATTAAAGAACCTTGTCACAAGCCAATATTATTCAAGAATAATGTAGTCGAGCGTATAGGTGGTATTCGGTAGTACTACCTGGTCAGTTTTGAGCATAAAGTCGGTAAGCGACTTGCTGTGCGGAAAGATCTTGGCATCCAAGGTTAGTCCGTCTTGGCCAGACAAGACCACCCGCGGCACCTTACCAAACGGCTTGCTAAAGGTTATTTTTACCAGATGGCCGGCGGTTAGGTTGCTAGAACCAGCGACGAGAGTGATAGTACCGGATGTATCATTACCGTCTACAACCACGGTTGCACTCGTACCGCTAGCCGCCAGCACCTCAACTGTTGGAGTATCACCACCGCTAATGATATGCCCATCAACCTGCAGGTCTTGGAGCTGGGTTAGGCCTAGGACTACGAGATCGCCGTTAATGGTAGCGCTACCGGTGACGGTGAGGGTTGTAATAGTGGCGGTACCAGAAACGTTGAGCTCGGCGAAGTCGGCAGTGCCGGAGACACTCAGACCACTTAAGGAGGCCATGCCGCCATTTTGGATAACACTGGTGATGCTAGGACCGTTGTAGTAACCGGGTTCGACAAAGACAATGACGCTTGTTTCCCCTGAGTTGGGATCCCAGGAGCCCAGGGCCTTACCAATGACAAAGCCGGATTGGGTGGCTTTCGTGGCTTTGCCGGGTTCGGATGAGGTTGTCAGATAGTCCCCGGCCTGGATGGGTTCTGAGCTTACGGCGATGTTAACCGGTACGCGGCCGTTGAGCGCTACCGGCATCGGGTTGTCTTCGGGCTTAATGTTATGGCCGGCTGAGGTGAAGTCGCCGTGGTTGTCGGAGACAATACCGACGGTGTTTACTTGGTAGGGGCTACTACTCTTAACCAGCTGGGTAACCTGGCCCTTGAGCTTGCCCCAGTCGATGTTGCCGTCGGTTGTATCGTAAGTATTAACCATGGTAGTGCCAGTTACCACAATGTCGCCGTAGCCTATACCTGGAGCAACCGGATAGTCTTCAGCGTAGTCGGCGGCCGGAGCGGCGTTACAATCGCGCAACTCGTAGGCGGTGCCAGCCGTTGGCCCCGTGGCGTTGGCTAAGCTTGAACAGACCGCGTTAGTTGAGGCAGTATTACCCAAAGTTACTTTGACCGTACCGGAGGTGGTGTCGACTACCAGCAGGCCGTTACCGGCGGCGTTCTGAACCTGGAAGCCAGTGGCGGAGTTGGCGTCACTCTTGAAGAGCGAGGCACCATACACGGTTGTGCCTCCTTGGAAAGTGTTGTTGTAAGAGGTGACGGTGAGCTCGGTTTTACCGGAGGTCATGACACGGTTGCCAGTGCCAGTGATAGCGACGGCGACGAACATACCGTTGCCATAAGCTATGCCATCCCAACTATTATCCGCGGCGCTGGTACGGATGGCCCAGTTGATGCCGTCGGGGGAGGTCATTACACGGTTGCCAGTGCCATCATTGGATACCGCCACGAACAGGCCGTTGCCATAGGTGACACCGAGCCAGCCATTGTTTGCGGAGCTAGTGCGAATAGTCCAGCTAATGCCGTCAGGGCTGGTCATGACACGGTTGCCAGTACCAGAAGATGCTACGGCGACAAACATCCCGTTGCCGTAGGTAACGGAGTTCCACGCGTTATCCGCGGCGCTGGTGCGGATCGTCCAGCTCGTCCCATTAGTAGAGGTCATGACGCGGTTGCCGGTGCCAGTGATAGCGACGGCTACGAACATACCATTGCCGTAAGTGACGGAGTACCAATCATTGTCCGCGGCGCTGGTGCGGGATGTCCAGTTAATGCCGTCGGGGCTAGTCATGACACGGTTGCCAGTGCCGGAAGATGCTACGGCGACAAACATCCCGTTGCCGTAGGTTACGGAGCGCCATGTGAGGGACGCTGCAGTCGTGCGGAGGGTCCAGGTTATGCCATCGGGGGAGGTCATCGGAGCACCAGCATTCCCACTAATAGCGACAAATATCCCGTTGCCGTAGGCTACGGTTGTCCAGTTGTCATCCGCGGCGCTGGTGCGGGATGTCCAGTTAACGCCATCGGGGCTGGTCATGACGCGGTTGCCGGTGCCGGTGGCTGCAACGGCGACGAAAACCCCGTTACCATAGGCCACAGATCGCCATTCATTATCGGGGGCGCTGGTGCGGGAGGTCCAATTAGCGCCAGCAGTTATTAGATTGTCTGAAATAAGATCACCGCGAACGGTAATTCCACCTTGGTAGGTATTATTTGCCGGAACGACGGTCAATTCGGTTTTGCCGGAGGTCATGACGCGGTTGCCGGTGCCGTCTTCAGAGACAGCCACAAACAAACCATTGCCGTACGTAACGGAGCGCCAGGCGTTGGTTGTGGGGCTGGTGCGAGAGGTCCAGTTGATACCGTCGGGGGAGGTCATCACCTGACTGACAATGCCATCATAGGCCACCGCCACGAACAACCCATTGCCGTAGGTGACGGAGTCCCAGCTGGCATCCGAAGCGCTGGTGCGGATTGTCCAGGTTGTGCCGTTGGGGGAGGTCATGACGCGGTTGCCGGTGCCGCTCGAAGACACCGCCACAAACAAGCCATTGCCGTAAGTAACGCTATACCAGTTGTTATCCGCGGCGCTGGTGCGTATGGTCCAGTTGATACCGTCGGGACTGGTCATCACCCGGTTGCCGGAGCCGGAGTATGCCACCGCTACAAACAACCCGTTGCCGTAGGTGACGGAGCGCCAAGAGTTGTTCGCAGCGCTGGTGCGGATGGTCCAGTTGATGCCGTCGGGGCTAGTCATCACCCGGTTGCCGGTGCCTGTTTGCGCCACCGCTACAAACAACCCGTTGCCGTAGGTGACGGACACCCACTCGTTATTCGCTGCGCTGGTGCGGATGGTCCAGTTGATGCCGTCGGGGGAGGTCATCACCAGGTTGCCGGAGCCGGAGTATGCCACCGCCACGAACAACCCGTTGCCGTAAGTGACGGCGTACCAGCCATTATCCGCGGCGCTGGTGCGGATGGTCCAGTTGATGCCGTCGGGGGAGGTCATCACCCGGTTGCCGGTGCCGTTGTCTGCTATCGCTACAAACAGCCCATTGCCGTAAGTAACGGACTTCCAGTCGTTATCCGCGGCACTATTGCGGGAGGTCCAGTCAATGCCTTTGGATAGCTCTACCCCCCCAACAGAGAGGGTTGCCGCCGAAAGGCTGCCAGTGAATAAGGCGCTTCCGCTAACACTCAAGCCACCCTGAATACTCGCATCCCCTCCTATGCTCACATTTCTATTCACTCGTAGTGTATTTGTTTCAATGCTGCCGGTTTCAAGTTGCTGAATATAAGCTCCGCCGATATCGTAAATCTTCATTGTGGGGTTGAATGCACCTGCAACATTGTATAAGTAGCGGCCTTGCACCGAAATATCCTGAGTGCTCGCGATACTAGTATCCTGCGCCAGCAAAACGGGGCTGGCAGGATTGCTAATATCATAGGTATACACACCACCAGTGCTTGAGGCATAGAGATACCTACCCTGTACCACAACAGAGGTAAGAACATCTCCCACCGATACATTAGTAACAAAAGTTGGACTAGTGGGATTTTTGATATCATAGACACCTAAGGTATTGTCTGTACTGCCATTAAGAACATACGCATAACGTCCCTGAACGGCCAAGCCGTTTGGAGCAGTTCCAACTCCAACCGATCCCGCCAACACTGGACGGGATGGGCTACCTATATCGTAGATTGTGAGCGTGGATGAAGAGTTATTTATCACATATGCGTAACGCCCTTGGATGATTAGATCAAACGGGTCAAGTCCGGTGGAGACGGTACCAGTTAAAACCGGGGCGGCGGGATTACCGATGTCATAGACTGTCAAAACATCACTGGTTCCTACTACATACACGTAACGCCCTTGAACATAGAGTCCCCTGGCTCCACTTGGCACCGTTACCTGACCAGTTGCGTTAGGTGAAGCTGGATTGCTAACATCATAGATGCCTAGAATGCTATTGCTAAGAACATAGGCATAGCGGTCTTGGACATATACATCCGTCGGATTTGCTACTGTTGACACTGTACCAGCTAAAACCGGGGCGGCGGGATTGCTCGTGTCATAAATTGATAAACTTGCTGCATCATCATTTGCCACGTAGGCGTAGCGACCTTGAGTAAAAATCGATCTTGCTACTTGTAGACCAGCGCCAACTGCAACAGTACCAACGGCGGTAAGGCCGTTGATCTTCCCTGATACATAGAATTGGCCAGCCGCAGTACCAACCGCTCCAATTGAGGCCCTGCTATTAGTCGTATCTACGTTAAAAATATTAACACCAGCAGCAGCGTTTTGAACCTGAAATGCGCTGGTTGAATCGGTTTGATTACGAAACGTTGTACTTCCCCCGTTAGCAATAGTAAGGACATCGCGAGCGGTAGCGGTGGTATCTCTTACCGTCAAGAGATTGCCTGAGCCAGCACTTTCAATACGCAGCCCTTCAACGGCGCCGGTGCTGAGTTGGTCAACTTTAAGGACAGCCCCGCTGGTAATGCCGCCGCTTGAGGGGTTTTGGAAGATTAAGTTACCGTCAGCGGAAGTCAGAGCCAGGGTGGCATCAGCGCTGTCTGCGTCGGCGGTATAGGCTTGTTGGAGAGTGGTGGTACCAGTACATCCAGCACTCGTACACACCCCAACTCCCCCAATGGTTAGGGTTGTTGTAGAAAGTGAGGTGTTTGAGCCGACGGTCATGGTGCTGGCACACTGCAAAGCTCCAGTTGCGTTAGTTAGGGTACACCCGCTGCCGGCAAAGCCACCCCCAAGCAATATATCGCCGGTACTGGTACCACCTACTAATACTTGCCCGGTGCCGTTGCCATCGACGCTTATGTTGGTGTTGGTTCCACCGGCGGCAACCGTAAGGGCGCCGGTTCCCGAGATGGCGGTACCGGAGACGTTAAGCGAGTTAACGGCTGAGGCGGTTAGGGTACCGCCGGAGACGTTTCCGCCGGAGAGCGTTCCGCCTGAAAGACTAGCTCCATCAATTGTACCGCTAGCCACCAAGTTACCGGCCGCGGTAACACTAAACACGCTGGTTGGCGAACTGCCAGACTGCAAATCAAGCAAGTTGCCAGTCGGGCTAGCATTGGTATTAGAAGCGAATATCAGGGCTTGACCGGCAGATGGGTTGCCACTGGCGGTAACACGCAGGGTTGAGTTGGTATTGGTGCCGTTTACTAAGCTGAGTACACCTGAGGCAACCGCGCTAGAAGAGTTGGTAAAGGTATAGAGGTTGCCCGCTGCCGTTACCGCGAAGGAGGAGGTATCAACGGCGTTTTTAGCGAGACCGGTAGCGCCCGAGGCCGTACATCCAGCACTCGTACACACCCCAACTCCCCCAATGGTTAGGGTTGTTGTAGAAAGTGAGGTGTTTGAGCCGACGGTCATGGTGCTGGCACACTGCAAAGCTCCAGTTGCGTTAGTTAGGGTACACCCGCTGCCGGCAAAGCCACCCCCAAGCAATATATCGCCGGTACTGGTACCACCTACTAATACTTGCCCGGTGCCGTTGCCATCGACGCTTATGTTGGTGTTGGTTCCACCGGCGGCAACCGTAAGGGCGCCGGTTCCCGAGATGGCGGTACCGGAGACGTTAAGCGAGTTAACGGCTGAGGCGGTTAGGGTACCGCCGGAGACGTTTCCGCCGCTAAAGGTGCCGCCGGAAATGGTGGCAGAGTTAATCGTGCCGGTTGTCGTTAACGAGCCTTGGATGCTAGCGGCACCCGCTGCTTGAGTAAAAATTGAACTGCTTAAGTATGTAGTTGGCGCAGCGACGGCCGAAGTAGCAGTAGAAGGAGTAAACACATCAGCTGCTATCCCATCGTGCTTAATGACAATCGAGGCTGTTCCGGCAGTTGTCCCAGCTGATCGCCGCAAGCGCAACGAGAGCGTGGCTCCGCTCATATTTGCTTCTAACGTGAAATCATTACCACTATATGCCCCCGTGTCGCTGATTGGTTGAACAATTACCCAGGTATTGGTAGTTTGGTCATATTTTATGGGGAAGCTATAGTTCTTGCTTACTGAGAAGCCGCCATTAGGCACGGTAACGGATGCTTCAAAGCTTCCGGCTCCGTTTGACAGCGCATAGGTCCCAATGTCGACTTCAGTCCCGACAACAGTTGGCATTGTACGCGTTAAGTTGGTGGTGAATGAATTAGTTGTTGTAATATTGGCAATGTTTAAAAGATTTCCTGAAGCATCAATGCGCTGCGTACCAGCTGAAGCGCCAGTGTTAATTCCGGTAGTCGCGTTAAAAGTGGCCGCCCTTCCTGTGCCGTCGATATTAAAGCTCGCGGATGTCTGCGGACTGGCGTTTTGGTTCTGGATATAGCTGCCAGAGCTAGCTGCAGCAGTACAACCTGTTGAAGTACATACGCTCGTACCCCCAATGGTCAAAGCTGTTGTAGAAAGTGAGGTGTTGGCACCGGCTTTTAAGCTGACGCTGGCATTGACGCTGCCGGTTACCTGAAGAATGTCACCACCTGAAAGTGGTACCACGCCGATCCCAATTTTGGTGTTGGTAGTATCGGCGATAAAGAGATTGCCAGCACCAGAGGTATTTTGAATTTGGAAGGCGGTAGCGCTGGTACGGTTAATAGCTTGGTCACCCAGAGTGAAGGTGTTGGCGGCGTCGCGCCGGGCGTAGAGATCTCCATCTACCCCGTCAAGCTCATCGGCGTTAAAGGCATAGGGTGAAGCGGCGATTGGCTGGCGCGGGGTGAAGGGCCCTTCGGTAAAGACCGCGCAGCCGTTGGTGGCGCAGGTGGCGGTGGCCGGAGTGGGCAGCTCCACTTCAACGTAGAGTGAGATTTGGGTGAAATCAAAGGTGGAAAGCGAGGTTAAGGTGCCAAACTGCACGGAGAACAACCCGTTGGTCACCTGAATCCGATTATCGGTGCCGGTCCTGGTGTAATCTTCCTGGAACAGGTTGGTGCCTCCGCTCGGGGCACTCATGATCCTAAACTTGATGTTATACAAACCATCAGCCAGTGTGTTGCCGGCAGCGTTGGTGAGCCGACCCTGGAAGTTAATCTTGTAGGGAATAGTTGAAGCGGCGTCGGCCGGCGGAGACAACAGCGGAACCGTGGCGCTAACGGCTAGCCCTAAGATCAATACAACTATGGCAGCAATAGCCGGTTTCTTGGTTAAAAGAAGCTTACGCAGCCGCATGAACACATTTTTTCGATACCCCAAAGCACCCGACCGGGTCGGGTTCATTGGTAACGGAATATTATGACTTCCTGAAGATTGCTTCTGGTAGTTACCGTTCAAATTGCCTATTGTCCTCTTTTGTATTTGCCTCACACCTAGCTGTAACGGGTTACAGTAAGATGTAGCTTAATTTTACCTCTTATGCTTACCTATTGCAAACCAGTTATGCTAATAATTGACGAACAAATGATTCCAGTTATTTTTTGTGTCGTTTTTTACCTTTGCGAAGCCAATAAAAATAGGTTGCGATCATAATGAGCAGCATCGCGAGCACAAACCGCCAATAGCCGGTAACCGCGAAGACATAGGCGGTTTTTGATTTGCTGGGGCTGGTAGTTGAATCAATAACCTTGACCGGTACAATGCCCAAGAAACTCCCTTTCCTGTCTACTTGGATAACGCGGCTATTTTGTGGCAGCACCAATGGCCCGCGCACCCTGGCTGGCTTACCGAAAAAGCCGGTTTTTAGCTGGAGCTTAGGGTTAAACGCGATCGGCTGGGAACCGCTGGCAGTATTTTCATACTCAACTTTGCCGGCAATGCCATTCCCTAAAGCCACAAACGGCAGGTGCATCCTGCTCACCCGCCCATCCTTAGTCCCGCCCCCGCCAATATCCAGAATAAACAAGGTGCCTACCCTGGCCAAAGCCGCCACCTGCGCTCCGCTTCCACCCGACTTAGCGGGCATGGTAGTAAAAAATAAGGCTCCGTAGACCCCGCCGCGCGGCAGCTTATTAGGGTCGATGGTAAATGCCACCCGGATAGCTTCGCGCGGGCCAAGCTCAAATTCTGAAACATCGGTAGTGATGCCGGCACGCAACGCTTCACTCGGGGAAAAAGCTAAGTTGCCGTCATTATCAATCTGCTGGAATGCCTCCACGCTCGATCTGAGCGTTAAAGTGCTGGTGGTGGGGTTGGAGACATCAACATGCCCAGATTTTTTGGTACCCAGGGGAATCGATTCCTGATACTGCAGGGGGGCTATCTTGAGGGCTATGGGCGCGGGGGCAGCCGCGGTGCCAGTACCCCCGATGCCCAAAGTGATCACCAGAATGGTAATAAGACGCTTAATCATGGCTTGGTGGTGGCGGTAAAGGTCACGTTATTGGTATAATTACCGGCTTTCTGGCTGCTGGCAGTATCGAGGCGAAACTGCATGGTGGTGACATCGCTAGCTCCGCCCGAAAAGCCGTTCTTGGTGTGGAATGTGGTAGCGGCGCCTGGAATCGCGGCGTACTTGTAATTAGGGTTTGTCCCCCATTTTATGTCAACACTGGTGCCGGAGGTGATGGTAAAGCCAAGCCCCTGGGTTGTTCCTTCAACCCACAACGCCGGGGCGGCGATGGCGGCAGCAATGGCGGCGATGGTGGTAGTAGTGTCGGTGTGGGTAAGGTTATTGTTCTGGTTAATCGCTAAGTCGTATCCTGGAGCGTCGGTATAGACAGTGGACTGTATCGTGGCGTTTTGGGAAGTTCCAGGCACAACCGAAGGAATTGATACGGTGCCGGTACTAAGCGTAAGCTGGACCGCCTGCTCCAGCTGCGCAACATAGCCTTGGGTGAGCTTGTAACTGGTACTTGTTCCCGAACCGACAGCCGCCTCACCCCCGGAATCGACTAGCTTATAGCTTGTGGAGCTACCTTGCCCTCCAAAATTATTAGCAACGTTCGGATCCAGCCGGTAGCTAGGGCTTGTTAATACTCCCGCCCCAACCGCGGTTGGTATAACCGCAAGTGCCATAACAGCTGCTATTCGTATGTGCCCACGCGTCAACATCTCTTATAATTCTAACGCTTTGCCTGCAATCTTTCCACCCCTCACGCCTTTACCCGGCGGAGGCACGAAGATGAAAGCCAAAGTAGGCCGCGTGCTTCGTTATGGTTACCGGCTGCCGCAGTTTTTCGCCGGACGGAAGGGCTACCTCAATATTATATTCTCCCGGTGCCGCGAATAAAGTGTATTTACCGTTCGAGGCCGTGGGGCTCGACTGGACCAACTGCTCGCTTCCTTTAGCCAGGAGGTTCACATTTAACCCGGCGTAACCGGTTCCGTGGGAATCAACCACCCTCCCCCATTTTATGCGTTGCTGAAAAACCAGCAGGTGCAAGCTTAAGAGTACCGTCAGCGAAAGGGTAGCGCATATAAGCGCGTTTATTACCGAAAAATGGTTTAACACCAGGTAAATGCTTAATGACCATCCATATCCCAGTACCGCCCATCCCAAGACCCCCAGATCTAGATCGATAATCCACTGTCCCCAGGTACGCACCACCGGCTGAGGGGTCATTTCTACAACGAAACCGGCGTTTTCATTAGCGACCGGAGCGCTAGCCGCCACCATGGCATACCCGGGATGCCTCGCCCCAATAACCTGCTTTTCGGCTACTTTAAGCTTAAACCGGCCGCGAAAACCACTAACCGCGTAATGACGCGTTCCTTCGGTATATACCAGCGCCCAAGCAATAGGCTTGCCTGTTAAGCGGTTAATTACCGTCCCCTTTACTTTACGGCCGCTGTTAAAGACCATGATGAGCCGCCGCCCTAGCGTGCGTACGAGCAGCCAAAGCTCTTCAAGGCCCACTAGGCCCCGCGTGACTAACGTCGCAAAAATAGCGGCCAGCAGTGCCACGCCCGTCAGTACGGTTGATGTCGCCGTAGACTTAAGGGCCCGAACGTAGGTTTCACCAATTACCGATCCCACTCCTAGTACCACGCCGGCTAAGTTCCCAATATTATTCCACTGGAAGCGGGCCGCGCCGGCAATGCCCGCGTTGGGATTTTTGTAGAAGACATTGACGGGCACGGAAAGACTCTCCCCCGCTTCGGTTTCAACAGTAGCAATCAAGGCGTTGCTACCCTCTTCAAGGATCACCGAAACCGAGAATGTCCCGTCGCTGGCAACCAGGACTTTGGCTAATTGTTCCCCGTTGCTAAGGATGCGCACCAGTAATCCTGGAGTAGCCGTACCGCTCACGGTAACATTAGGCCGGGTAACGGTAGTATGGTCTTTGGGGTTAAGGATTTTGGGCGGCAATGGCGGCGGCGGTCGGAACGTTACAATAACATCAGACGAGGGTCCGCTGGTTCGGTTAAACAGGGTGGCTGTGGCATAGATTGTGTTGGGCCCTGCTTCAAGGGCAACATTCAGCGTTAACGTGCCGTCGGGCGGGGTAATGCCTGAGGCTACTTCTGCCCCGTTGCGGTACAGGCGGACGGTAGATCCGGCGGCGGACGCCACGGTAACGTCGGTACTCGCCTCCGAGGTGCTGCTGCCTGATGACGGAGCGATAATGGTTGGAGGTGACGGAGCCGGCAAAATAGTACTACCTGGAGGCGAATACGGGGGCTGCGTAATCACCGGCGGCAATGAGGGCGGCGGGATATATGAGATTACCACGGGAGCGCTGGGACCACTAACTCCCGCGGCGTTGGCGGCAGTCGCGTACAGGGTATTTAAACCAAGAGCAAGCCCCGCCGCGGTGCTAAAGTTACCGTTAATATCTACCGTGGTGGTGGCTACCAGCAAGTTATTCCGGAACAGCGCGATTATCGCCCCGGGTTCGGATGTCCCGCTCACCCCAATTGAAGCTGTCTGCACAACAGCGCCATTGCCGGGTGAGGTAATGATTGGCGATCCAGGCGGGTTTACGTTGCGCACAATGGTGATGGTTGGGCTGTCTGCTTCATTGCCACAGTTATCGCTGGCATGAGCCATAATCTGGTTATTACCGGCGCTCAATGGAACATTCGCGCTATAACTTCCATCACCGGCTACAACCATGCTTGCCACAGGGAAGCCATTCACCTTAATTTCCAGGTCGGCAAATGGCTGGGCGGTACCGCTGATACTGGCCGTTGCACTAGCGGTGGGTGTAGGAGTGCTGGTTGTAATGCCAACCGGCGCAAACAGCGTTGAACAGACATTTACATTGATAATCGAGGTACCCCCAGCGGCAAGTAGGCTGCTGGGAACAAATAAGGCTAGAGCCAGTAATGCCTGCAGCCAGCGTCGGACGGCACTAACGCCGCCGGACATTTTTGGGCCTACTGAAATACGCGTACGCGCCTAAGGCACCAACAGCCAGAAGCATTAGCAGAAAGGCGGTGGAAGAAAGAACCAGCACATGGCGGGTTGGAAGCTTTTCCGTCTTATCGAAGTAATGCACGGTTCCGCCTAGCTTAAAGAATCCAAAAGCCGGTGCCTTATCCCACGTTAAAGCAATCCTGCGAGGGGCATTTGGCAAAACTACGAGGTTATTATTGAAACGGTATTTTTCGTTCCCAAAAAAATCCGTAATTACGTATTTTACATCGGCAAAATAATGGACATTACCGGTGTTGACCATGCGAACGCTGGCTTCAACGGGCGCCCCATTTTGCCACATCTTGGCGTTGAAGCTATCGAGCTTACCTACTCTTTCCAAGACACCGTCAACGGTAACGTAAAGGTGCGATCCTACCCGTTTGATGCTGGCGATTCCGATGGAATTGGGCTTACCTTTAGTGGAAACAAACAGCGCGGCATAGTGGGTGCCCGGGGCGGCATTTTGCGGCACCGTAATGGTGTATCCAATATTTGTTCTCTCTTGCGGTTTTAACGTAAAAGTTGTTTTTTCAAACTGCACCCAGCTTTCCAGCTGCTCCGGGTTGGGGGTGTTGGCATAATTACGCTCATACTCTTCATTTTTTATGGTGGCTCCGCCAGCGCTGGTGGTGTATTCGCTTAGTTCGGTACCGTCATTTTTCACCGTTAGCTTACCGGAAATCCTCTGCCCCGCCTTAACGCTATGCTCGGTATAGGTAGGCGAAACGGCCGCTCCGGTACCAAGTTCAGCCGCCAGTGCTTGCATAGGCACCACAAGCAGCACCAGCGCCAGAAACAGATACAAAAACTTCGTTACTCTCATTACTAAGATAGTAGCACAAGCATAAGAATTGATTAAATAAAACGTACCGCTTAAGGGCGGTGCGTTTTATGGATTAAATTTTATAGGGCAAGAGCGGTATAAAGCACGGTACCGGTGTAGGTGCCGTTGGGCTTAGTGATATCAGCTTTAGCGCTGTACCACACGGTGTGGGTATTCCCCGCGTACGGGCCAGTAGCCCGGGCGCTTAGCAACTGAGGTGCGGCGTTTTGTGGAACCAAAGAAAAGGTACGGGATGTACAGTTGGCTCCGGTAGTTGAGGTGGGGCCAGCCCCAAAGGAACCATGGCTATCTTCGCGCCATCCCCAGGCATTGGTTGGTAATACTGCTGGCGATGCAAAGGTAGCAGTGGCGTTAGCCAGGGTGTTGGCACCGTTGGCCAAGGTATTTTGGGCAGCTGTGGTGTGAGCCACATTGTTGTCTTGAATAGATAACGAATACCCATTGGCGGCATTGGTGGTAACGGTTACTGTATCACTAGCGCAAACTTGGTCGGGGCTGGCCGTAGGCGCTAGGTTAATAGTTACGGGCGAGGTGGTTGTAAAGGTTGAAATCGAACTGGCGATCACCGCGTTCACAACCGTGGTAGCGGTGGCTGCCGAAGCAGCCAAAGGAGCAAGCACGATAGCTGCTGCCCCTAAGGTTAATACGGTTTTCCTAGGAACTCTCATTTCATGACCCTTTCGACGTTTTCATTATTAGAGGCCACTTCACTTCTTATATAAGACCATAACACAAGCATAAGCATTAACCTAACAAAAAGCCCGGCTATCCGGGCTTTTTTGCCTTACCGAGAATAAATTACTTTACAGGGCGAGGGCCGTGTAAAGTACCGTAGCGGTGTAAGTACCGTTCGGCTTGGTACTGTCAGCCTTAGCACTGTACCACACGGTGTGGGTATTCCCCGCGTACGGGCCAGTAGCCCGGGCGCTTAGCAACTGAGGAGCGGCGTTTTGAGGAACTAATGAGAATGTCGCCGCGGTACAACCTGCGCCGGTGGTGGTGGTAGGACCAGCACCAAAGGTACCATGGCTATCTTCGCGCCATCCCCAGGAGTTAAGGGGCAATGCTGCTGGTGATGCAAAGGTAGCAGTGGCGTTAGCCAGGGTATTTGCTCCATTAGCCAGGGTGTTCATAGCGGCGGTAGTGTGAGCTACGTTATTGTCTTGAATCGACAATGAATACCCGTTGGCGGCGTTGGTGCTAACCGTTACCGTATCGCTGGCACAAACTTGGTCTGGGCTGGCCGTAGGCGCTAGGTTAATAGTTACGGGCGAGGTGGTTGTAAAGGTTGAGATCGAACTGGCGATCACCGCGTTCACAACCGTGGTAGCGGTGGCTGCCGATGCCGCCAACGGTGCAAACACTATGGCCGCCGCTCCCAGGGTTAATGCTGTTCTTCTTGGCACTTTCATTTTGTTTTTTTCCTTCATACTTAAAAGTGATGGATTTATTAGATCTTAAAACAAGAATACAGCAAGCATAAGCTCTTTGTCAATGCTTTTTCTTGATTGCGGTCCCATTGCATAATATATGTATACAACCACGCTTCACTATTGCGGTGCGAAGTAGTTAAACTCATACAACTGGCCGGAAGCCGGAGCGCTATTGAAGGTCACATTGAGAGTTGTGGTAGTGGCACTCATATGGGCAGACATATTGGCGCTGACTGTATTGGTAGGACTAAATACAATTTTTGGTGCTGCGCCAAAGGCAGTATTTAAGGTGACACTACATTGGTCTCCGCTGGATATGCCTGTCCCCCCGGGGGTAATTTGAATCGTGCCGGCGGTATCTGTCCCTGAAACCACGCACGCCCCAGTGGTTCCCGCTGCTGCGGCGGCCGTGCCAGTGGGGCTGCCACCGCCAGTAATGAGGTGCCCATTGACCGTTAAATTACCTGAAACCGCTAATTGAGCCACAGTCACCGTCATATTGGAGGTATCGGCGATAAACAGTGGGTTATTATCTTGGTCTTGGATTTGGAACGCGGTGGTGGAATCGCTTGTGTTACGGAATAATTGGTCGTTCCCGGCAAAGACTTGGCTATTGCGTGTCAGTAGGGCTACGCTGCTTGAGAGCACACTGTTATTAACTGTTCCGGTGGACAGGTTGCTGGCGTTAAGCCCGCTTAATCCGGAGCCAACACCGGTAATAGTCCCAGTGCCAGCATTAATATTGGTGTTGTCGGTATCAATCCCCGCCTCCACATTTAAGGCACCTGTAATAGTTGCTATTCCGTTAACGGTTAGGGTCGTCGCGCCACCGTCTTGGGAGAGAATGGAGTTAGTTATATTTTGCGAGTTGGAAAACAACGGAATAAAGTTAGCGGTCGCCCCGCTTGAAGTAACAGTCCCGCTTGCACAGCCCTGGAAGGTGGGGTTACTACTGGGCCCATTGGAAATCAAACACTGCCCTGCCGATCCCGGAGTTGTAACGCTAACCGGGCCACTACCATTGCCATAAAGGATGCCGTTAGCGGTAAAACTCGTAACGCCTGTGCCGCCACTGGCAACCGGCAGCGTCCCCGTAAAAGTAATATTTCCGGCGTTACTAAGCGCGATGTTACCTGACGCTGATACGGCAACCGTCCCGCTCTGGTTTGGTATTACAATCGTGGCGTTCCCGGCGGCGCTTTGGAAGATAAGGTTGGATGAAAATAAACCGCTGTAGGAGTTGAGGCTAATACTTGTTCCCTGCACTGAGACACCGTTACTGGTAGAGCCTATGGTTAGGCTGCTGGTTGGGGCAATGGTATTGGTGGTCAAGAACCCTAGCGTGGCGCTAGCAAACGTTGGTGTAGACCCAGTTGCCAAATTTTGCGGCAATGACAGCGTAATGGTAGTGCCAACGGTCCCCACGCTTACCTGGTCAGCCGTACCGGCCAGAGTTAGCGCTCCAGTTGCCAAGTTAACCGACTGCACACCTGCCACAGCGCTTAAACAGTTTCCGCTATCCAAACAGACCTCACCACTATCATCCGGCAATGTGATTGACTGGTTGGCGGTCGGTGTGGCAAAGCCTAGTGTTGTAGAAAAAGAGCCATTTGTGACACTAAACGTTGAGTTATCGGATCCTTGTAGGATGAGTGTTTCACCTGAAGTACCAACAGTTAGGTCTGAGCCATCGCCAACAATGGCATCGGCGGCTAATGTGCCCGCCACGGTTAAAACTGCGCCCGATTCACTAGCGATGGAATCGGTTAAGGTATTTGTAATAGTGTCGAATTTAACCAGATTACCTGCCGTTTGGCTAGTACCGCTAGATAGGCCGCTACTCCCCGGACACGAACCAAAGGCCGCCCCGGTTACTGTAGACATCAAGCACTCCCCCGGTGCTATGGCCGCGCCGCCGCTGGCATCGAGCTGGACCAGCTCACCATCGCCATTAAAGGTGTTCCCCTGGGTAGTTATGCCAGCGCCCAAGCTAACCACACCGCCAGTTACACTAAAATCAGCACTATCAAACTGGGCAATCCCTTTAGCTGATGTAGAAGCGTCATCAATAGTGATGGTAGTTGCGTTTATTGCGCTCGAATTATTGAGCGTAATAATGCCGCTAATGCCATTAACCGAGGCGACGCCGCCGCCGGCTGATTCAATCGTGATAGTTCCACCCGGCACGTCATTGACAATATTAATCCCACTGCCCGCCAGCACAGTCACTGAATTGGTAATGCCGTTGACATCGGTTACACCGGATCCGCCGCCGCTACCATCACTGGTAAGGCAGGTTAAGCAGGTTATGTCCCCAAGAGCATTGAGTGAAATTGCACCTGAAGCCGAAACCGCCACTAAACCGGAAGCGTCGGGAATCACTATGCTATTTACGCCGGTGGGGGCGTCAAAGCTAAGCGTTGTACTATTTACTCCGCTTGTCCCACTCAGCGTTGTGGTGGACGCAAATCCCTGGAGTGTCAGTGACTGGCTGGTACTGCCCACGGTAAGTGCCGCGGAGGGATTAATGCTGGTAAGCGCGGTTAAGCTGGTTATATCGGCGTTAGCCCCCAGCTCGGCAGCTCCCAAATTTGTTCGCGCCCCTAAGGCCGTGGTGGCACCTGTGCCGCCTTTCAGCAACGAGACCGTACCCAAACTCACCGCTCCGGCGGTAACCGAGAAATCGGTGGCGCTGAAGGAAGCGATTCCCTTAGCCAGGGTTGTAGCGTTATCAATCGTAATAGCCGTCCCCACACCTGAACTGTTGTTGATGGTTAAGGCCCCAACCAAGCCCTCCACGCTTGTCACGCCAGAACCGGTTGTCGCGTAGCCACAGTTGTTTGTCGATAGACAAACAGTGCCGCTATCGTTGGGGAGGGAGATTGTTCGGTTTGCCGTGGGCGGGATGAAGTTAAATGTTGTGGTAAAGGCTCCGGACCGGGCACTCAGGGAGGTCGCGGCGTTTCCCTGCAAGGTAAGGCTTTGGCTGGTTGAGCCAATCGCTAAGGCTGCTCCAGGGGTAATGGCGGTCAGCCCGGTAAGGGAGGTGATGTCGCTGTTTAGCCCACTCGCGGCCGCGCCAAGGTTGGTGCGCGCCCCACTAGCGGTTGCAGCGTTCGTACCACCTTTAGCTATTGGCACCACATTTAGGCTGACCGCCCCGCCTGCTAGAAGAAAATCAGTTGCGCTGAAGGAGGCTATGCCTTTCGTTGTGGTTGTCGCATCATCAATCGTAATAGTTGTGCCCACCGCGGTGGCGTTGGCAATATCCAACGCTCCGCTTACGCCATTAAGGCTGGTTACCGAAGCCGTACCGCTGCAAGAGCCAAATACCGGGGCGGTAGCCGTACTTACCAAGCACAATCCCGGTCCGGCAGCAGCGACAGTACTGATAGGGCCGGAACCGTTGCCCAGCAATACCCCATTGGCCGTTAAACTGTTAACCCCGGTTCCTCCGCTGGCAACCGCTAAGGCCGTCCCCAGGTTCAGTCCGTTAAAGGTGGGCGACGAGCTGGGGGCGATGCTTTGAGGCAGACTTAGTACAATATTTCCGGTGGACTGATTAACGCTGATTTGCCCGGGACTCCCACTTAATGCCGTGACGCCGGTGTTTGCGATGGTTAACCCATTAATCGCGATACCCCCACCGGCGCTAAAACTCAGGGCGCCGGTTTGGCCCTGTACGCTGAGCACTGCGCTGGTTGGAGCGGTTGAACTTAACACACCGCCAGCTACACTTAAACCGCTGCCTACCGCGATATCGCCGCTTAAACCGCCAATTGAATTAACCCGCTGACTGTTATCGGCGAGATTAATGAAGCTGGTGCCGTTATAGTAATACAACTGGCGGTCGGCCTGGGACAAATAGAGCTGTCCTACGATAGGCGCGGCCGGCTGTTCGCCCGGGGTTATCACCGCCGAATCGTTAATTCGCAGCTGCCCGTTAATTTGTAGCTGTTGACTTTTATCCAAGCTCAGCTCACCGTTACGGGCGAACTCACCGAGCGACAAGCTGGTAACTTTATAGCTTGAGGCGCTTGATGCCGGGTCGTCACTTCCCCGGCCCTGGGTGAGCACCACGAAAGCGGCTATTGCCAGAAAGATGAGAAGAGTTATAACTCCGGCAATAATGGTAGCGGAATGGCCAAAAAAGCGATGATGCCGACCCGATGGCGGCACATCCGGCCCGGACCCCAGCGGGTTTAAGCTTGTTACCGGCTGGGGGGTAGCAATGCTGCTCGCTACTCCTGAGGCCAGGTTGACTGGATCAACCGAAGACGAGGGCGATATTGAATCCCTTGGCATCATCGGTTAAACCCTCTGTGCTTTCCAGATGTGTAAATAACTCCACGCATTACGATTAATCATAACGCTTATGCCTGTATGATGCAAACCTGTTACGCTTATGCGCGCCTGAGCGCCCGCGCGAACTATATATTACTACCTGGACCTTAGCCCGTAATCACCAAATATGAGGCGCCGCAGGCAACCAGCAAGATAACCAGCCCCGTGCCGAGAATTCGGGCAAGCGCGCGAAAGATGTGGGCTTTAGCCAACGGATTACGGCCAACGGCGATTAAGGTACTGCGAATCCCGGAAAATAAGATAAATCCAACGATGGCCAAGGCGACCAAAAGCAATCCCGTCGCCAGCAGAACCCGGATTATCGCTACCGGCTTACCGGCAATGACATCGGCAATTTTCTGTAAAAATATCGGATAAGGCGTTTTTTTCACTGGCGGAACGAAGTAAGCGACTTCAAGCACCACCGGCACCGTTGAAATCTGAACCGTCTTCTTGGAGCCGTCATGGGATGTAAGGGTGGTTGTGGTGGTACCTACCGCCGGTGCGTCGGCTTCGGCCACCCCAATGCATTTACCCTCGGCTACGGCCTTCATGCCTACCCCCTTGATGGGCGAAGCGGCAATTAAGTCTCCGGCTTTCACCCGACCGCCTAAATCTGAAACGATAGCGGTGGTCTTGCCGCTGGTGGCCACCTGTAGCTCATCGCTGGGGCTGGCTACCTCCAGGTTGGCGCTGCGGTTTGCCACCACAATGCCAATCAGCGCGTCAGACATTGTGGCATCTGCCGCGACAACTTGGCTCTGGTCATCCTTGGATTGAGCTACCAGCGTTCCGGGAACAAGTTCCGAGCTGCCGCGGTAACCATGGCTAACAGCGGCAGCCAAAACCTGCAAAGGCAATGCTACCGCCAAAAGCAGTACAACGCCAATTAGAATTCTTGCCGCGAACTGCGTCCGAACTTGGGCAGCCACTTTCACCTCCAGGCACTGTTCATAGGGGTTTATTATACCAGTTACGCTTTCGGTTTGGCTAGCGGTAAAAAAATAACTGCTGGTCGGGGTGAGAGGACTTGAACCTCCGGCCTCAGCAACCCGAATGCTGCGCGCTACCAACTGCGCCACACCCCGCTAACCTTGGTTATTCTAGCGAAAAACCCGAAGGCACTCAAGAAATGGCCGGACATCGTTAGGCCTGAAGGCCCTGCCGCTTCTAGGATACCACCCCGCCATGCTCGCTAACGTTGCACCGCGGGTGCACCTCTTAACGCGACACCCGCAGATAGTTGAAAAAGCCTAATGTAGTGTTATTACAACCAAAATGGTTTAGCAGGTCGAATCTGCCGTCTTCTCGGCCTGCTGGGCCGAAAATGCTTAGCCACTATTTCCGGCCAATAGGTTTTAAGCCACTTTTTTTGTTGTAAATACAGATGCTCAAGTCCGCGTTCAGCGTACTCCGCCCGGATAATCCCCCCGGCATGGGGGTGGGCGTGCGTCTGCTCTAAAGGTGAGTTAAAGCCATGGGCATAATGAATTAATTCATGAACCAGCGTAGCGATAACTACAAATTCCGGAATTTCCGCTGAACGGAACAATCCGTTCATGGTAATTATTGAAACCGAAGGGTCGCTCCGATCAAGCCGGATTGAGCCGAGCTGGCGCTTGGCAATGCGGCCAAACTGGATGCGCACAATATTATTTTGCGGGACCTCGCTAAAATACCTGTCCCAGGTTTCATCAAGGATCTGCTGCAACCAATACTCATCACGCACGGGCACGCTCCAACTGTTGCTCACCCTCTTCGCCGGTGCCGTAATAGCGGATCGCGGCGCACTGATGAATATTAGATACTTTGGGGGCAAACGACCGCTCCCGTATAGCCGCGGCCAGTTCACTCAGCTTAGCGCGGTGATTAGCTAGTATTCGAGGAGTAAGCGTGGCACTGCCGCTTACTCCGGTTACCACATAATCCAGAGTAACCGCCGCCGGAACCACTCCCGTCATTTCTTGGTAAGCCAAGGCGTAGGTTCTTAGCTGTAAGCTGTTTTTAGCGGTCCGGCTAAGGCTTTCCGGGTCGGTTTTGCGCCCCGTTTTAAAATCTTTAAGCTCAATTCCCTCAGGTGTTGTGAAAACCGCATCAATACGGCCTTTGATCCTTAGCTTAGCTTCGGGTATTTCCAGGGTAAATGGTAGTTCGGAGGCAGTTATCTCAAAATTATGATTTTTGTCATTTTCCTGTTCCCGTTGTAAAAAATTCTCAATTGTTTCTTGAGCTATCTGTTTGGCGGCATTAGCCTGCTGGCGGTTTTGGTAACCCTGACCGTTCCAACCTTCCTCTAGACGGTGCATCAACTCGGCTTTATCAAGCTTTTCACCGCGAAGCTCAGATTGGTAATACTCCTGTATAATTTTATGCACGACTGTCCCAAATGCCAGCTGGGGCCCATAGGGCTGAGTGATTCCCAGCACTTGTTCCAGATAAAAATCATAGGGACAAAAATCATAACTGGCCAGCGCGCTGACATTGAGCTCCACCCATCCATCGGCTGACTCAAACGGCAAGCGATCAGCTTGCTTATCTTGAAGCGGGTAAAATCGTTGTAGGCCGCGCATTGCCCCCTTCACATCCGCGGGAGTAGACGATGCTTTGGAAGCTGCACTATCAACCGCGCCCACCAACTCTTCCACCAACGGCGAAGTTGCTTGCCTGGTCCCGCCGGCGGTAGTGGTGGGGGCGCTTACCATCAGGCACTTCCGCGCTCGGGTTGCCGCCACATACATTAACCGGCGCAGTTCATGCTCCGGCGGTAAGTCGGCTTGACCCAGCAAAGCCCCCGGTATTTCCAGCCCTTGGGCTTGGCGGTTAGACCAGTTGGCCCGGGTACAGTTGATAAGGAAAACCGTATTGAATTCCAAGCCTTTTGAGGCGTGGATGGTTAACAGCTGCACCCCGGCGCTATCACCTGTCGGTTCGGTAACTTCAATCGTAGGCGGCTTGGGGAAGCTAGCCAGATAGCCAATCAAGGTCGGGTCAGAAGCCACGGTCTCATAGTCTTGCATCTGCGCCAACAACTGCCCAAGGTCCTCAAAAACGCGCTGAATCCGGTAAGGATCTTGTTTAGCTTCAGCCAAAAGCTGGTCCTTAACCTCGGTTTCAAACACCAAGCGGTAGGCTAGCACACTAACCGGAACCTGGGGGACCCAACTTCTCCAGGCATCCAATTTGTCCGCAACCGCTTGGCTTGCCGCGGTAGAGTCACGCCGCAGCGTATCTTCAATCTCGGCCATACCGGACCGGCTTTTTTCCAAAAGTTCCCGATAAGTGTCAGGCTTCCATCCAATAAAACGGCTTAACATCACATGGGCGATACTTTCAGGATCAGCCTTTAGCCCAATCCATTGCAGGAGATACCACAACTGGTTCAGCTCTGGTTGGTCAAAAATGCTGACCCGGGTAGACATGGCGTACGGTATATCGTGAGCACGCAGTAGTTTTGCCAGCCGGGACAAGGGGGCGTGCGTGGAAGACAAAACCGCCAAGCTGTCGGGCGAGGCGCCTGAGGCAACGCGTTCCGCTAAGGCCTGTCTAACCCCATCCAGCTCACCCCGGGAGGTGGTGTAGCCAATAAAGTCTACCTCAGAGTTCTGGTGCTGGGCCTGAAGCCGTTTGTTTAATCCCAGCTTAGCTTCCAACCGCTCAGGGTTGTTGTGCACAATTAAGCGGTAGGCGGCGTCCAAAATTTGCTGGCCGGAACGATAGTTACGGATTAATGCCAGTGGCTCCTTAACCTTAAAATGACTGGCGAAATCCAAAATATTACTGATCTGGGCGCCGCGAAACCCATAAATTGCCTGGTCGTCATCACCCACCGCGAATAAATTCCCTTCAGGCGGTACAAATGCCCGTAAAAGTTCATCCTGCAACCGATTCGTATCCTGGTACTCATCCACCAAGACATAGGAGTAACGGATGGCTAAACGCTGGGAAATATTTGGTTTTTGTTGCAAAATTTGCAACGGAATTGCCAGCTGATCGTTAAAATCATAGGTACCGGTTTCCGCCTTTACGGCTTCATAGAGGGTATAAATACTCGCTAAGTCACGCTGCTCAGCTATGTCCTGGGGATGAAGATTGCCGGCGCTCGGTTTTAGCCCGGCCGCGTATGAATCGTAGTCAAGAGCGGAAATCCCTCCATTCTGCAGGCGTCCAAGGTAGTTAACCACAGCTTCCAGAAATTCGAAGAGATTGGCATGGGGCCCGTAATAAGAAAGGTTTACCCTGTTTAAATGCTGCTGGATTAACAAGGCCTTTTGGGTATCATTAATTAACCCGCCGCGGGTAGAGCGACCGATATGGCTGGCGTAAGCGCCCAACAGTTCCGCCCCGAAAGCGTTAAACGTAAGCACCGCAACTTGGTAAGACTCCCAGCCAACCAGATCATACAGCCGCTCCGCCATCTCGCGCGCGGCTTTCTCGGTAAATGTAAGCGCTAAAATCTGATGGGGACGGGCCGCTCCCGATTCAATCAGCCGCGCGATCCGATGGGTAATAACCCGGGTTTTCCCAGTCCCCGCCCCAGCTACTACCAGAGCGGGTCCCGTGCCATGATTAACAGCGCGCAGCTGCTCGGGATTTAATTCGCTCAGATCCATATCTTACCAGTATATCAGGCGGTTTCGGATTGGCGCTCCATCCGTTTTACTGGCGCAATCCCCATAACCTTGCAGTATGCCTCCACAAACACAATGTACTGCTTAATGACATAGAGGCGGCG
Organism: uncultured bacterium; assembly: GCA_963721685.1. Lineage (GTDB taxonomy): Bacteria > Patescibacteriota > Saccharimonadia > UBA4664 > SCTI01 > JASLFZ01. The sequence goes on from CAVRJJ010000002.1 coordinate 74,711, forward strand.
GCAAGCTTTAGCCTTATCAAGATCAATAATCCTCTCGCTTTCATACAGGTCATGAAACAATTTAGCCGTTTCAATGCCATAAAAAGTTAAATGGTGCACCTCGTAGTTGGCCGCGATTTCAGCGACCAGCCCTGGGAATTTTGCCATCTGTCTGACAAGCGCCACTTCATGTTTTGAAAGCTCGGCAATTGTGCTAATGGGCGTTAATCCGCGGCCGGAAGCCTGTTCCAGGATGGAGTTGGCTCGGGCATAGGAATACATCAGGTAAAAGAGCGGGTTTTTTTGCGATTGCTCCTTTGCCAGGTCAAGGTCAAAATCCATCCCGCTATCGGCTGAGCGCATAAGCGTCATAAAGCGGGCGACATCGGTACCAACATCATCAATAAGCTCCTCAACGGTAACAAACTGGCCCAATCGCTTGCTGATTTTGACCTCTTTACCGTCTTTCAGCAAGCGGAACCACTGCATAACCACGGCATCCATCCGTTTATCCGGATGTAAGGCGATTAAGGCGGCTTTTACCGACGGAAACTGGTCGATATGGTCGGCTCCGAGAACCTTGATAGCATGGTCAAACTGGCGGCGTCCAAACAGGTCATCGTGGAACGCGATATCCGGCGCTAAATAGGTGGGGTCGCCGTTACTCTTTACCAGCACCCTCGCCTCGCGTGATAGCCCCAGCTTTGCCGTATCAAGCCACAGCGCCCCATCGCTGTCATACACGAGGTCCTGCTGGCGCAACGCTTCAAGAGTCTTCTGGAGCTGGCCGCCTACCACAAGATCACGTTCGTTAAACCAGCTATCAAACTTGATGCCCATCTTATCAATGGCGGGCTCAATCCAGCGCTTTAAAATGGCTTGGGTAAACCGCTCCCCCAACTCCTGGTCCGATTCGGTGGCTAGCTCATCCGCGAACTCCTCGGCCAGCTGATTAATGTAGCCCCCTTTGTACTGCAGGTTTTCGGCGCTAATTAAGCCACCGGCTACTTTCACCGATTCAACCAGCTTGCTGATTTGGGTTCCGGCGTTATTAAAATAATATTCACGGGTTACCTCGTATCCGCTGCGAGAGAGAACATTTGCCAGGGTATCACCAATATATCCGCCCCGGGCGTTTCCGATAGTGGTTGGCCCGGTTGGGTTGGCGGAAATAAACTCAACCTCAACTTTTTTCCCCTTCCCCAGATCACTACTGCCGTAGGCGGGGTTGATACCATGGAGCTGCTCCACCCAAAAATGGTTGCTCATCCGCAGATTGAGAAACCCCGCCGCGGCCTCTGCTTCGGCTATTGTGCCGCGGGAACCGCCCAAAATAGTACCAGCCAATTCTCCGGCTATGGCCTGGGGCGACTTTTTCAGCCGGCCCGCTAGCTTAAAGGCAATATTAGTTGAAAAATCGCCAAATTTTGGCTCTGGGTAGGTAATATCAACGATTATATCATCTATGCTATATTGCTGAGTTATGGCTGCCTGAACAGCATTTCTGGCATCAGTAATCATTAGCCTAGTATAACAGGGTACTATCAGCTGTATAATGCCTGTATGAAGCTATTAGCTAAAAACCGGCGCGCTACCTACGACTATCAGATAGAAGATAAACTGATAGGCGGGCTTGTGCTGTCTGGCGCCGAGGTTAAGAGCTCAAAACGCGGTAACGTAAGCTTAAAAGGGAGCTTTGTGGTCATTAAAGATAACGAAGCGTGGCTCCACAACGCCCATATCACTCCTTATAACCTGGCCGGGAACCGTTCGGCACTAGATCCCACCCGAAGCCGTAAATTACTGCTCCACCGCAAGCAGCTAACCGAGCTGGCTGCTAAAAAACATAATGGATACCAACTGGTTGCACTGGCCCTGCTTGAAGAGCGTAACCTGGTAAAGCTGGAAATTGGCGTTGGACGGAGCAAGCGCAAATATGATAAGCGCGAAACCATCAAACGGCGAACCCAAGAACGGGAAGCTAAACGCCAAATTAAGGCTTAACGTTAGCTTAAACTAAGCTCTACCGATGTACCGTTATCCAATGCGTGGACGGTAGCCCCGGCCGTTGCTCCTCCAAGAAGGCTAAAGGTTTTAGGGTTCATGCCAGCCCTATCATAATGAACCAGAACCGCCTCGCGCGCCCCGATAGTCTGTATGAAGCGGTACGCATCGTGAAAACTAATATCAGGCCCGAAAATGGGAACCGCCACAACTTTACACTGAAAACCCGGATCTTCCACACTGTCGCCCGGGAGAAGAATAGTCTTATTAATCAGATAGGCGGTATTTGGCACCCCCTTTGAGCCATCTACCATAATGCAGTGCTCCAGATGCAGCGCCTTTACCGTAAAATCAGCTATCAGCAGTTCTTCCCCGTTCTCTATAACCTCAATGGCGTGGCCGTTGGCCGCGCGGTTCACATCAGCATTCCCATAACAGGTAATTCCCCGGTTAAGCAGTTCGGGCAACATATGGGCATCAAAGTGATCAGGATGGCTATGGGTAAACAAGACGGCATCAATGTCGCCAAAATCATTAAGGCTGTAGGCTGCCGTGGCAAGCGTACCAAGGTCAATGAGTAATGACCGATTTTCGGACTCAAGCTTTAAGCATGACTGCGGGTACTTAGTAATTTTCATGGACGTCCTTTAACGAGCTTTGTTAGTATTACGCTTATGAGTGTACTCCCCCCTTCCAAGCAAAACATTGGGATATTTGTAAAAAATGTGAACAATTTATAAAGTTTTTTGAAAATTGGTATTGACAGGGTATTTACCCTTCAGCTAATCTGTAACTAGGTACTTGAACACAATAAGTACTCAAAACAAAAATCAAGTGATATACACAAAAATAACGGCTTAACAAAGCCGTTATTTTTATGCTTATCGAACAACCGCATATTGCCCTTATTGAGTCCCTCCATTACCGGGCGCAGCTTAAAAAAACTTATTGCTTCACAGCCGCAGGCTCAAGGTCGGCAACGTCAAGGGTCTTCTTAGCGCCAGCCTCAAGGTTGCCGCTAAGAATGCTATTGGCCAACACATTCTCTACCGACCGCTGAACGACCCGCCTGAGCGGACGCGCCCCTAATTGAGGGTCGTAGCCGTGTTCAACCAGCCAGTCGATGGCGGCCGGAGTTAAGCTAACCACGATGTTTTGGGTCTTAAGCGAGGCGTTCACTTCTTTGAGCATGAGCTCAACCACTTGTCGTAATTCCGGCTTCGTCAGGGGACGAAAGACCACAATCTCGTCAAAACGGTTTAAAAGCTCCGGCTTAAAGGTGTGTTCTTTGATTAAGCGGTCGGTAATGCTGCCTTCAAAATTTTCCAGCTGTTGGCCAGCCGCCACGCGCTCCCGAATTTCATCGGCGCCGGCATTTGATGTGCAGATAATAATCGCATCTTTAAAGGAGGCCGGGCGGCCGTCGCTATCAGTTAACTGCCCTTCATCAAGCAACTGAAGCAACAGATTAAGAATGTCCGGATGGCTTTTTTCGATTTCATCAAGCAGGATGACGGTTGACGGACGCTGGCGCACCCCAGATATCAAGGTTTGCCCGGCTTGCGAGCCGCTGAAAGACGATAACAGACGATTAAGGTCACTGGATTGCTGGTATTCGCTCATATCAAGGCGTACCATCGCTTCTTCGCCCCCGAAGTAGCATACGGCTAAGGCTTTGGCTAACTCGGTCTTACCAACGCCCGTAGGGCCGAGAAACAAGAAGCTGCCTACCGGACGGCGGGCACTGCCTACACCAGCCCGGGCGCGCCTCAAAGCATCCGCCACCACCTTAACCGCGCGTACCTGGTTTACCATGCGGCGATGAATCTCTTCTTCCAGGTTCAAGAGCTGTTGGCGTTCGGGATCGCTTGTGCCGGTCAGCTTGGCTCCGGTACTAGCTTCTACCGCTTGCTGCACCGAGTCCGCGGTTATTAATCCTTGCTGCACATAAGAGGAAGCTGATTCCAGCACGGTAATGGCTTTTCCCGGAAATGCCAGCTCCGGTAGATAACGCCCTGCCAGCCGCACCGCCTCAAGTACCGCCAAGTGTTGAACCACCGCGCCCGCGTGATGCTCAATCCCGATAGCCGCGTCCTGGACCACCCCGACAACCTCGTTCTCGCTTGGCTCACTAATTACTAAGCGCTGCAGTTGGCCGGTAAAACCGGGGTTACGGGCGGAAATGCCCTGCCAGTCATGGTCGCTCATTGCCAAAATAAGCGGGACACTGCAATTTTGCAGAATGGGCAGTAAGATCTGCGTAATATCAACCGATCCGTGGCCTTCGTTTAAAAACAACTCCGCCTCATCAAGAAATATTATAGTATTGCGCGCCGCTGCCGCTTCACCCAGTAAGCGTAATATAAGGTCTTCCAACTCTACCCCTGAGGCAATCATCTGGCTGGCCTGCAAGGACATCACCTGGAAGTATTTAAGTCCTTCTACCCCGTCGGCCTTAAGGATCCGTTCAGCTAAGGTATAGATTAAGGCGGTCTTACCGCTGCCAACGCCGCCCACTAACGCGACTGGCTTGCGCTGATTAAGCAGCTCAACCAGATGATGCAAGATTGGTTCGTGCAGATTTGGAACCGTTCGATAATAGCCATGCTCAATGTCCCGGCTAAGATTGGTAGCAAAACGGCTTAGTAAAGGCGTGTAGCCGCTGGCCCAATCGCGGCCAATGCCACCAAAATAGGGAGATTGGCCGAGACCCTTAATGGTACGCTTAGCCCGCTGCTGCCATGAAAGCACCGAAGTAACCTGGTCCGGCTTTAATTTCAGATGGGCTAAGACCGGGGCAACCTCGGGGACGGCTATTAGAGCGGCGGCGACTACTGCCGCGCTGTCTAGCTCGGTTGAACTGTCGGCTCGGGCCAATTCGACAGCGGCCTCCCAGAGTTGATCACTCGTCGTGTTAGTTTTTTGCAACACGTCACCTACCACAGTAGCCGGGATGCCAAGTCGTTGAAGCACGAACACCCCCTCCCACTGAAGGCACGCCGCCAACCACAGCTGCTCGGCACTTAAGCCAGGCTTTAAGCGCGACAATAAAACCTGCTCGGCTACCAAGTCGAGCTGAAGCGGTTGGGTTTTCCACGCCGTAGGCGGCGGCTCCAGCCGCTTTAGGTCGAAGCGGTGCCACACATAAAATATCAACACCAGCAAGGCCGTACCCAGCAGGCTATATCCCAGAGGGTAACCCTGCAATAAAAGGTACACCCCTCCGAGCGCCGAGATAAGCATAAGGCCGGTCTCCAGAATCGAGGCTTGCTTGCCCAGCCGCAACCGAAACCGGGCTTTTAAAGCCCTAAAGCTGTGGTGGTCGTAGCGGGTAGCTATCACAGCCACAACCCCCTGCCTATGAGTACAAGTGCTAGAGGCGGTAGCAGCGGCCAAATGAGTAGCAAGGTAACTCCCACAACCACGGTAGCAGTTAAGCCAATGGCGGCTGTTAGCAGCACTATAAGCCGCACCCAAAAACCAACCACCCGTGAAACGGTATTATCAACCATGGCTTTCAAGCCTTCAATAATTGAGTCGTTGCCATAAGAAATGATGCGTCTCCAAGGAGAAAAGAGAGTTCGGAGTAAAATCGCCACCGATAAGGTGCGCATAAGCCGTGAACATGACCTGCCCACACCTCGAAATAAGCGCAGCCAGCCTAACCCATACCACCATTGGAAAAACGCTAATGCTAACATGGCTTTATTGTAGCATGAGAGCTATCGTGAAGTGCCGCTGCCAGCAGATGAAGAGCTGCCGACCGGAGCAGTTTGGGTGGCCGCGTAGTCGTTCCCAAGGATTATTACAACATCAGACGCGTTCGCGGCCGTTGAAGACGCAGGAATGGTAGCCTTAACTTTCAGCAGCCTCTCCAGGTAGGTTATTGTATGAGGTTTCTTGCCACGGCTATAGTCGATAATTTGGGTAGCAGGATGGTTGGTTGTAAGGGCATTGGTTACCGCTAAAACCTCAAGATCTTTACCGTCAAGACGGAGCTTCTGGTTAAATTTCCCGCCGAGACCCGCGGTGGTAGTGCCGTTTTGGATTACCAGCTTTGGCGCCTCACTCCATAAAGGCGCGCGGCTAAACACATTTTGGACAAAATCCTGGATTTCTTCAAAATCCCCGCCGGTTGGCACCAAATCTCCCGATCCCCGCGCGTCTGTAGCTAAAAATTTCCCCGGCTGAATACTGAAAACAATGTTGTAAATAGCGTTCTTCGGAACTTGCTTGGTAAGCTCATTGAGTCTCAGTACATTATTAATACTAAGATCGGTTTCAATATTATCACCGGCCGCTGCCACTAGCCGCCCCAAGGCAATCGGATTAGCGATGGTTCCGGCTGAAGTGGCCTCTTGCCGTATAGCCTGCATCACCTCCTGTTGGCGCGCCGCGCGGCCAAAATCATCACCGCAAGTCCCTTTGCGACAGCGGACATACTGCAAGGCTGTAGCGCCATCCAAATGGTGCTTGCCCGCCGACAGCTTAAAACCGCAACGCTTATATTGGTTGGAAGCGCAAGGATATTCAAGATCGGCAAGAGCCGTTGGGTTATTTACATCTATTCCCCCAACCGCATCTACCACTTGCCGCAAACCGCTGAAATTTGCTTTTACATAATAATGAACGGGCACGCCAAGGTTGGTTTCGATAGTTTCTCTGGCCGTGGGAATACCTCCCTTGGCATGGGCTAAGTTGATTTTGCCAGAACCGTAGCCCGGTATCCAGACTCTGGTGTCACGCGGAATACTGATAATTGCCACGGCTTTGCTTTTCGTATCAATACTGATTAATAGGTTGGTATCACTGAGGCTCTCGCCAGCGTGACCTGGATCACCTACCCCTAACAACATAATATTAACGCGCCCTTGGCTTTCACCGTCGAGCTTACCGAAACCAAAGGGGTTAGCCGATATTTTAGTTATATTAAAGGCTACGTATAAAGCGATAAGCCCACCGAAAACCAGGATTGTTGCGCCCAGCCACTTCAAGGCCCGACGCCAATGATGTCCCGATGACTGGCGCTGGTAAAGTGAGTTATCGAGCTCATTTTGGTGTATCGTGATTTCTTCGTTCATACCGAATTATTGTAGCAAGCCCTCAGCATAAGCTCCATAGCCGAAAGAGAGTTTAGCCTTAGGCCGGCGGACATACCTATAACCTCTCATTTTGCTTATGCTAATATGCTACAGTTAGGATATGGATGATAAGCGCTCACAAGACGAGCAGGCAGCGGCTTCAGCAGCCGCGACTAGCGGTATTCCCTACGCCGATACGCGGGACCTCACCCTTTCTATAAACCTCCCGGAAGGCATAACCCGTGAACTTTTAGCGGAATACCGGGTTGCGCCGTTGCACGCTTATAATCCGCACAGTCTCGAGCTTGGGCTAACTGAAAAAACCGACAGGAGTAGGCTTCCGGAGCTTCAAGAGAAGGTGCCCGACATCAAGCTGACCTTTAAAACTATTTCCTTAAGCGGCTATAACGAAATTACCAACCAGCTATTTTACCTGGAATTTGCCAAGGAGCGCGAAGGCGACTTCGCGGCCTTTGGCAAAAAACTGGCGGCGGCGGCGCCCAAGCAAGCCTTCGAGGACATCGCCCAGTTAGCCTTTTGGCTTGGTACGTCGGATATCCATATTGAACCAGGTATCGAAAGTGCCCGTATCCGCTTCCGTATTGACGGCACCCTCCACCCGATAACTACGGTAGCAACCGATAGTTACAAGGTTTTTCTCAGCGATCTGCAGACAAAAGCTGAAATTACCTGGGGCTCGGATAAGCCCCAAAGCGGGCGCATTAGCTTTAACCTTATGGATAACCAGGCGGCTTATCAAACGGTAAACATGCGCCTAGAGACCATCCCAACCTTTCATGGCGAGGAAATTGTAGTACGGATCTTCAATACCACCACCGTTAACCTAAAATTAGAAACTATGGGCTTCACCGACAAACAAATAAAACGCCTCGAAAGCGTAACCTCCCACCAAAGCGGCATGATCTTAACAGTTGGCCCCACCGGCTCGGGCAAAACTTCTACCCTTTACGCCCTGATTAATCGCCTCAATAACCCGGAAATTAAAATCGCAACACTGGAGGACCCTATTGAGTATGACTTGCCCGGTATCAGCCAAATTCCGGTGCGCACCGAGGATCAGCAACTGTTTGCCGAGAAACTGCGGGCGGTCATGCGTGAAGACCCGAATGTCGTAATGATTGGTGAAATCCGTGACATTGATACCGCCAAAACCGCGCTGCAAGCCGCGCTGACAGGACATTTAGTACTTTCTACCTTCCACGCCGCGAATGCCGCGGCAGCTATTAGCCGCATGCTAGATATGCTGGGGCAGAATCCGCTGTTTGCCTCAGCAATCAGGCTGATCATTGCCCAACGCTTAGTCCGGAGAATATGCACTAACTGTATTACTGAAACCGAACCTACCGCGGAAGAAAAGGATATTCTTAAAGCAGCCGTTGAAGAACTTCCGGCCGACCGACGGCCGGTTCTTGGCAAAAAAATGACATTAAAGCGGGGTAAAGGTTGCGCCGCCTGCCACGGCTTGGGCTATAAGGGCCGTGTCGCCATAATTGAAATGATGCCTATCACACCCGACATTGAAAAGCTGATGACCGCCAGCGGCAAAACCACGGCCCAGGACCTTGAGGCCCAAGCGATTACCGGCGGCATGGTTACCTTGCTTGAAGACGGCATCCATAAGGTGCTGGAAGGTACAACTACCATTGAAGAGATTAAAAGCTTAGCAGCGAACTAGCCGCAACTGCTAGGCACTTGCTGGTTTGAGCGGACTTGCTGCATCCAGTTGATGGTATCGCTAAAGCTATCCCGCATAACGGTATAATGATTGGCGTTGACGTAAGGCCTAAGCAAGACCGGCGCCTTTTTGCCGGAGCACAGCCGCGTAATTGCCGGCTGCTGTTGTGATGGCAGGACAACATTATCGCGCATTCCCTGGTTGATCAACTTTGGTGTAGTTGAGGTGACCCCGGCAACCTGGTTGGCTTCTAAGTCGCTTTGCAGTAATCCGTAGCGCTCCGGGGGCAAGGTACCGGCGCGCAAGTCGGCTAAAAACTGGGGGGTAAATACTTTGGCGGGATCAATCCCCCAAAATGTCAGGTTAGTGTCGATGCAGTGACCAGCAACGTCAGCTGTTAAGTTGGTTTGCCACCGGGGCAGCAGGATGTTCGCGATATTATAGTTACGACCGTAGTAGTCACTGTAGCTTGTCAGTACATAGGGGCCGAACCAGCTCAGCGTTGAGCCGGCGGTAACACCCTTTAAGGTATCGGCTACATCCATGACTGGACTCCACCCGATAACCCCAACGAGGCCTATGTCCGGCGCGTATTCGCCAGCAATCTTATCAGCCCAATATGCGCTGTGGCCACCCTGGGAATACCCGGCCGTAAAGACTTGCTTGGTATTTACCTGTCCGGCTTGAGGGAGACGCCTTAAAACCCGGACCCCATCGAGTAATGCCTGACCCTCAAGCTTACCAACCATATAGTGATGAATGCGCTCCGGATCACGCATTCCTTCGTAATCAGTGATCATGCCGGCATAGCCCCGGCTGGCGTAGGCCATCATATGCGATTCGTAGTTCGCCCAATTGTGCGTCTTTGGTTGCTCCAGGCTCGCCGCGCAGCCATCACCGATTCCGGTAGTACCGGGAGCCATAGCAACCACCGGAGCGTTGCTCGCTTGATCGGGAATATAAGCGCGGCCATAGACCGGAATAAGCTTGTCGTCTTGGCCGGTACTGCGATAGCGCACCAGAACGCGGGTAGCACCTTGGCTGCTAGCCGGAAAAGCCGTCCCATAATTTTGGCGGGCTGTGGCGGTAACTTCAGCAGCCGTAAAATGACGGGTTTCTACTACCTCTAACAGTGTCCCCGCCCCCGGTGGCTTGGGCAGGGGTGACGATATACGCGGCAACTGCGTACTCCCCATTAAATACTGGTATACCTGAATCAAAATAAGTCCCAGCAGCAACAGCCAAAAGGAAAGGAAGAAGTTAACACGGAAGCGGCGCCTTGGCCGAGAACGCCTAGCCACCTGCTTGCCCCTCCACCTTACGCTGCATAATAGTAACTTCAAGATTTTCAATGCGGTAAGTCCCCGCCGTCTGGAAACCAAACTTCGCGTAATACTGCTCAAACTGGTGGGTCATTAACCGGATGGTATGCATTCCCTGCTGCTCAAGTTCCGCCAATGCCTGTTGTAATAACTTGCTCCCCAGACGTTGGCGCCGCTGGGTGGGATGCACGTAGAGCCAATACAATTCCCCCACCCCATCTGGATGTGCGCTACCTACCATGTACCCAATCACTTTTTTCCCATTAACCGCTAGCAATATAATCCGTTGTTTTTTAAACAATGAGGCGGTTAAGCGAGGTAATGAGTGCTGCTGGTTTACTTGGCTAATATAGGCAGAAGGAAAGTAGTCAAAGTCAGTTTTTAAGGCATGAACAAATAATTTCCGCAGTTGAATGAGATCGCGGAGTTGAGCGCGGCGAAGTTGTGCCGCTGTAGCAGTCATAGGAACATTGTAATCCAGGGGCGTCCTGTCTGCATAGTTGTCTTGAAAACTGATAACCATATTGCTTTCTGCTTCTCGTGTATCATAAATTCCGCTGAAGGTTAAATCAAGCCTCTCACGGCTAATTCCGCTTGCCTTAATAAGGCAGAGGCGCTACTATTTAAGCATAAGCGTTCTGAGCTCATCTCAGCAAAAAAGAAAAACAAAAACATGAAATCACAGCACTCCCCCTTATATCGCTTAATAGCTTTTGCATCCTGCGCAAGCCTGCTCCTCATTACCCTTACGCCAATGCCCGCTTTGCAAAAGCCTTTTCCCTCCTACCCCCTAACCTCACGGCCAGCTATAACCTCCTCAATTGTCCCCGCCAGCCAACCCGAAAATCCTGCCAGTCCGCCGGTAATAAGTGCTCTATCGGCAAAAACACTACCTTCTCCGCAAACCTTTGCAACAGCTTCCGACAGCGCCGAGAGGACGCAGCATGTCTACCGGGCGCTGCTCACCCCCACCGGCCCTCTCTATGCAAACCAGCCTTTTTTAAGCCGTATAAGCGCTGCCACTGCTTGGCAAACCTTTGCCAATACCAATGGCGCGCCGGTTATCGCTGTGATCGATACCGGTTTCGCATTGAACCATGATTCTTTGAAAAACCGATGGCACCGCAATGCATTCGAAAACAATGGCCTTTCCGATACTGATGCCAACGGTTATCCCGGTGATTGGCAGGGCTGGGATTTTATCCACAACGACAATGATCCGCGGGCCGGCTCCACCAATCCCTCGGGAGCAGGCGGTGACCCACGGGACGATAACGGCCGGCTTGGCCAGCATCCTTAATCCTAACGCGCGGATCATGCCGCTTCAGGCCCTAGATGACAACGGGGTGGGCTACACAAACCAAGTAGGGGCGGCGGTTCGCTACGCGGCGGATAATGGCGCAAATATCATTAGCCTTAGCCTGGGATCTACCACTGATGACCCCTACCTGCACCAACAAATTGCTTACGCGATTTCTTTAGGCGTGGTCGTGATTGCCGCGGCCGGCAATGACGGCTGCAACTGCATGACTTATCCGGCCCAGTACCCCGAAGTACTGGCAGTTGGAGCGAGCGACAGCGCCAACAACACCGCCAGCTTTTCCAGCTATGGGGCCAATCTCGACGTGCTGGCACCGGGAACAGCGGGCGATGTTTGCTCAACCGCCTATACCGCCGCCAACCAAACCAGCGCCTATACCTGTTCATACGCTGGAACTTCCCTTTCAACCCCAATTGTGGCCGGAATGGCGGCTTTGATGGTACAGCAGCATCCTGGTGCCAGCCCGGCCACCATAAGCGCGCTGATTACAAGATCCGCGGCTAAACTGCCTTCAATGAGCGGACAGTATTTCACCCTGCGCCAAGGCTACGGGCTGGCCCAAGCCGGAGGTGCGATTGCCGCTGTCACCATCCCTCCTCCCTTTGGCCAGCTCTTAAGCAAAACCACGTCAAGCCTCTCCAGCCCCGCCTTGGAAACCGGCAGCCTTATGGATAGCACGTGTATGGGAATTCCCGGCGCGCTGTGCAGCGTGACCCTGACCGGGCCGGGCGGGCAAACCATCTCCCTCGGTCAAAAGACTCTCGATGAATATGGCGGAGCCGAGTTTGTATGGAACGCTAACCTGCTGGGATTATCACCCGGCCAGTGGACGGCCACAGCTACCACTACTTATGTCGGCCAAACCAAGACCAATCTCCAGACCTTCACCATCCTGCCTTAACCATAGTTAAGGACGATAGCGGCCTACCACTTTTAAGAGCTGTAGTACGGATTTTCCGTGAGGTGATTCCGGCATAACGTTTGAAAGGTCGCGCCCGCAGGTAGCCTTACCGTTGGATGGAAGGTGCCGACCCATCTGCCACTGGGAGAAGCCGCTGATCGCGTAAACCTTACCTTCAACCGCCACCCAGCACGCGTGGCCGTTAATGCCGTCCCGCTGCGCTAGCTGCGCCGTACTTACCGTTAACCCTTTGTCGCTTTCCTTGGTAGGCGTATAAAGCAGTGCCGCCGTGATCATAACCAGGCCTACTGCTAAACTCAAAGTTATAAGGGCAATTCGCTTCATTATTGGGTTTTGTTGAATGCAGCCCTAGTGTCGTTGCAATGATCACGTAATTTGGGTTCAAAGGACTCACACAGTTGGGTAGCTTTTACATTGTCGTTATAATAAGAAATAAAATCTTTCACAGCACCGGTTATACAGTTGGCTCGACCCTCCTCCGTTTTACCTATTAAGCAGGTATCATGGGTCTGTCTCAAATCGCTAATGCTGTTTCCAGAAGCATCGCGTCCAAGGCTTTGAAAACAAGTAGGGGCATAGCTACCAATGGTGCTGCATAATTCAAAAACCTTAGCGTAGTCATAGTTTAATACTTTCAGGGCCTGGGATGTCTGCATCATGTAACAAGACTGCTTGTAGCGCTCATCAACTGCCGTGCAGGGGTAAAGAGGTTGGTCGTTTTTAAGGTATTTAGATGAATTTCCAACATTAAGGCTGGCCATAATGTTTTCCATGAACGCGCCGCCGTGGCAAGAAGATGCCTCCCAGCTATCGGTAAACTCGTCGCATTTTTCCAGCGCATCGTAAAGCTCATTGCTGTTTATTGCCATCACACCATGCCCCAATCCATGCACGCAATTATAATGGCTGAAAGAGTACTTCTGTTTTTCCGCTATTTTAGCACATATTGTTGTAATTTTTTCTTCAATATTCTTCGTCCCAACCTTTTTTGCCATCAACTCCATGACGCCATGATAATAACCCGACCAACAGAAGTTATCACCTTCGGCGAAAGCCTCCTCTACCCCCTTAGTCTTCTCTCCGGCAGATCTGCCGATGGCGTGAGTTAACTGGTGGCAGTTTGCTTTAACGGTAGGCTCTGTGACATAGGCTTTTTTGAGATCGGTAAAGGCAGCTGCCACATTTTTGGTCTTTACGATCTCCGCATAATATTGTTGTTCGCAGGCCATACTGGTTGGTTGGCTCTTTTCACATTCGTACGTAAAGTGCTGGTTATGGGAAACCGAGCCGGGCAACTGGTTGGTGCGGGCCCAGACAATCGCGGCCGAAGCGGCTAGGGCCACCAGCACAATCATACCGGGAATAAACCAGAAATTTGCGGTTAATCTGCGGGCAAGGCTCTTCATGACATGCTACTTATTAACCGCATGGCCGCCGAATTGGTTACGCTGGGCTGCCAGAACTTTGGTGCCAAAGTTAACTTCGCCCGCCTGAGAAGCTGTTCGCACGGCTAAGGCAGCCTCAAGCGCTGGTACCGGAATACCTTTGTCTTGAGCGGTCTTAGCCGCCCAGTCACCTTCTCCGGAACTTGCCACGTAACCGCTAATCCCATCCATCTCCGGGTTCTCTTTTAGCGCTTTGGCGGTTAACCGATTCAGCAACGATTCGTTAATGCTGCCATGCTGCCAGAGTTCACCGATGGCTGCCAGGTTCAGGCCATTAAACTGGCCTTCTTTCAGTAAATGATAGCCTTCGGCCAAGGCTTGCATAGCGCCGTATTCAATGCCATTGTGCACCATCTTTACATAATGGCCGGAGCCAGGGGGGCCAACATGGAGAAAGCCCCCAGGACAGGCTAGAGCTTCAAAGAGGGGCATTAAGGTGGCAATGGCGTCATTATCACCTCCAACCATCAAGCAATAGCCCTGATCGCCTCCAAGCACGCCTCCGCTGGTACCGGCATCCACGTACTTCACCCCTTTTGCCGCGGCCCGCGTGGCGCGTTCAAGGGTTAGGTTGAAGTTAGAGTTGCCGCCATCAATGATAATGCTCCCTTCCTTTACCTGCTGAAGAAGCTCGTCGAGCTGAGAATCAACAAAATCGGCAGGGATCATCAGCCAAATAATTGCCGGATCAAGCTGGCCAAGCATATCCGTTACATCCGCGGCGGCCACCGCTCCCCGCTCAACGACTGCTTTAACCGCTTCCGGCTGCATATCCCGGACAACTACCTCGTGTCCGGCCTGCAGGAGCCGCCCAACCATAGGCTGGCCCATTTTCCCTAATCCCATAAATCCCAGTTTCATCAAGTACTC